>JAPSIA010000010.1 GCA_031179215.1 Agrococcus sp.
TCGACGCGATCCTGATCCACACGCTCGCCGAGCGCTTCAAGCTGACGCAGGCCGTCGGCGTGCTCAAGGCCGAGCACGGCATGCCGCCGAGCGACCCCGGGCGCGAGCAGCTGCAGATCGCGCGCCTGCGCCGCCTCGCCGAGGAGGCGGAGCTCGACCCCGAGTTCGCCGAGAAGTTCATCACCTTCGTGATCGCCGAGGTCATCCACCACCACGAGCGGATCGCGAGCGCCGACTAGCGCGACCTCGCGCTCGGCCGCCGGCTCGCCGCCGGAGCGGACCCCTCTCCGCCGGGCGGACCTCCGATCCCGGGTCCACGATGCGATCCGGGGTCCGGTGCCCGAAGCGGGGCGGGTCCCCTAGCGGGGATCGCGCGCCTGCACCATGCCGGGCAGGCGCAGCAGGTCGGCGAGCCACCACCCGATCGCCGCGATGGGCGCCGCGAGCAGCCAGGCGGGCGCGTCGCCCGCGCCGTGCAGCACGACACCCGCGGCAGCGGCCGCGAAGGAGAGCATCATCTGCACGGTCGCCGAGGGCACGCGACCGAGGTAGAAGCGGTGCCCGCCGAGCAGGCCGAGCACGATGGCGAGCGCGTACGCGATCGCCAGGCGCTTCGTCCGCTTCGCCGCCGGACCCTGCGCCCCGGCGTCGCCGTGCGCCCTGGGCCCGCCGTGCGCACCGGCACCCGCGGGGAGGAACGCGCTCGAGCGCAGCGGTGCGCTCGGCTCGGCCGGCGCGCTCGGCTGGGCCCTGGCGATGCGGCCCGCCGCGGTGGGGTCGAAGGTCAGCGAGCGATCGAGCTTCGGCCGCTCGGGCACCGAGGGGGGCGCGTCGGCGCCGCTCGACTCGCCCCACGGCGCGTAGGCGCCCCAGTGGGTGCCGCTCCACCAGCGCCGGCGCCCGTCCGGGTCGTCGTACCAGCCAGGGCTCGGCGGCGCATCGGTCACCGGTCCACCTTAGATCGGCTCCGCGCTCGACGCATGCTGCGATCAGCGAGGGACGTGGTGCGGCGGCGCAGCCGCCGCGGCGAACCGCCGCGCGTTCTCCTGCTCCACCATCCCGCGCAGCGTGCAGAGGTCGACGATCCACCAGATGAGGAAGGCGAGGCCCAGCAGGAGCCCGATGCCGAGCCATGCCGTCGCGACGCCCACCTGCCACAGCAGCAGCATCGCGATCGCGCTCCCCGGCTTGCCGAGGTAGAACCGATGCGCGGCGAAGCCGGCGAGGAGGATCGCGAAGAGGTAGGCAGTGCCGACCTCCTTCTGCGAGACGTGCACGTGATGCACCACCGTCGGTGCCTGCCACGGCGCTGCTGCGCCGGGAGGGAGCAGCTGCGGGTGTCGGACGATCGCGGCGGGAGGCGTCGACGCGGAGGGCAGCGCGCGCGCCGCGGGCACGGTCCACGTGCGCCCATCCCACCACCGCTGACTGCCATCGGGCATGCGATACCAGCCGGGCGGCTGCTGCAGGGTCATGCCCTCAGGCTAGGTGCGGACCGGTCGTGCTCGGCGCCCCCTCGGCATGCGCTGAGGGTCAGCGCGACTCGGCCGCAGCGGCGATGTCGTCGAGATCCTGCCGCATCGCTGCGCGGGTCGCGCGCAGCCCGATGCCCCACGTGAGCGTCGCGACCGCGCGCTGCAGCCACGACGGCGAGAGGAACGTGCCGCTGCGCCGCATCCGCACGATCGTCTGCCCGGCAGCGTCCGTGACCGGCTCGAGCGTGAGCTCGGTGCGGGTGACGATGCCGCTCGCCTCCGCCGCGAGCGTCGTCGAGCGGCCCTCGTCGATGCCCACGACCTCGAGCTCCTCGCTCGTCTCCCGGCCGAGCATGGCCCGCGTGACGCGCCAGCGCGTGCCGATCGCGTAGCCGATGCCCGCGAGCCGCTCGACGCGCGTCACGCCCGAGAGCACCCCCTCCAAGCCCTCGACGTCCGTGAGCACGCGCCAGAGCGCATCCGCCGGTGCGTCGACGAGGCGCTCGAGGGAGACGGCGACGTCGCTCACGCGGGCGGCCAGACGCCGATGACGAGCGCCATCGCGGTGACCACGAGCGCCTCGTTGAGCGCCGTGTGCCCGGTGACGCGGAAGCCCCGGGGGTCGAACGCGTCGTGCACGACGACGCGCGCGAGCGTGAAGCCGAGGAAGAGGATCCACGCGGTCACGAGCGCGTTGACGAGGAAGCTGCCCCCGTAGAACTCGTGCGAGATCCACGCCGCCCCGGCGAGCACCCACGCGGTGACGAACGCGCACGCGACGACGAGCGGGTACACCCACGGCTGCGGGCGTCGGCGCACCGTCTCCGCGGTGTGCCCGATCGCGCGCATCCACGAGGCGCCGAGCACCTTCGGGTGGTAGTAGGCGAAGCCGACGAGCATCGCGGCGACCGTCGCGAGCAGCACGGCGAAGACGTTGACGGCGGGCACGGTGAGCTCCATGGCGGAAGCATAGGCGGATGGGCGGGGCGTCGGGCGAGTGCGCTCACGGGCGGTTCACCGGGAACCCGGAGGCGCCGCCGCTAGTGTCGCGATGAGCGCGCTGCGCCCGCGGCGCTGAGAGGAACGTGAGTGACTCGCGCTGAGCGGCCGCCCCGAGTGTCGTCGGCCCCCGCGCCCCGCGCGGCCGACGCGCTGCCGCTCCTCACGCTCGCGCTCCTCGGCTTCACCGCGCTCGCAGCCGTGGCGCTGGCGCGGCTCGCGCCGCCCACGTCGAGCGCCGGGTGGCTCGCGCTCGCGATCGCCTCGCCCGTCGTCGGGCTCGCGCTGCTGTCGGGCCTGCGGCAGGTCGTGCTGCTCGTCGCCGCCTGGCGCGCCTCGCGAGCCGCGGTGCCGCAAGCGCTCGCATCGAGCGCCGAGCGGGTCGCGCTCCTGTATCCCGTCACCGACGACTTCCGCGCCGACGTCGTGCGGCGCAGCGCCGCCCAGACGCACCTCGGCACGCGCACGGTGGTGCTCGACGACTGCTCGACCGCCGAGACGCGAGCGCGGATCGACGCGCTCGTCGCGGAGGGCGGGATCGAGCTGCAGCGGCGCTCCGAGCGGCGCGGCGCCAAGGCCGGCAACCTCAACGCCTGGCTCGAGCAGCACGGCCACGAGGTCGACCGCATCGTCGTGCTCGACGCCGATCAGGAGATCCCGCCGGACTTCGTCGCGGGCGCGCTCGCCCGCTTCGCCGCGCACCCCGACGCGGCCGTCGTGCAGGGCCGCATCGGCACGCGCTCGGGCGACTCCTCGTTCGTGCGCGACTTCAGCGGGCTCTTCTCCGGCTACGCCGCGGCGCAGCTCTCGGGCCGCGAGGCGCTCGGCGTGAGCGTGTTCTGCGGCCGCGGCGCGATGCTCGACGTCAGCGCCGTGCGGGAGGCGGGTGGGTTCCCCGAGCTCGTCATGGAGGACACCGCGCTCTCGCTCGAGCTCGCCCGACGCGGGTACGAGGTCGTCGCGGCGCCGGAGCTGCGCTCCGTGGAGGACGCGCCCGTCGACCACGCCGCGTTCGCGGTGCAGTTCGGCAAGTTCGTCGAGGGCGCCGTGCAGCTGCTCCGCCGCTCGCGCAAGAGCCTCGTCGATGCACGGCTCGGGCCGCTGCGGCGCGCGGACCTCGTGCTCGACCTGCTCGTGCCGGTGCTCGCCGCGCTCGTGCCGGTCGTGCTCTTCGCCTACTCCCTCGTCGCGGCCGCGACGCACGCGCCGCTGTTCCCGTGGCAGCTCGGCATCGCGCTCGGCGTGCTGGGGCTCGCGCCGCTCGTGCCAGAGACGATCCATCGCGCGCGCGAGCGCGGCATCCTCTCCGGACTCGGCTTCGTCGTGCGGGCGGCGATGCTCTACGCGTCGGTCTCGGTCGTCGCGACGCGCGCGGTCGTCGTCGTGCTCGTGCTCGGGCGCGCGCGCTTCCGCGTGACGCCGAAGGCGGGCTCGGGCGCGAGCGTGCTCGCGGTCGTGCGGCGCTGCGGGCTCGAGGTCGCCGTCGCCGCCGCCGCGACCGGCGTCGCCGCGGTCGCGGTCGGGCGGCCCGAGATGGCGACGCCCTTCGTCGCGATCGCGGCGGCGGGCCTCGTCTACGGCTGGCGCGACGCGCTCGAGCTGCGCGCGGCGCGCGCGACCGGTGCCGCGCGCCCGCGCGCGCTCAGCTGAAGCGGCCCCGGATCGGCTCGCGGTTCGCGGCGCGCAGCTCGTCGAGCGAGAGCGTCGCGATGTCCTGGATCTCGACCGCGCCGCTCGTCGCGTCGGTGACGCCGATCCGCAGCACGGGCACGCCCCGGGCCTCGCACATGCCGGTGAACTTCACCTCGTCCTCGCGGGCGACGGCAACGATCGCGCGCGCTCCCGACTCGGAGAAGAGCGCCGCGGTCTCGTCGATCCCGTCGCGCTCCATGAGCCCCGAGAGCCAGATGCGCGCGCCGATGCCGAAGCGCAGGGCGCCCTCGACCACCGCGGCGCCGAGGCCGCCCTCGGCGAGGTCGTGCGCTGCCGTCGCGAGGCCCTCGAGCGCGACGCCGTGCATGAGGCTCGCGAGGCGCTGCTCCGCGGCGAGGTCGACCGCGGGCGGCAGTCCGCCGAGGTGGTCGTGGATCGTGCCGGCCCACGCCGAGCCGTCGAGCTCGTCGCGCGTCGTGCCGAGCAGGAACAGCGCCTGGCCGTCGTCCTGCCAGCCGGAGGGGATGCGCCGGTCCACGTCGTCGATGATGCCGAGCACGCCCACGACGGGCGTCGGGTGGATCTGCGTCTCGCCCGTCTGGTTGTAGAACGAGACGTTGCCGCCCGTCACGGGGATGCCGAGCTCGACGCAGCCGTCCGCGAGGCCGTCGACTGCCTCGGCGAACTGCCACATGACCGCGGGGATCTCGGGGTTGCCGAAGTTGAGGCAATCGCTCACGCCGACGGGCGTCGCGCCCGTGACGGCGACGTTGCGGTAGGCCTCGGCGAGCGCCGACTTGGCGCCCTCGCGCGGGTCGAGTTGGCAGTAGCGGCCGTTCGCGTCGATCGCGACGGCGAAGCCGAGCCCCGACTCCTCATCGATCCGCACCATGCCCGCATCGTCGGGCATCGAGAGCGCCGTGTTGCCGAGCACGTAGTCGTCGTACTGCTCGGTGATCCACGACGGGTCGGCGAGGTTCGGGCTGCCGACGAGCGTCCGCAGCTGCTCGCCGAGCTCGGCGCCCGCGACGCGCGGCAGCGCGGCGGCGCGGTCGGCCTGCAGGGCGTCCTGCCAGACGGGCCGCTCCATCGGGCGGTCGTAGACGGGGGAGTCGATCGCGACCGTCTTCGGGTCGACGTCGACGATCGTCTCGCCGGAGTGCGTGATGACGAGGCGGCCGTCGCCGGTGACCTCGCCGAGCACGCTCGTCTCGACATCCCACTTCTCCGTGATCGCGAGGAACGCGTCGAGCTTCTCGGGGGCGACGATCGCCATCATGCGCTCCTGCGACTCCGACATGAGGATCTCCTCGGCCGTGAGCGTCGGGTCGCGCAGCAGCACGTGGTCGAGCTCGACCCGCATGCCGGAGTCGCCGTTGGCGGCGAGCTCGCTCGTCGCGCACGAGATGCCCGCGGCGCCGAGATCCTGGATGCCCTCGACGACGTGCGCGGCGTAGAGCTCGAGGCAGCACTCGATGAGCACCTTCTCGGCGAAGGGGTCGCCCACCTGCACGGCGGGTCGCTTCGCGGGACCCTCCTCGTCGAACGACTCGGAGGCGAGGATCGACGCGCCGCCGATGCCGTCGCCGCCCGTGCGCGCGCCGAACAGCACGACCTTGTTGCCGACGCCCGTCGCGTTGGCCAGGTGCAGGTCCTCGTGGCGCAGCACGCCGACGGCGAGCGCGTTCACGAGCGGGTTGCCCTGGTAGACCGCGTCGAAGACCGTCTCGCCGCCGATGTTCGGCAGGCCGAGGCAGTTGCCGTAGAAGGAGATGCCGCCGACGACGCCGTGCACGACGCGCGCCGTGTCGGGGTGGTCGATCGCGCCGAACCGCAGCGCGTCCATGACCGCGACGGGGCGAGCGCCCATCGAGATGATGTCGCGCACGATGCCGCCGACGCCCGTCGCGGCGCCCTGGAAGGGCTCGACGAACGAGGGGTGGTTGTGGCTCTCGACCTTGAAGGTGACGGCCCAGCCCTCGCCGACGTCGATGACGCCGGCGTTCTGGCCCATGCCCACCATGAGGCGCTCCCGCATCTCGGGCGTGACCTTCTGGCCGAACGTGCGCAGGTGGCGCTTGGAGGACTTGTACGAGCAGTGCTCGCTCCACATGACCGAGTACATCGCGAGCTCGGCGCTCGTGGGGCGGCGACCGAGGATCTCGCGGATGCGCTCGTACTCGTCGGCCTTCAGGCCGAGCGCGGCGAACGGCTGCTCGCGCTCCGGGGTCGATGCGGCCACCTCGACGGTGTCACGGGGGGTGGTGCGGGATGCAGTCACGGCTCTCCTCGGCGTAGATCCCTACGCGGGCTCTGCTCGGCGGTCCCTCGATCCTACCGGCGCGGAGGATGCGCGACGCGCGCGAGGCGGGATGCCGCCGACGGCGCGAGGGCCGTCAGCCGAGCCACTCGGAGGGCGGCCCCGCCTGCAGCAGCACGACGAAGACGATCGCCACGACCACGGCGATCGCGACTGCCATGAGGAGCGCGTGGCGGATGCCCCAGCGGAACGCGCGGTCGATCCGTCGCGCGTCGCGCGGGTCGTCGCCCGCCTCGGTGCGCCAGCCGCCCTCGAGCAGGCCGCGCCGGGCGAGGCTGCGCTCCCACGGGACGGTCGCGAAGGGGATCACGGCGGTGAGGATGCCGACGAGCAGCGTCGCGAGCCGCCAGCGCTGGTTGTGCCCGACGACGAGCTGCATGGCGCCGTACGCGAGGAAGGCGAAGCCGTGGATGGGACCGGCGACCGGCACGAGACCGTCGAGGTGGAAGCCGTACTTCGCGACCATCGCGAGCAGCAGCAGCGTCCACGTGATCGCCTCGGCGATCGCGAGCGCGCGGTAGAGCGCCTTCGGCGTCAGTCCCTGTCGGGCGGTCGCGGTCGCGCCAATCATGTAGCCAGCCTACACTCGGGGTCGCCGGGCAGCCCCGCGCGCTACGCCGCGACGGCCTCGAGCGCCGACTTGAAGATCTCGAGCCCGTCGACGCCCGCCTTCATGCGGGTCGTCGTCGGGCCGAAGCCGAGCTCGACGGCGTGCTCGGGGTGCGGCATGAGCCCCACGACGTTGCCCGCGGCGTTCGCGACGCCCGCGATCGCGTCGATCGAGCCGTTGGGGTCCTCGCCGAGGTAGCGGAAGACGACGAGGCCCTCGCCCTCGATGCGCGCGACCTCCTCGGGGGTCGCGACGAAGCGGCCCTCCCCGTTCTTGAGCGGGATGACGATCTCCTGGCCCTCGTCGAACCGGTTCGACCATGCCGTGGAGGTGCGCTCGACGCGCAGCCGCTGGTCGCGGCGCACGAACAGGCCCGTCTGGTTGCGCACGAGGCCGCCCGGCAGCAGGTGCGCCTCGGCGAGCATCTGGAAGCCGTTGCAGATGCCGAGCACCGGCATGCCGCGGTTCGCGGCGTCGACGACCTCGGTCATGATCGGGGAGAGCGCGGCGATCGCGCCGGCGCGCAGGTAGTCGCCGTAGGAGAAGCCGCCCGGCAGCACGAGCGCGTCGACGCCGTGCAGGTCGTGCTCGCGGTGCCACAGCGCGACGGGCTCGTGACCGGCGAGGCGCACGGCGCGCTGCGCGTCGCGGTCGTCGAGCGTGCCGGGGAAGGTGATGACGCCGACCTTCATCGCGCGAGCTCCGCCTCGTCGACGACGCGCACCTCGACGACGTCCTCGATCACCGTGTTCGCGAGCACCTCGGAGGCGACCTCGCGCACCTCGTCGAGCAGCGCGTCCGTGACGTCCCCGTCGACGCGCAGCTCGAAGCGCTTGCCGACGCGCACGTCGCCGACCGCCTCGTGGCCGAGGCGGGCGAGCGCGCGCGTGACGGCCTTGCCCTGCGGGTCGAGGATCTCCGCCTTCGGCATGACGTCGACGACGATGAGGGCCATGGGTCGCTCCCTGCGATGAGTGGATGGGGTGCCTCCAGTCTACGGTCGCGTGCGGTCGCGCGGGCGCTCGCGTCGCGCATCCGTCAGGGACACACCGATCGGCGCGGGCTAATGTGCAGCCATGACGTTCAGGGGCGACGCGAACTTCGACACCTCCGCCGTGAGCCAGGGCGGTGGCGGCATCGGCGGCGGCACCCTCGCGGTCGGCGGCGGCGGCCTCATCACCGTGATCCTCGTCATCGTCTCGATGGTGTTCGGCGTCGATCTCACGGGCCTCGCTCCCGGCGAGCCCATCCAGCCGCAGTCGCAGTCGCAATCCCAGGGCGAGGAGGTCACGGGCTGCACGGGCGAGGAGGCCAACGATCCCGCGAACGTCGTCTGCCGCATGGAGGGCGGCGCCGACTCGATGTCGAGCTTCTGGACCCAGACGATGCAGGCGAACGACCTGCAGTACGCCGACCCGAGCGTGCAGCTGTTCGACCGGCAGGTGCAGACCGGCTGCGGCTCGGCCACGAGCGCCGTCGGCCCCTTCTACTGCCCGCCCGACCAGCGCATCTACATCGACACCACGTTCTTCCAGCAGATGCGCGAGCAGCTCGGCGCGCAGGGAGGCAACCTCGCAGAGCTCTACGTGCTCGCGCACGAGTGGGGGCACCACATCCAGCACGTCACGGGCCAGCTCGACCGCGTCCAGCAGGGCGACACCGGCCCCCAGTCGTCGGCCGTGCGCAGCGAGCTGCAGGCCGACTGCTACGCGGGCGCGTGGATCGCCGGCGCCTCGGGGGCGCGCGACGACGGCGCCGCCCCCGTGATCGAGTCGGTCTCCGAGCAGCAGCTGCTGCAGGCGCTCGACGCCGCGCGCACGATCGGCGACGACCGGCTGCAGCAGCAGAGCGGCGGCGGCGTGAACCCCGAGGGCTGGACGCACGGCTCGAGCGAGCAGCGGCAGTCGTGGCTCATGACCGGCTACGAGCAGGGCGTGGGCGGCTGCGACACCTGGAACGCGCCGCAGGTCTGACCCTGTTGCGCTCTGCCCCCTGAGCCGGTGCGCGCCCGAAGGGCGCCCACCGAGTCGAAGGGCGACGCGCTGAGGGCGGCTCAGGGACCGGCGTGCGCTCTGGCCGCCGAGCCGGTCTCTGCCCCCTGAGCCGGTGCGCGCCCGAAGGGCGCCCACCGAGTCGAAGGGCGACGGGCGCAGCGAGCCCCTACGACCCGCTCGTGAGGCGGGCGATGAGCTCGCGGTAGCGGGCGGCGGTGCGCTCGACGATCTCGGCGGGCAGCGCGGGCGCCGCGCCCTCGCCGTCCCAGTTCGCCGCGAGCCAGTCGCGCACGATCTGCTTGTCGAAGGACTCGACGCGGCCCGCCTCGAGCGCCGCGGCGTCCCAGTAGCGCGAGGAGTCGGAGGTGAGCACCTCGTCCGCGAGCAGGAGCTCGCCCGTCTCCCGGTCGCGCCCGAACTCGAACTTCGTGTCGGCGAGCACGAGCCCCGCCTCGGCGGCGACCTCGGCGGCGCGCGCGAAGACCGACAGGCTCAGCGCGCGGATCGCGATCGCATCCTCCTCGCCCACGAGCTCGACCGTGCGCTCGAACGAGACGTTCTCGTCGTGCTGCCCCTGCGGCGCCTTCCACGCGGGCGTGTAGATGGGCTCGGGCAGCGCGTCGCCGTCGACGAGGCCCGCGGGGAGCGCGACGCCGGAGATCGATCCCGCCTGCTGGTACTCCTTGAGGCCGGAGCCCGTCACGCGACCGCGCACGACGCACTCGATCGGCAGCATGTCGAGCGTGCGCACGAGCATCGCGCGGCCCCGCACCGGCTCCGGCGTGCGAGCATCCGCGTCGGGGGCGAGCTGCGAGGGGAGGCCGAGCCGCTGCGTCCACCACCGGGTGAGCGTCGTCAGCAGCTCGCCCTTGCCGGGGATGGCGGGTTCGAGCACCTGGTCGAAGGCGGAGACCCGGTCGCTCGCGACCATGAGCATCTCTGGCGCGGTCGCGAGGCTCTGCCCCTCTGCGACGTAGAGGTCGCGCACCTTGCCGCTGTACGCGAGCGTCCAGCCCGGCAGCAGCGCGCTGAGGCCGCCCGTCGGGGCGGTGCCGCTCATGCGCCGGCCGCGATGTCGGTGCGCGCCTGGCCGCCGAGGAGCTCGATGCGCGAGAGCGCCTCGTACGCGCGCTCGCGCGCCTCGGCGAGCGTCGCGCCCGTGCCGACGACGTTGAGCACGCGGCCGCCCGTCGCGGTCAGGCCCTGCTCGCCCTCGCTCGTCGCCGCGTGCAGCACGTGCACGCCCTCGACGGACTCGGCGGCGTCGACGCCGCCGATGGGCCGGCCGGTCGCGGGGTCGCCGGGGTAGCCCTCGCTCGCGAGCACGACCGTCACGGCCGCCGAGTCGCGCCACACGAGCGGCGCGGCCGAGGCGAGCGTGCCGTTCGCGGCGGCGAGCAGCGCATCCGCGAGGCCCGACTCGATGCGCGGCAGCACGACCTGCGTCTCGGGGTCGCCGAAGCGCGCGTTGAACTCGATCACCTTGACGCCCGACGCGGTGACGATGAGCCCGCAGTAGAGCAGGCCCGAGAAGGGCGTGCCCGCCTCCGCCATCGCTCGGATCGTCGGCTTCGCGACCGTCTCGACGACCTCGTCGACGAACGCCTGCTCGCTGCCGAAGCGCTCGGCGAGCCACGGCAGCGGCGAGTAGGCGCCCATGCCGCCCGTGTTGGGGCCGGAGTCGCCGTCGCCGAGCCGCTTGTAGTCCTGCGCGGGTGCGAGCGGCACGACCGCCTCGCCGTCGGTGAGCACGAACAGGCTCACCTCGGGGCCAGCGAGGTACTCCTCGATGAGCAGCGGGCCATCCGGCAGGAACGCCTCGGCGTGCGCCTCGGCAGCCGCCCGGTCGTCGGTGACGATCACGCCCTTGCCCGCGGCGAGCCCGTCGGCCTTCAGCACGTACGGGGGTGCGGATGCGTCGAGGGCGGCGCGCACCTCCTCCATCGTCGTGGCGGTGGTGTCGATTCCCGTGGGCACGCCCGCCCGCGCCATGACGTCCTTGGCGAACGACTTCGAGCCCTCGAGCCGCGCCGCGGCCTTCGTGGGCCCGAAGACCGGCACGCCGGCCCTCCGCAGCTCGTCGGCGACGCCCGCGACGAGCGGCGCCTCGGGGCCGATCACGACGAGGTCGAAGCCCCCGTCGACCGCGAGCTCGGAGACGAGCTCGGGCGACTTGATGTCGAGGCGCACGGTCTCGACGTCGCGCGCGATGCCGGCGTTGCCGGGCGCGGCCGTGATCTCGTGGCCGCCCTCCGCCAGGAGCGCCGCGATGATGGCGTGCTCGCGCGCGCCGCTGCCGAGTACCAGGATCCGCACCCGGCCATTGTACGGAGCGGCGTGGCCTGCCCGCGCGGCAGGGCTGAGCGTCGACTGCGCATCGGCTCCGGGATCGCTGTGCTCCGTTGTCCCGCCGGTGCTCCGCGCCGAGAATGGTGGCGCTCCGCCGCACCCGTGGGGCTCGCGCCTGCAGGCGCGGCAAGGCGACGCAGTCGAGGAGGACCGGATGACGGCGACCGCCGCGACGCCTGCCACCGCCGCGAGCACCGATCGGCGGCTCCTGGCCTCCGGCCTGCTCTTCGGGGCCGGCATCGCGGCCTCGGTGGTCGACCTGCTCGTGTTCCACCTGCTGCTGCAGTGGCACCACTTCTACGACCTCGGCACCCACGAGGCGGCGCTCGTGGGCGACGGCATCTTCCACGCGGTGGCCTGGGGCATGACCGTCGCCGGGCTGTTCCTCCTCGCCGATGCCGGTCGTCGCGCCGGGATCGCGTGGGGTCGCTGGTGGGGTGCGGTGCTCGCCGGACTCGGCGGCTTCCAGCTGCTGGATGCGGGCCTGCTCCACAAGGTGCTCGGGCTGCACCAGATCCGCTACGGCGTCGACCTCCTGCCCTACGACCTCGCCTGGTTCGGCTCGGCGGCGGTCGCGCTCGTCGTCGGGCTCGTCATCCTCTGGCGCACGCGCCGCCGGGCGTGAGCGCCGCGCTCGCGAGCGCCGGCCACGACCACGTCGGCGCTTCCGGTGTCGACGCGTGGGCGCTCGTCGAGGGCGTCGCGCTCGCGGCCGTCGCGGCCGCGGCGCTCCTCTACGGCATCGCCCTGTGGGCCTCGCGGCGTCGCAGCCCCTGGCCCGTCGCCCGATCGGCGTGCTGGTACGCGGGCCTCGCGTGCGTGGCGCTCGCGGTCGGGCCCGTCGCGCGCGCCGCGCACGAGAGCTTCACCGCGCACATGGTCGGGCATCTGCTGCTCGGCATGCTCGCTCCGCTGCTGCTCGTGCTCGCCTCGCCGATCGCGCTCGCCCTGCGCGCGCTCCCGGTCGAGGAGGCGCGCGCGCTCACCCGGGTGCTCCGCTGGCCGGTCGTGCGCTGGGTGGCGCACCCGATCGTCGCCGGCGTGCTCGACGCGGGCGGCTTGTGGCTCCTCTACAGCACCGAGCTCTTCGCCGCCATGCACGGCTCGGCGTTCGTGCACGCGCTCGTGCACCTGCACGTCCTCCTCGCCGGCTGGGTGTTCACCGCCTCGCTCGTCGGTCCCGACCCGAACCCGCACCGCGCGTCCCTCGCGATGCGCGCGAGCGTGCTGCTCGCCTTCATCGCGGCGCACTCGGTGCTCGCGAAGTGGCTCGTCGCGCACCCGCCCGCCGGCGTCGCGCCGCTCGACGCGCAGGCGGGCGCACAGGTCATGTACTACGGCGGCGACGCCGTCGACGTCGCCCTGCTCGTGCTGCTCGGCTGGGGCTGGTTCACGGCGACGCGGCCGCGGGCCAGACCCGTCGCGGCGACGACGTAGCCTGTGGAGGTGGCCAAGCGCATCCCCGACCTCGACGGCATGGACGCCGTGCGCGCAGCCCTGGAGCCGGGCGCCGACCGCTCGAGCCTTGCGCTCGCGGTGCGCTACACGCTCCAGTGCCTCGCCGAGCGCGCGCCCGGCAAGAGCGTCGAGGTGCGCGTGCCGCCCTTCGGCGCCGTGCAGGCCGTCGAGGGCCCCGGGCACACGCGGGGCACCCCGCCCAACGTCATCGAGACCGACGCCGCGACGTGGCTCGAGCTCGCGACCGGGGCGACGTCGTGGGCGGATGCGATGGGGCGCGGCGCCGTGCACGCCTCGGGAGTGCGCGCCGACGTGTCGGCGTGGCTCCCGCTCGTGCGCCCCTAGCATCGGCCGCGACCTGGGCCGGCCCCGACGGGCTGGTCCCGACGAGCCGGCCCACGCCCGGCCGGCGCGCGCCATACTGAGGGCATGGCGCAGGTCGTGCAGTCCAGGGGGTGGGTCGGTCCGATCGTCATGATGGCGATCGGCGTGATCCTGCTCGTGAACGGCGTCCCGGCGCTCATCCAGTGGCTGCCGTGGATCGCGCAGACGGCGCTCATCATGGGCACGGACTACGCGCTCGAGGCGGCGCTCGTGCCGCTCATCGTCGCGGGTGCGGCGAGCTTCATCGGCTTCCTCATGCTCCGCGGCGGCTTCGGGGCGCTGCGGCAGCGCGCTCGCGGGGCCGCGAGCCGCGCTCGCGAGCAGGCGCGCGGCGGCGTGCAGCAGGTGCGCCGCGAGGCCTCGCAGCGCTCCGGCGATGCGAGGCGCCAGGCCGATCAGCTCGTGAGCAAGGTGCCGCAGTCGTGGCGCGAGCGCATCCAGGCGGCCGCCGACGCGGTCGAGCACCAGCGCGTGACGCGCGAGGCCGACGCGGCGCGCCCCGCCTGGGACGGGCAGGGAGCGCGGCGCGCGTCCGGCCAGCAGGCCTACGCGGGGCAGGGGCAGCAGCTCGGGCAGGGGCAGCGGCTGCAGCAGGCCGGCCAGCGCGGCCAGCAGCAGTCCCGCCAGCAGCCGGGGCAGCGCGGCCAGGAGCAGTCCGGCCAGCGCCCGCCGCAGTCGCAGTCGCAGCCGCAGAGCTGGGAGCAGCTGCAGCACGGGCGGCCGCCGCAGGGCTGGCAGCCGTCGCAAGCGCCGTCGAGCGTGAGCCGGGAGCGGCCCGGGGCGGAGCGCCTCGCGCGCATCGACGAGCTGCGCGCTCGCCTCGATTCTGGGACCCAGCAGGCGCACCAGGCGCAGGACGCGGCGCGTCAGGCAGCCGAGCAGACGCGCCGAGCGGCGCGGGCGGCCGCCGAGCGCGTGCAGCAGGGGCTGCCGCTGCGGCTCGACGAGGCCACCGAGGCGCTCGTGGGCCAGCTCGACCTCGCCGACGCCGAGCGCATCCGCCGCCGCGGCTCGTCGCTCACGCGCTCGTCGCTCTCGATGAGCTCGCTCGCCAAGACCTCGCTCAGCCTCGACTCACTGCTGCAGCACCGCCGCTGAGCGCGGAGCCGCGTGAGGGCGGTGCAGCGCGGCCGCGCCCGCGGCTCGAGCGCGGCTGGCGCATCCCGGATGCGCACGGCCCCCGCTCGAGGCGAGGGCCGTGCGACCGGTCAGAGCGACCAGACGAGCAGGATGCCGGCGAAGACGATCCCGGAGGCGATGAGCGTCACGGTCGTGTAGCCGAGGATGTCGCGCATCTTGAGGCCCGCGATCGCCAGCAGCGGGAGCGCCCAGAAGGGCTGGATCATGTTGGTCCACTGGTCGCCGTAGGCCACGGCCATGATCGGGATGGCGGGATCGACGCCGAGCCGCTCGGCGGCATCGAGCATGATGGGCGCCTGCACCGCGAACTGCCCGCCGCCCGAGGGCACGAAGAAGTTCACGAGGCCCGCCGACAGCAGCGCGAACAGGCCGAACGTCGTCGGGTTCGAGATCGCCACGAACCAGTCGGAGAACACCTGGATGAGACCCGACGCCGTCATCATCCCGAGGATCCCCGCGTAGAGCGGGAACTGCAGCAGGATCTCGCCGACGTTCGAGGCCGCTTCCTTCGTGAGGCGGATGATCTCGAACGGGCTGCGCACGAGGAGGAAGATGAGCGCGAGGAACGACCAGTTGACGATGTCCAGCGTGATCGTGCCGCCCCGGGCGAAGTGGATGACGAGGTAGGTCACGAGCGCGGCGCCCACGATGAGCGTGAGGACGCGGCTCGCGTCGATGCGGTCCGCGGGCGTGACGACCTCCTCCTCCTGCTCGACGAGCTGCTCGCGCGCGTCGACGTGCAGCTCGACGATGCGGTCGCTGCCGCGCGGAGCGACGAGCGAGAGCGCGACGGCGACGGCGACGATCGTCACGACGGCGCCGACGACGTTCGGGAGGGCGAAGATCGTCTCGGAGACGGGGATGACGGCGCCGCCGAGGTGCTCGGCGATGAACGAGTCGGGCGTCGCGGCCGTCAGCGGCCCCGAGCCCGAGTAGCCCATGTGCCACACGACGAAGCCCGAGAAGCCCGCGGCGACGAGCATGGGGAAGTGCAGCTTGAGGCCCCGCTCGCGCCCGGAGGCCGCGACCTCCCGCGCGAGCAGGCCGCCCACGACGAGCCCGAGGCCCCACGTGATGAGGGAGGCGACCGCCGCGATGACGAACACGAACAGGTAGGCCTGCACGGGCGTCTGCGGCAGCGCCGAGAGCCACGTGAGCAGCTTCCGCACGGGCCGCGTGTTCGCGAGCATGTGGCCCAGCAGCAGGATGAGCGCCATCTGCGTCATGAACGCGAGCAGGCCCGAGAGGCCGTCGCCCCAGCCCTGCACGAGATCGACGGGGTTGGTCCTCGTGATCGTGAGTGCGAGGACGGCGACCACGAGGGTCAGGATGATCGCGAAGACGAGCGCCGACGGGATCCATCGCTCGACGACGCTGTTGATGGGCCGCATCGCGCGCGCGAGCGGTGCGCCGGACTGCTTCGTCGCGGCAGGGCTGTTCGACATGCTTCACCTCGTTGTGCGTGTGGGAACGGTGCGGCGCCGGTGGCGCCAGGGGTGACCCTAGCGAAGCCGGATGGCGGGTGGATGCGGTGCGGCACCTCGGCGCGCCCGTCGGAGGTGGGATGATTGCGGGCATGGACGAGACGCCCGATCCCGCCGCATCGCCCGAGCAGGGCGCGGCCCCGCAGGAGCGTCGCCGCGACGTCGAGGTGCGGGTGCGCCGGGCGCCGAAGTACGGCGTCTTCGCCGCCATCGGCGCGGTCGTGGGCGCCGTCGTCGCGTGGCTCATCGCCGAGCTGCAGCCGCCGGCGGTCAACGAGGCGGGCGCGCTGGTCGACACGACGGCCGTCATCGGCCTCATCGTCGTCGTCGGCTTCGTGCTCGGCGGCGCCGCGGGCGGCGTCGCGGCGCTCATCGCCGACCGCGCCTCGGCGAAGCGGGGGCGGACGCTCACTGCCGAGCGGGTCGACGTCGAGGCACCGCCGGAGCCCGGCACGCGGGAGCCGCGCGCGAGCGAGGCGACCGCCGACGTCGACGCAGGCGAGGTCGACGCAGGCGAGGTCGACGCAGGCGAGGTCGCGTTCGAGCGCATCGACCCGCTGACGGGCGACGCGCTGCCCGACCACCGGGTCGACCGCGTCGAGCCGGGGACCGAGCTGCCCGACCCGCCCCAGGAGCACGACCGGCCCGACCGCGCGTGATGACGGCGGCTCGGCGCGCGCGGCCCGCCCTCGGGCACGCGCTCGCCTGGCTCGCGCACGGGCTCACGGCCGGAGCGCTCACGACGGATGCGCTGCGGCTCGACGGCGCGTCGGTCGCGCTCGCGCTTGGGGCGGCGAGCGCGCTCGCAGCGGCGGCGCTCGCCCTTACCGTGCCCGCGATCGCCGGCTCGCGCGAGCCCGCGCCCCGCACCCTGCGGATGCTCGCCACGGCGCTCGCGGCGGCGGCCGCCGCGGTGTCCGGAGCGCTCGCGCTGTCGGGGGCGGCGCCGCATCCGCTCCTCGTCGCCGTCCTCGGCGCCGCGGTCGGCACGCACAGCGCGGCGGTGCGCGCCGAGGCGGCCGCGACGCCCTCGCTCGCGCCGCGCGTGCGGCCGGCGCCGACCCTGCTCGCGACGGCCGTCGGGATGGCGGCAGCCGCAGGCGCCGCGCTCGCGCCGGCGCACGGGCCGGCGGCCGCCCTGCTCGCCGCCGCGGCGCTGCACCTGGTCGTGCTCGCCCTCGCCGCGCCCGGCGGACCCCGATCCGCCGCGCGGATCCCCGATCCGGGGTCCGCGTCGCCGATCGGGGTCCGGATGCGCGGCTCGGCTGCCGCGGCCGGCCTGCCGCCTGCGCTGCTCGCGCTGCTGGCGATCGCGGTCGCGGGCGCGGCCGCGCTCGCGGCGCTGCGCCCGGCGCTCTCGGGCATCGGCGTCGAGGAGCCGCAGCCGGCGGGCCCGATCGCGCTCACGCTCGCGATCGGTGCGCTTCTCGGCCCGCCCCTCGCGGTCCTCGTGCAGCGACTGCCGGGCGACGCCAGCGCGACGCTCGCGACGGTGGGCGGTGCCGCCGCGCTCGTCGCCCCCGTCGCGCGCGCCGGCGCCCTCGACCTCGTGGCCGCGGCGATCCTGGGGGTCGCGCTCGCCGCGGCCGTCGCCCTCGTCGAGACCGCGCGCCGCAGCGGGGCGCGCCTGGCCGGCGGGGCGCTGGCCCTCCTCGTGCTCGCGGGAGCCGTCGGCGCGGCCCTCGCCGCGCTCCTGCTCGCGGCGGTGCCGTTGCCCGACGTCGTGCTCGGCGCCGCGCTCGCGTGCCTCGTCGCGGGCATCGGCGCGTGGGCGCCGATCGCGCGGCAGCCGGCGCGGCAGGGGACAGCGGCCCGCGACGCCTGAGCGGGAGCGCCGACGGCGGGTCCCTTGCGTCGCCGCGCAGCGGCGTCGCGGCGACCGGCTACGGCGAGGCAGCCGGAGAGCGACGCCCGGGACGGGCGTCGGCGCTGGCGTCGCGGTGACGACCCGAAGGGGTCGTCGCCCTGAGCTCCGGCGCGCGCTCAGCTGAGCTGCGTGCGCTCGACCCAGTCGAGGTACTCGTCCGTCACGTCGCCCGTGACGTACTCGCCGGTGAAGCACGACAGGTCGAGGCCCTGCACGTCGGTGCCGCCGATGATGGCCCGCTGCAGGTCGTCGACCTCCTGGTAGACGAGGAAGTCGGAGCCGAGCGCGTCGTTCACCTCGGGGATCGTGCGGCCCGACGCGATGAGCTCCGCGCGCGAGGGCATGTTGATGCCGTACACGTGCGGGTAGCGCACGGGCGGCGCCGCCGACGTGAACGTCACGGTGTTCGTGCCCACCGAGCGCATCATCTCGACGATCTCGCGGCTCGTCGTGCCGCGCACGATCGAGTCGTCGACGACGAGCACGTTCTTGCCGCGGAACTCGCTCTCGAGCGCGTTGAGCTTCTGCCGCACCGACTTCTTGCGCGTCGCCTGCCCCGGCATGATGAACGTGCGGCCGACGTAGCGGTTCTTGTAGAAGCCCTCGCGGTACTCGATGCCGAGCCGGCGCGCGACCTCCATCGCGGCAGGGCGCGACGAGTCGGGGATGGGCATCACGACGTCGATCGCGCCCGAGGGCGTGTACTTCGCGATCGTGTCGGCGAGGCGCTCGCCCATGCGCAGGCGCGACTCGTAGACGTTGATGCCGTTCATGACCGAGTCGGGCCGGGCGAGGTAGACGTACTCGAACGAGCACGGCAGCAGCACCGGGCTCTCGTGCGTCATCGCGCTCGTCATCGCGCCGTCGGGCGCGATGAAGATCGCCTCGCCGGGCAGCACGTCGCGCTCGAGCGCGAACCCCGAGCCGGTGAGCGCGACCGACTCGCTCGCGACCATCCACTCGGTGCGGCCGGCCGCGCTCGTCCGCGAGCCGAGCACGAGCGGGCGGATGCCGTAGGGGTCGCGGAAGGCGAGCATGCCGTGGCCGGCGATGAGCGCGATGACGCCGTACGAGCCGCGGATGCGCTCGTGCACGCGGCGCACAGCGGCGAAGATGCGGTCCGCGTCGAGCGCGCCGGAGGCGACGAGCGTCTGCAGCTCGGAGCCGAGCACGTTCACGAGCATCTCGGTGTCGCTGCCGGTGTTGACGTGGCGGTGGTCGATCGTCGCGAGCTCGCGCTCGAGCTCGCGCGAGTTCGTGAGGTTGCCGTTGTGCACGAGCACGATGCCGTAGGGGGCGTTGACGTAGAAGGGCTGCGCCTCGAGCTCGTTCTCGGCCTCGCCGCGCGTCGCATAGCGCACGTGACCGAGGCCGATGTCGCCGAGCAGCGCACGCATGTCGCGCGTCCGGAACGCCTCGCGCACCTGGCCCTTGGCCTTGCGCATGTGGATCGAGCGGCCCTCGGCGGTGGCGATCCCCGTCGAGTCCTGGCCGCGATGCTGGAGGAGGGCCAGCGCGTCGTAGACCTGCTGGTTGACGCTGGAGTCGGAGACGATGCCGACGATGCCGCACACAGGCGAGCTCCTTCTGTCGCGGGGCTGACGATCCAGCCTACCGGCCCGCGCGTGCTCGGGGCGGGCAGCCGCATCCGCCGCTCTCCCTGGTGGCGCTCAGGTGCCGAGGTCACGATGGGGGACATGAACGTCGACACCGAATCCATCAAGCACCTGCCAGAGCAGTCCCAGGAGTGGCCCGGTCGTACCGACGCCCTCGACCCCGTGCCCGACCACGGTGAGACGAGCTACACCGGCCGCGGCCGCCTCGAGGGCAAGCGCGCCCTCGTCACGGGCGGCGACTCGGGCATCGGCCGCGCGACGGCCATCGCCTTCGCGAAGGAGGGCGCCGACGTCGCGATCGCCTACCTGCCCCAGGAGCAGGACGACGCCGAGGAGACGCGACGCCACATCGAGGCCGCCGGCCGGCGCGCCGTGCTCGTGCCGTGCGACCAGCGCACCGACGAGGCGAACCAGCAGCTGGCCGAGACGGTCATCCAGGAGCTCGGCGGGCTCGACATCCTCGTCAACAACGCCGGCTACCAGATGGCGCAGGACGGGCTCGAGCAGATCACCGACGAGCAGCTGCGGCAGACGTACGAGACGAACATCTTCGCGATGTTCAACCTCACGCGCGCCCTGCTGCCGCACCTGGGCGCTGGCGCGAGCATCATCAACTGCTCGTCGATCCAGGCTGTCGAGCCCTCCGAGACGCTGCTCGACTACGCCTCGACGAAGGCCGCGATCAACAACTTCACCGTGAACCTCGCGGCGTCGGTCGGCGAGCGCGGCATCCGCGTCAACGCCGTCGCGCCCGGGCCGATCTGGACGCCGCTGCAGCCGTCGACGAAGCCGAGCGTCAAGGACTTCGGCATGAACGCGCCGCTCGGCCGCCCCGGTCAGCCCATCGAGGTCGCGACCGCGTTCGTCTACCTCGCGAGCGACGAGGCGAGCTACGTCTCTGGCACCGTGCTCGGCGTCACGGGCGGCAAGCCCGTCTTCTAGCCGGCCGGCGCTGGAGCGCTGCGCGCTCCGCCGCCGCTTCCGCACAACGCAAGCCCGCGCGCCGCTTCCCGCGGCCGCGGGCTTGCTGCGTGCGCGGCCGCCGCGGATCGGCGCGGCGGGGCTTGCGTTGTGCGGACGGCGTGCGGGAGCCGGCGCTGGAGTGCTGCGCGCTCCGCCGCCGCTCCCGCACAACGCAAGCCCGCGCGCCGCTTCCCGCGGCCGCGGGCTTGCCGCGTGCCGGGCGGCCGCGGATCGCCGACGGCGGGCTTGCGTTCTGCACCGGCAGCGGCGAGCGGCCCCGGCGGCTGCTACGTGTCTGCGGCCGATGCGAGCATCGGAGCCATGGCGCACGCCCTCTCTCGCACCCTCGAGTGGCGCGGCCGCACCGTCGCGTGGGACGTGATCGGCGCAGGCCCGCCGCTCGTGCTGCTGCATGGCACGCCGTGGTCCTCGTGGCTGTGGCGTCCGATCGCGGAGCGACTCAGCCGCGCCTTCCGCGTCCACGTGTGGGACATGCCCGGCTATGGAGCGTCGTCGAAGCTGCCCGAGCACGCCGTGGGCCTCGACGTGCAGGGCGAGCTCTTCGCCCACCTGCTGCGCGAGTGGCGTCTCGCGCGCCCGCATGTGATCGCGCACGACATCGGCGGGGCGGTCGCGCTCCGCGCTCGACTGCTGCACGGCGCGAGCTTCCGCTCGCTCGCGCTCGTCGACGCGGTGGCGCTGCGTCCTTGGGGATCACCCTTCTTCTCGCTCGTGCAGCAGCACGCCGACGTCTTCGCTCAGCTGCCGTCGACGATCCACCGCGGCGTGATCGAGGCCTACATCCGCGGTGCGAGCCACCGCGGCCTCACCCCCGACGCGCTGGCCGCGCTCACGGCGCCGTGGCTCGACGCGGAGGGGCGATCGGCGTTCTACCGGCAGATCGCGCAGGCCGACGAGCGGCACACCGACGAGGTCGAGGGCAGCCTCGGCGAGCTCGACGAGCCCGTCCACATCATTTGGGGCGAGCAGGACGCGTGGATCCCGCTCGAGCGGGCCGAGCGGCTCCGAGCGGCCATCCCGCACGCAAACCTCGTGACGATCCCCGACGCTGGCCACCTCATCCAGCTCGATGCGCCCGACGAGCTCGGCGATGCGCTCGAGCGCTGGATGGACGCCGTGCGCGCCCGCTGAGTCAGGCGGCGACGCGATCGCGCGCCGCGGCGAACGCCGCGACGGCGCGGTCGACGTCTGCGTCCGAGTGCGCCGCCGAGAGCTGCACGCGGATGCGGGCCTCGCCGCGGGGCACGACGGGGAACGAGAACGCGGTGACGTACACGCCCTCCTCGAGCATCGCGTCCGCCATCTGCGCCGCGAGGCGCGCGTCGTGGAACATGACCGCCGTGATGGGGTGCTCGCCCGGCAGGAGCTCGAAGCCCGCTGCCTCCATGCCGGCGCGGAAGCGCTCGGTGTTGCGGCGCAGCTGCTCGCGCAGCTCGCCAGCGCCCTCGACGAGGTCGAGGGCCTTGAGCGAGCCGGCCACGACGGTGGGGGCGAGCGCGTTCGAGAAGAGGTAGGGCCGCGAGCGCTGCCGCAGCAGGTCGACGATCTCGGCGCGCGCGGCGATGTAGCCGCCCGAGGCGCCGCCGAGCGCCTTGCCGAGCGTGCCCGAGATGATGTCGACGCGATCCTGCACGCCCGCGAGCTCGGGCGTGCCGGCGCCGGTCACGCCCGTGAAGCCCACCGCGTGCGAGTCGTCGACCATGACCATCGCGTCGTAGCGCTCCGCGAGGTCGCAGATCGCCTCGAGCGGGGCGAGGTAGCCGTCCATCGAGAAGACGCCGTCGGTGACGATCAGGCGCCGCCGCGCGCTCTGCGCATCCTGCAGCTGCTCCTCGAGCTGGGCCATGTCGCGATTGGCGTAGCGGTAGCGCTTCGCCTTCGACAGCCGGATGCCGTCGATGATCGAGGCGTGGTTGAGCGCGTCGGAGAGCACGGCGTCGTCGGCGCCGAGCAGCGTCTCGAACAGGCCGCCGTTCGCGTCGAAGCACGACGAGTACAGGATGCACGCCTCCTGCCCGAGGAACGACGCGAGCCGCGACTCGAGCTCGAGGTGCTGGGTCTGCGTGCCGCAGATGAACCGCACCGAGGCCATCCCGAACCCCCACTCGTCGAGCGCGTCGCGCGCGGCCTGGACGATGCGGGGGTCGTCGGCGAGCCCGAGGTAGTTGTTGGAGCAGAAGTTGAGCACCTCGCGGCCGTTGGCGACCACGGTGGCCGCTTGCGGCGAGGCGATGGCGCGCTCGCGCTTGGTGAGGCCGGCCGCCTCGATCTCGGCGAGCTCGGAGGCGACGGATGCGCGGGCTGAGAACACGGTTCAGGCTCCTTCGGTGAAGTCGAGGATGACCTTGCCGGCGGCGCCGGAGCGCGCGCGGTCGAACGCGCCCTCCCAGTCGGCGAAGGCGAAGCGGTCGGTGATGACGGGGGAGACGTCGAGGCCCGTCTGCGCCATGGCGGCCATCGCGTACCAGGTCTCGAACATCTCGCGGCCGTAGATGCCCTGGATCGTGAGCATGTGCGAGACGACCTTGCCGAAGTCGAGCTCGATCGGCGCCGACGGCAGCCCGAGCATCGCCATGCGGCCGCCGAAGTTGAGGTTCTCGATGATGCCGACGAGCGCGGTGGGGGAGCCCGACATCTCGAGCGCGACGTCGAAGCCCTCGGTCATCCCGAGCTCGCGCTGCACATCCTCGATCTCGTGCTCCCGCGGGTTGAGGGCGCGGAAGCCGAGCGAGCGCGCGAGCTCGAGCCGCGGCTCGGAGATGTCGGTGACGACGATGTGGCGAGCGCCCGCGTGCCGAGCGACCATCGCCGCCATGAGGCCGATGGGGCCCGCGCCCGTGACGAGCACGTCCTCGCCGACGACGGGGAACTTCAGCGCCGTGTGCACGGCGTTGCCGAACGGGTCGTAGATGCCGAACACGTCGAGCTGCTGCGCGGTCGTGGTCGCGACCGTCGCGCCCGGGTGCACCCACACGTTGGTCGCCGGCAGCACGACGTACTCGGCGAAGCAGCCGTCGCGCTGCACGCCGAGGTTCGAGGTGCGGATGCACAGGTGCCGGCGGCCGGCCCGGCAGTTGCGGCAGTGCCCGCACACGACGTGCCCCTCGCCGCTCATGACCTGCCCGACGGCGAAGTCGGTCACGCCCTCGCCGACCTCGACGACCTCGCCGCAGAACTCGTGCCCCACCGTGAGGCCCGGCCGCACGGCCGACTGCGCCCACGCATCCCACGTGTCGATGTGCAGGTCGGTGCCGCAGATGCCGGCGCGCAGCACCCGCACCTTGACATGGCCTGGCGGGGTGGCGGGCTCGGGGATCTCGACCAGCTCGAGTCCTGGCCTGCCTCGGGTCACGAGTGCATGCACGGGGGTCTCCATCGACGGGCGGCGGGTGTGCCGCCCCCATCCTGCCACCCGATCTCGACGGCCATGCCGGGCCGATGTGCCGCGCAGGTGCACATCGGCGCGGGATGGCCGTTGGCCAGAGGGAGCGGGGGCGCTCGGTACCCTGGGGGCATGACCGATCCGTATGCGTCCGCCGGCGTCGACACCGAAGCGGGCGACCGCGCGGTCGAGCTCATGAAGACCGCCGTCGCGCGCACGCACGGCCCCGGCGTGCTCGGCGGCGTCGGCGGCTTCGCGGGGCTGTTCGACCTCTCGGCCGTCGGCGCGTACGCCAAGCCGCTGCTCGCGACCTCCACCGACGGCGTCGGCACGAAGATCGCGCTCGCGCAGGCGATCGACAAGCACGACACGATCGGCCAGGACCTCGTCGGCATGGTCGTCGACGACATCGTCGTGGTCGGCGCGAAGCCGCTGTTCATGACCGACTACATCGCGTGCGGCCGCGTCGTGCCAGAGCGCATCGCCGACATCGTGCGCGGCATCGCGCAGGCGTGCGAGGCGACCGGCACGGCGCTCGTCGGCGGCGAGACGGCCGAGCACCCCGGCGTCATGGAGCCCGACGACTACGACGTCGCGGGCGCCGCCGTCGGCGTCGTCGAGGCGGATGCGGTGCTGGGCGCCGAGCGCGTGCAGACCGGTGACGTCGTGGTCGCCATGGCCTCCTCTGGCCTCCACTCGAACGGCTTCTCGCTCGTGCGGCACATCCTCGCCGAGCGCGGCATCGCGCTCACCGACCGCGTCGACGAGCTCGGCGGCGTCGCCGCGGAGGCGCTGCTCGAACCCACGCGCCTGTACACGCTGCCGCTGCTGGGCATGCTCGAGGCGGGCCTCGGCATCCGCTCGATCTCGCACGTCACCGGCGGCGGCATCGCCGCGAACCTCGCGCGCGTGCTGCCGCAGCACCTCGCGGTCGAGATCGACCGCAGCGCGTGGCGGGTGCCGGAGGTCTTCGGCGCGCTCGCCCAGCTCGGCGGCTTCCCGCTCACCGACGCCGAGGGCACCTGGAACCTCGGCCTCGGCATGCTCGTCGTCGTCGACGCGGCCGACGCCGAGCGCGTCGTCGCGGCGAGCGAGCTGGCGGGCATCCCCGCGTGGACCGTCGGCGCGGTGCAGCCCTCGCCCGTTGAAGTCACCGGCTGGGTGCGCGGGGCGAAGGGCGTCGACGGCGGCGCGGTGCGGCTCGCGGGCTCCTTCCGCTGAAGCGGCTCCGAGCCGCGCTGCACGCGTCCAGCCCACGAGGATGTTGCGGGCGTACCCTGCGGCGTGATGCGATGACCCGTCGGCCAGCTGCGGCGTACGATCGCTGACGCGACGGAACTCGAGACGAGAGGTGGGCGATGCCAGCGGACGTCGGCCGTTCCCATCGGCACGAGCGCGACGCGCTCGCCGAGCGGCCCGTGCAGGGCCCGCACGGCTCGGCCGCGGCCTTCGACGGCGAGCACGACGGCGGATCGCCTCCTGCTTCGCCTGCGCAGTACGCGCCGCCGCCCGCACGTCCCTACGGCACGCCGTACGCGAGCGCACCGCAGTGGGCGCCGCCGCGCTACACGACACCGCACTACGCCGCAGGCTTCGACGGACGCGACGCTCCGCTCATCCACCCCGCGGCAGCGCAGGCGTCGAGCCTGACGCCCTACGGCGTGCCGGTCTACCGCGCGCCCGTCGTGCCCGTCGCGGTGCAGCCGGCCCGCGGCCTCTCGATCACCGCGCTCGTGCTCGGGCTGTGCTCGTTCGTCTTCGCCTGGATCTTCGTCGTCGTGCCCGTCATCGGCATCGTGTTCGGCATCCTCGGGATGCGGCGGGAGCCGGCGGGCAGGACGATGGCGATCATCGGCCTCGTCGGCTCGGCCATCGGGCTCGTGTGGGTGCTGCTGTTCTACCTGCTGCCGCTGCTGACGTTCATCAGCGCGATGGTCTTCGCCGCGACCGCCACCGCCTAGCGCTCCGCGCGGGAGCGGTGCGCTCGCGCCTCGCGAGCGCCTAGGCTCGGGGTGACGCCGCGCGCGTCCCTGCACCAGCTTCCATCACGCGAGGAACCCATGACGTACACGCCCCCCGAGCAGCCCGATCCCTCGAGCGGCTACCAGCCGTACCAGCCCGCGCAGCCGTCGTACGGCTACGCCGCCCCCGCCGCCTCCACGAAGCGGACCCTCTCGATGTGGGGCCTCATCCTCGGCATCTCGAGCATCGTCATCCCGATCTGGATCAACGCGATCGCGGGCGGCGTGCTCTCGGGCATCGGCCTCGCGAAGGAGCCCGCCGGCAAGACGATGGCCATCTGGGGCCTCGTGACCTCGATCCTCGGCTTCATCTGGGCGTTCATCTTCTGGCCGCTCCTGTTCGCGATCATCTTCGCCGCCGCGTACTCGGCCGAGTACGGCTACTGAGCCGCGTCGCTCGCACGGAGGGCTCGCCGCGAGGCGGGCCCTCCGTCGTCTCCGGTGACGGCCGCGCGCCTCAGCACTCGATGTAGGCCACCGCGAGCCCGCCGAGGGCGGTCTCCTTGTACTTGTCGCTCATGTCGGCGCCCGTGCGCCGCATCGTCTCGACCGCGGTGTCGAGCGAGACGTAGTGGGTGCCGTCGCCCTGCTTGGCCATGCGGGCGGCGTTGATCGCCTTGACGCTCGCCATCGCGTTGCGCTCGATGCACGGGATCTGCACGAGCCCCTTGATCGGGTCGCAGGTCAGCCCGAGGTTGTGCTCGATGCCGATCTCGGCGGCGTTCTCGATCTGCGCGGGCGTCGCGCCCAAGACGGCGGCGAAGCCCGCGGCGGCCATCGCGCACGCCGAGCCCACCTCGCCCTGGCAGCCGACCTCGGCGCCGGAGATCGACGCGTTCGACTTGATGATGATGCCGATGGCCCCCGCCACGAGCAGGAAGCGCACCTCCCATGGCAGCGCGTCCTCGACGCAGTCGGCGAAGCGGTCGGCGTAGTGCATGACGGCGGGGATGATCCCGGCCGCGCCGTTCGTCGGCGCCGTCACGACGCGACTGCCGGCGGCGTTCTCCTCGTTCACGGCGAGCGCGTAGAGATTGACCCACTCCATGCCCTCGAGCAGGTCGCGGCGGCCGTGCTTGGGCGCCGCGTCGCGCTCGAGCAGCTTCGCGTGCCACTCGGGGGAGCGCCGCTTGACGTCGAGCCCGCCGGGCAGGATCCCGCCGGTCTCGATGCCGTGCGCGACGCACTCCTGCATGACCTCCCAGATGCGCTCGAGCTGCGCGATCGTCTCCTCGCGCGAGCGCCACGCCGTCTCGTTCGCGAGCATGAGCTCGGCGACCGACAGCCCCGAGTCGCGGCACAGCGCGACGAGCTGGTCCCCGGTGGTGAACGGGTAGGGCACGGGCGTGCGCTGCGCCGCGGGCGCGGGCACGGGCGAGAGCACGTCGCCCTCGTCGTGCCGCATGACGAAGCCGCCGCCGATGGAGTAGTAGCCCGCGGTCGCGATCGTCTCGTCGGATGCGTCGTAGGCGGTGAGGCGCAAGGCGTTCGGATGCTCGCGGCGCACGGTGAGCGGCCGGAAGACGAAGGCCTTGGCCTCGTCGAAGGGCACGGCGCGGCGGCCGCCGAGGGAGAGCTCGCCGGAGGCGCGGATGCGCTCGAGGGTCGCGGCGATCTGGGGCGTCTCGACGGTGTCGGGCGCGAGGCCCGAGAGGCCGAGCATGACCGCGGTGTCGGTGCCGTGCCCCGAGCCCGTGGCCCCGAGCGAGCCGAGCAGGTCGACGCGCAGCCGCACGACGTCGTCGAACCGCCCCGTCGCATCCACCTGCCCGAGGAAGTCGAGGGCGGCGCGCATGGGGCCGACGGTGTGCGACGACGAGGGGCCGATGCCGATCTTGAACAGGTCGAGCACCGACAGGGATTCGAAGACGGGCGCCGTCGCGGTCGCGTGGCTGCCGACCTCGGTCGGCTCCACGCCCCGGCCATTGGTGATGGCGTGCGAGGTCACGATGAGCTCCTTCGCTTGCGCGCGCCGGGAGCCGATCGTGTCAGCTCAGGCGGTGCGCCCCGTCTGGTACTCGTCAGCGTAGTCGTCGTCCGCGACGTCGTACTCGGCGTAGCCGGCCCACTTGTCGATCGGTGCGTCGCTGTGGGCGCCGCCGAGCTCGGCCTGCAGCGCGTTGAAGTTGACGTCAGGGCTGTACGACTTCAGCTCACGCGCGATCTTGGTGTGCTTTGCCTTCTGGCGACCACGACCCATGCTGGACCCCCTTGCTACTGGCGTCGGCCCTTCGGCCGGCGATCGGTGGGAGACTTCCTCTATACCAAGTCCAACCTCCATCGTATCATCGCGGCTGTCGATCGGCTGTGGCCGAGCGAAGGATGTGGACAGCGTTCGCGACCGTCACGCCGCGACCGCGGGCGCGAGCAGCGCGCCCAGCAGGAGGCCCGCGGATGCGCACAGGGCGCCGCCCACGACCGTCACCGCGATCGTCGCGAGCGCGTGGCCGCGTCGGCGCCGCTCGAGCTGTAGGGCGGCCTGCACCGCGAACGCGGAGTAGGTGGAGAGGCCGCCGCAGAAGCCGGTGACGAGGATCGCGCGCCACGCGTCGTCGAGCGGCAGGAGGCCCGCGCACGCGCCGGCGATCAGGCTCGCCGCGAGGTTGACGGCGACCGTCGCGCGCACCGGGCGCTCCCGCGCGATCGCGCCCGCGAGGAAGCGCACGGCGGCGCCGAGCCCACCGGCGAGCGCGACGCCGAGCAGCTCGAGCGCGCTCATGCCGCCCGTCCGCTCGCGAGGCGACGCCCGAGCACGAGCCCGCCCCACGCCGCGAGGACGCAGGCGACGAGCATGCCGATCGCGATCGCGATGCCGGGCAGCGCGGGCACGAGCGCGGCCCAGCCGCCGCCCGCGGCCGAGGCGGAGACGCTCGCGACCGCGACGGCGCTGTAGGTCGTGAAGCCGCCGAGGACGCCTGCGCCGAGGCCATGCCGCAGCCACGCAGGCGCGTCGGCGAGCGCGGCGACCGCCACGCCCAGCAGGCCCGAGCCGAGCGCGTTGATGACCAGCAGCATCCACGGCTCGGGCACCGCCTCCTGCAGCAGGGCGCGGCACGCGGTGCCGAGCGCGCCGCCGACGAGCACGGCGAGCACGGAGCGCAGCAGCATCCGCTCAGGCTACGCGTGCGCCGATGCCGCGACTCGCGGCCGTCGGCCTTGACGTTGACGCAACGTCAACCCCTAGCGTCGTCGCCATGGAGTGGTCGATCCAGCGCATCGCGAAGCTCGCCGGCGTCTCGAGCCGCACCCTGCGGCACTACGACGCCGTCGGCATCCTGCCCCCCGCCCGTACCGATGCGGGCGGCATGCGCTGGTACGACGAGGCGTCGCTCAGCCGGCTGCAGCGCATCCTGCTGCTGCGCGGGCTGGGTGTCGGGATCCCCGCGATCGCCGAGAGCCTCGAGCGCGCATCCGACGAGGAGGCGCTCGCGGCGCACCTCGTCGACCTCGAGCGCGAGGCGAGCCGCATCCAGCGACAGATCCGCGCCGTCGAGCAGACGCTGCGGGCACGAGAGGGAGGAGCCGCCATGACGGCAGAGGAAGCGCTCGACGGGTTCGATCAGGGCCAGTACGAGCAGGAGGTCACCGAGCGCTGGGGCGCCGACGCGTGGCGCCGGGGCCAGGACTGGTGGAAGGGCATGTCGGATGCCGACCAGCCAGCAGGAGCACGTCGCGATCGCCGAGGGCTACGCGGCAGCGCGAGCGGCCGGGGAGCGCGTCGACTCGCCGCGCGTGCAGGCGCTCGCCGAGCGGCACTACCGCTGGGTGGGAGCAGGCTGGCAGTCGCGAGAGCCCGACCTCGAGGCGTTCGCAAACCTCGGCGAGATGTACGTCGCCGACGACCGGTTCGCCGCGAGCTACGGCGGCGCCGAGGGCGCGGCGTACGTGCGCGACGCGATGCTCGCCTTCGCGGCGAAGCGCAAGCCGTAGCCGGCGGCTCGGGTCGCGGGCCCGCGCGCCGCGCGACCCGCCCCCGCCGACCTGCACCGGATGGCGCCCGCGGCCGCTCGCGGGCGACCGTTCCGTGCAGGCGTGGTTCGCGGCCTGCACCGGATGGTGCTCGCGATCCCTCGTCAGCGACCATCCGGTGCAGGTGGACGCGCTGCCTGGGTCGGCGGGAGCGCCCGCGCGAGCGGCGGATGCGGGGGTTCACCCCCATCCGCCGTTCACGGGCGCGGTGGGAGGATCGACGCGTGCATCTGCTCTCGCTCGCCAGCATGAGGAACAAGGCGCTCGTCGCGCTCGTGACGCTGTGCATCGCCGTCTTCGGCGGTGTGGCGCTGACGAGCCTGAAGACCGAGCTCACGCCCGAGCTCGAGCTGCCCGCGGTGGTCGTGACCACGACGATGGAGGGCGCGAGCCCGGAGATCGTGAGCGAGGACGTCACCGCGCCCATCGAAGCGGCGGTGCAGTCGGTCCCGAGCCTCGAGGGCACGAGCGGCACCTCCTCCACCGGCTCGAGCGTCGTCGTCGCCGAGTTCCAGTACGGGGCCAACATGGCCACGACCGAGCAGCGCGTGCAGCAGGCCGTCAACCGCATCGCGAGCCAGTTGCCGGAGGGCGCCGAGCCCACGGTGCTCACCGGCTCGATCGCCGACTTCCCCGTGCTGCAGATCGCCGTGAGCGCCGACGGCGACGCCGCGGCGCTCGTCGACCGCATCGAGACGGTCGCCGTGCCGCAGCTCGAGCGCACCGACGGCGTGCGCGCGGTCGAGCTCCAGGGCGCGCCGGGCCAGCGCATCACCATCAGTCCGGACGACGCGGCGCTGACGGCCGCGGGGCTCTCGCGGCAGGACATCTCCGAGACGATCGACGAGCACGGCCAGCTGCTGCCGGGCGGCACCGTCGACGAGGGCGACCAGACGCTCAGCGTGCAGATCGGCGAGCGGCTCGGCTCGGTGGAGGACGTCGCCGCGCTGCCGCTCGACGGCGACTCCACGATCGCCGACTTCGCCGACGTCGCCCTCACCGAGGATCCGGTCTCGTCGATCGCGCTCGTCGACGGCGAGCCCGCGATCATCCTGTCGATCACGAAGACCCAGGCGGCGAACACCGTCGACGTCTCGCACGCCGTGCAGGCGCTGCTGCCCGACATCCGCGACGAGCTCGGAGACGACGTCGCCATCACGACGATCCTCGACCAGGCGCCCTACATCGAGCACTCGATCGAGGCGCTCGCGGTCGAGGGCGCGCTCGGCCTCGGCTTCGCCGTGCTCGTCATCCTCATCTTCCTGTGGTCGCTGCGCTCGACGATCGTCACGGCGGTCTCCATCCCGCTCTCGGTGCTCATGACGTTCATCGGCATGTGGGGCGCGGGCTTCTCGCTCAACGTGCTCACGCTCGGCGCGCTCACGATCTCCATCGGCCGCGTCGTCGACGACTCGATCGTCGTCATCGAGAACATCAAGCGCCACCTCGCCTTCCAGCCGTCGAAGGCGAAGGCGATCCTGGATGCGGTGCGCGAGGTCGCGGGCGCGATCACCGCCTCGACCGTCACCACCGTCATCGTCTTCCTGCCGCTCGCCTTCGTGAGCGACATCACGGGCGAGCTCTTCCGGCCGTTCGCCCTCACCGTGACGATCGCGCTGCTCGCGTCGCTCGTGATCGCGCTCACGATCGTGCCGGTGCTCGCCTCCTGGCTGCTCAAGCGCCCCCAGGCGGCGCTCGAGGCCGAGGCCCGCGCCGCAGCGCGCGCCGAGGCGGCGGCGCTCGAGGCCGCCGCGAGCCCGACGCGACGCCGCGGCCTCTGGCGGCGCCGCGCATCCGCCCCTGCCCCCGCGCCCGCGATCGCGGTCGCCGCGGAGCCGGAGGAGCTCCCGGAGCGGCCCGACCGCCTGCGCCGCGCGTATCGGCCCGTGCTGCTCGCGACGCTCCGGAAGCCCTGGCTCGTGCTCGCGGGCGCCGCGCTCGTGCTGGGCGCCTCCGTCGCGGCGGTGCCGCTCATGGCCACGAACTTCCTCGGCGACGACGGTCAGACGACGGTGCAGCTCTCGCAGGAGCTCGAGCCGGGCGCCTCGCTCGACGCGCAGCTCGAGGCCGCGGAGGAGCTCTCGGCGCAGCTGCAGGACGTCGAGGGAGTGGAGACCGTCTCGGCCACCGTCGCCGGCGCGGGCCGCTTCGCCGCCTTCCTCGGAGGCGGCGGCGGCAGCTCCGTCAGCTACGGCGTCATCGCGGCCGACGGCACCGACATGGAGGCGCTGCGCGACCGGATCCTCGCGGTCGGGGAGGAGGCGCCCGGGGAGGTCGCGATCGGCGGCTCCGCGGGGCTCGGCGGCAGCGACATCACGGTCGAGGTGCAGGCGCCGACGCCCGAGGCGCTCGAGGCGGCCACCGCATCCGTCACCGACGCCGTCGCGGGGCTCGACGGGGTCGCGCAGGTGACCGACTCGCTCGAGGGCGCGCAGCCGCTCGTGCAGGTCGCGGTCGACCGCGAGCTCGCCGCGAGCCTCGGACTCAGCGAGGCGGCCGTGTCGGGCCTCGTGGCGCAGGCCATGCAGCCGACGCCCATCGGCGACATCCAGCTCGAGGGCTCGCTCGTGCGCATCTGGCTCGAGGCGATCGCGCCCGCCGCGACGCTCGACGAGCTGCGCGAGCTGGAGCTGCCGACGCCCCAGGGCCCGCTGCCGCTCGCCGACGTCGCCGAGGTCACCGAGATCACGAGCCCCGTCGCCATCGAGACGAGCGACGGCAGCCGCACCGCGACCGTCACGATCACCCCCGACGCGGCCGACGTCGGCGGCGTCTCCGCGACGCTGCAGGCATCGCTCGACGCGCTCGAGCTCGAGGAGGGCGCGCAGGCATCGATCGGCGGGGTCGCCACGCAGATCACGGATGCGTTCACGCAGCTCGGGATCGCGGCGCTCGTGGCCGTGCTGCTCGTCTACGTCGTCATGGTCGCGACGTTCAAGAGCCTGCTGCAGCCCTTCCTGCTGCTCGTGTCGGTGCCGTTCGCCGCGACCGGCGCGATCGCGATGCAGCTCATCACCGGCGTGCCGCTCGGCGTCGCCTCGATGGTCGGCGTGCTCATGCTCGTGGGCATCGTCGTGACGAACGCCATCGTGCTGATCGACCTCGTCAACCAGTACCGCGATCGCGGGCTGCCGGTGCGCGAGGCGCTCGTCGAGGGCGCCGAGCGGCGCTTGCGGCCGATCCTCATGACCGCGGCGGCGACGATCTTCGCGCTCGTGCCGATGGCCGCGGGCCTCACGGGCCAGGGCGGCTTCATCTCGCAGCCGCTCGCGATCGTGGTGATCGGCGGCCTCGTCTCCTCGACCGTGCTCACGCTCATCGTGCTGCCGGTGCTCTACCTCGTCGTCGAGGGCGCGATCGAGCGGCGCCGCGTGCGCAGCGGCACCGGCACGCGCGCCGAGCGCCGCGGCGAGCTGGCCGAGGCCAGCGACTCGTGATGGCGTTCCCAGCAGACGCTGGGGGTGCGCTGCTTGGATGGGCCGCACCTTGCAGGGCGAGCCGCGGAGGAGGTCGATCGTGCCCGCGTTCCTGATCGTGCACTCCGCGACCCAGGACGGCCGCATCGACGCCTACCGGGAGCCCCCCGTCCTCGACGTCAGCGGCCTGCGCGTCTCGCTCGACTGGGGCGACATCACGCTGCACGCGCCGGCCGGCGACATCCCCGTGACGATCTTCGTCACGCGCATGGACGGGCTCATCGAGGGCGCGAAGCTCACGGTGCGCGCGCCCGCGGGCACCGGCACGCGCCTGACGTTCATCGCGCCGGAGCAGCCTGGCGGGCAGTCGATCCTGCGCATCGACGGGCAGTGGCCCTCCGACTCCTCGATGTACTACTACGCCGCGCGCGACGCCCGCGAGCTCGGGCATGCGACGCAGGGGCTGCTGCGGATCCCGGGCAGGGCGGAGCTCACCGGCACGGTTCCCTCCGCGAGCGCGCCCGGTCCCCAGCGGCGTCGCTCCGCACCGATGGCCGCAGGCCCGGAGCGCCCCTCCGCCCCGACGGCCCCCGTGGGCCCCGTGCCGGGCTCGACCGCATCGGTGCCGCAGCACACGTCGCACTTCGGCCGCGAGCAGGGCGCTCGCGTCGATCCCGTGCGGCCCGCCGGTGACTCGCCCGTGCAGCCCTCCCGCCTGGCGCAGCCGCCGCACCTCGGCCCCCGCCCCGTGCAGCAGCCCTCGTTCGGGCAGCGGCCGCCGCGCGTCGAGCGCGACCTCTACGGTCGTGAGCACGTCGTCGACGACCGCCATGCTCCGCCCATCCCGACGCCGGCCGAGTTCCACCGGCTCGAGCAGGAGGCCGCCGAGGCCCAGCGCCGCGTGTACGAGGCGTGGCAGGCGCAGCAGCCGCGCCCGCAGCAGCCCCACGCGCCGTCGCCCCACGACGGGGCACCGCAGCCGATCGCGCTGCATGGCGGAGGCGCGCATGCGCAGCCGGCGTGGTACCCGGATCCCTTCGGCCGTGCCGAGCAGCGCTGGTTCGACGGGCGGCAGTGGACCGCATCGGTCATGCGCGGCGGGATGCGAGCGACCGACCAGCCGGGCTGAGCCTCGCACCTCCCCGGCGGTGTTGTCAGATCGCCCCTATCGGTGGCGCGCTCGGTGCCGTAGGCTGGATGTGTCGGCTCGGGACAGACGCGTGTGCGTCGCATGGAGTGTCACCGCGGCCGGATATCCCACGAGCACTCTCGTGGTCGATCAGATCCCCGCGATGAACTGCGGCACTACCAGCGCGAGCGATCGACTCGCGCGCGATGAATGCGAGCAATGGCACCGAACGACTCGCGCCCTCAGGGCGCACGCCGACCGAACGACCGAGACAGCAGCAGCCGACCCGGCTCCCGCAGCAAGGGCCACCGCGGCTACCGCGACGAGCAGCCCTCGAAGGGCCGCTGGAGCCGCGACGAGCGCGACCGCCGCGACGGCGCGCAGCGCGGCGACTCCCGCCGCCCGCAGTGGACCCCGCCGGAGGAGCGGAGCCGCGACCGCGCCCCCTCGTTCCGCACGCGCGGCGGCGCCCAGGGCGGCCGCGACCACCAGCGCGACGACCGCCTGCACCGCGGGGAGCGTCCTCGCGGCTTCGATCGTGCGCGCGACGAGCAGCACGGCCGCGGCCGCTCCGACGAGCGCGCTCCGCGCCGCGATGACCGCGGTGAGCGCCGCTTCGACGACCGTGCGCCGCGCCGCGACGACCGCGGTGAGCGCCACTTCGACCAGCGCGGACCGCGCCGCGATGACCGCGGTGAGCGTCGCTTCGAGGACCGCGCTCCGCGTCGTGACGACCGCAGCGAGCGTCGCTTCGACGACCGTGCGCCGCGTCGTGACGACCGCGGTGAGCGTCGCTTCGATGACCGTGCACCTCGCCGCTTCGACGACCGTGCGCCCCGCCGCTTCGACGACCGCGCTCCGCGTCGTGATGACCGCGGTCCGGCTCGCGACGAGGGCGCCGCGCGCCGCGATGACCGCGGTGAGCGTCGCTTCGACGACCGTGCGCCGCGTCGCTATGACCGCGGCGAGCGTCGCTTCGACGACCGCGCGCCCCGCCGGTTCGACGACCGTGCTCCGCGTCGTGATGACCGCGGTCCGGCTCGCGACGAGCGCGCCCCGCGCCGCGATGACCGCGGCGAGCGTCGCTTCGACGACCGCGCGCCCCGCCGGTTCGACGACCGTGCTCCGCGTCGTGATGACCGCGGTCCGGCTCGCGACGACCGCGCCCCGCGCCGCGACGACCGCGCCCCTCGCTCCGACGAGCGTCCCCGCCGCGACGACCGCGCCCCCCGCTCCGACCGCTTTGACGAGCAGCCGCGCCGCGACAGCACCTACTACCCGTCCAAGGACGCCAACCCCTTCGAGCCGAAGGAGGACGTCGTCCTCGAGCGCCTCGAGGCGACGTCGATCCGCGCCGAGGACGTCGAGGGCGTCTCGTTCACCGATCTCGGCCTCGGCGCCGGCATCGCGGGCGCGCTGAAGTCGATGGGCGCGGAGTCGCCCTTCCCGATCCAGGCAGCGACCATCCCCGACGTGATCGCCGGGCGCGACGTCCTCGGCCGTGGCCGCACGGGCTCGGGCAAGTCGATCGCCTTCGGCGCCCCCATCGTCGAGATGCTGCTGCGCAACCGCCCCGAGCGCCGCGAGATCGGCCGCGCCCCCCGCGCGCTCGTCCTCGCTCCCACGCGCGAGCTCGCCCAGCAGCTCAACCACACGATCATGGGGCTCGGCCGCGCGGTGGGCGTCTTCACGACCGTCATCGTCGGCGGCGTCAAGCAGGATCGCCAGGTCGAGGCGCTGCGTCGCGGTGTCGACATCGTCATCGGGACCCCCGGTCGCATCGAGGACCTCGTCGAGCAGCGCCGCCTCAACCTCGGCGCGGTCGAGGTCGCGGTCGTGGACGAGGCAGATCACATGTGCGAGCTCGGCTTCCTCGAGCCCGTGCAGCGCATCCTGCGCCGGACGAAGCCCGGCAGCCAGAAGCTGCTCTTCTCGGCGACGCTCGACGCCGAGGTGCAGACGATCGTCAAGGAGTTCCTGCCCGAGCCCGCCGTGCACGAGGTGGCGGGCGAGGAGCAGTCGACCTCGACGATCGATCACCAGGTGCTCGTCACCGATCGCTACGACAAGGATGCGGTGCTCGAGCAGATCGTGCGCAACCCCGGCCGCATCGTGGTCTTCACCCGCACCCGCGCCTACGCCGAGCGGCTCACCGAGCAGTTCGACGACGCGGGCGTCGCGGCGGTGAGCCTCCACGGCGACCTCACCCAGGCCAAGCGCACCCGCTCGCTCGAGAAGCTGCGCCGCGGCAAGGTCGACGTGCTCGTCGCGACCGATGTCGCTGCGCGCGGCATCCACATCGACGATGTGGCGCTCGTCGTGCAGGCCGACCCGCCGGACGAGTACAAGACCTACCTGCACCGCGCCGGCCGCACCGGCCGCGCGGGCAACGACGGCCGCGTCGTCACGGTCATCGCGCCCGCTCGGCGCAAGCGCACCCAGCAGCTGCTCGACCGGGCGGAGATCGAGGCGCCGATGATCCCCGTGCGCCCCGGCGACGACCTGCTCGACACGCTCACGGCGCCGCCCGCGGCGGCGGCCCAGGCACCGGCCCCGGTGGGCGCCGACGCCTGAGGCATCGCGCACCGCTCGCGGCTCCGCACAACGCAAGCCCGCAGCAGCAGAGACGGCCCGGATCCTCGTGACCCGGGCCGTCTCGCGCTGCGGGCGCCCGCTCGACTTGCGTTGTGCGTGCGCGCGCGTAGCGTAGGGGCATGCGCATCGTCGTGATCGGTGGATCGGGGAACGCGGGCTCGGCCATCGTGCGGGCGATCAGCCGACGCGGCGGCACCCCGGTGCCGGTCTCGCGCTCGGGCAAGGCGATCGCCGGCGCCGCGGGCGCGAAGGCCGACATCGTCACGGGCGCGGGGCTCGATGCGGCGCTCGAGGGCGCCGACGCGCTCGTGGACGCCTCCAACTCGCGCAACCCCATCGACCCGAAGCCCTTCACCGTCGGCGCCCGCGCCATCGTCGCGGCTGCCGAGCGCGTCGGCGTGCCGCGCGCGGTCGTGCTGTCGATCCTCGGCGTGGAGCGCTCGCGGCTGACGTACCACCGCCGCAAGCGCGAGCAGGAGCTCATCTACCTCGACTCCGCCCTCGACGCCTCCGTCGTGCGCGCCGCGCAGTTCCACGAGTGGTCGGTCGACCAGTTCGAGGCCGGCTCCCCGCTCGGGGTGATCCCCGTGGCGCTCGGCGGGCGGCTGCAGCCCGTCGCGGTGAGCGAGGTCGCCGAGCTCGTCGCCGACGAGGCGCTCGAGCCCAGCGGCAAGCGCTTCCTCGAGATCGCGGGTCCGCAGGTGCGCCTCTCCCGCGAGCTCGCGAAGGCGTGGCAGGCGAGGACGGGGGCGCGCGGGCTCATCGTCAACGGCCCCTTCCCGCCGTCGCTGCTCGACTACCTGCGATCCGGGGCGAACCTCAGCGAGCAGCGCAAGGGCAGGATCACCTTCGAGGAGTGGCTCGAGCGCCGCCGCTGACCCCACAGGCCGAGCGCGAGCAGCGACGCGTGTCGCCGGCTCGCCCTAGGGTGGGATGCGTCATGGACGCGAAGGGGGACGCGTGACCGACGCGAGGCACGACGAGTGGGCGCCGCCCAGCGACGACGACGCGCCCGAGCCGTGGGACTCGTGGGACGCGCCGGACGACGGCTGGCTCCCTCCTGCCGACGTCGACGCACCCGCGCTCGCGCACGCCGGGGTCGGCGGCCGGGCCGCGACCCCCGCGACGACCTCGACCCGCCCGCAGGCCGCTCGACCGCAGCCCGCGCGCGCGGCGGGTGTCGCGGCATCCGCGAAGGCGGCGACGCCGCTCGAGGCGCTCACGCGCGTGTGGGGCTACGACGCGTTCCGCGGGCAGCAGGGCGAGATCATCGACGAGGTCGTCGCGGGGCACGACGCGGTCGTGCTCATGCCCACGGGCGGCGGCAAGAGCCTGTGCTACCAGATCCCCGCGCTGGTGCGCGAGGGCACGGGCGTCGTCATCAGCCCGCTCATCGCGCTCATGCACGACCAGGTCGACGCGCTCGAGCAGCTCGGCGTGCGAGCCGCCTACCTCAACTCGACGCAGTCGATCGATGAGCGGCGCGAGGTCGAGCGCCAGCTGCTCGCGGGCGAGCTCGACCTGCTCTACCTCGCACCCGAGCGGCTGCCGGTCGCGCAATCGCTGCTCGACGCTGCGCCCATCGCACTCTTCGCGATCGACGAGGCGCACTGCGTGAGCCAGTGGGGGCACGACTTCCGCCCCGACTACCTGCAGCTGTCGGTGCTGGGGGAGCGCTGGCCCGACGTGCCCCGCGTCGCGCTCACCGCGACCGCGACCGCCGAGACGCGCGCCGAGATCGTCGAGCGGCTCGGGCTGCGCGATGCGCGGGTGTTCGTCGCGAGCTTCGACCGGCCGAACATCCAGTACCGCATCGCGCCCAAGCAGGACGCGAAGGCGCAGCTGTTGCGCATCATCCGCGACGAGCACCCTGGCGCTGCGGGCATCGTCTACTGCCTCTCGCGCCGCTCGGTCGAGTCGACCGCAGAGTGGCTGCGGGCGCAGGGCATCGACGCGCTGCCGTACCACGCGGGCCTCGACGCCGGTACGCGGGCGGCGAACCAGCAGCGCTTCCTCCGCGAGGACGGCGTCGTCATGGTGGCCACGATCGCGTTCGGCATGGGCATCGACAAGCCCGACGTGCGGTTCGTCGCCCACCTCGACCTTCCCAAGTCGGTCGAGGGCTACTACCAGGAGACCGGTCGCGCGGGCCGCGACGGCGAGCCCTCGACCGCGTGGCTCGCGTACGGCCTGCAGGACGTCGTGCAGCAGCGCCGGATGATCGCCGAAGGCGATGGCGACGCGCAGCGCAAGCGCAACCAGTCGCGCCACCTCGACGCGATGCTGGCGCTGTGCGAGACGGTCGAGTGCCGCCGAGTGCAGCTGCTCGCCTACTTCGGGCAGCAGAGCGAGCCGTGCGGCAACTGCGACACGTGCCTCACGCCGCCCGACAGCTACGACGGCACCGTGCCCGCGCAGAAGCTGCTGTCGACGATCGTGCGGCTGCAGCGCGAGCGCCGGCAGTCGTACGGCGCGGGGCACCTCGTCGACATCCTCGTCGGCGCCGACACCGAGCGCATCCGGCGCTTCGGCCACGACCAGCTCGCGACGTACGGCATCGGCGCCGACCTCCCGGCGACGCAGTGGCGCGGCATCGTGCGCCAGCTGCTCGCGCAGGGGCTCCTGCAGGTGCAGGGGGAGTACGGCGTGCTCGCGCTGACCGATGCGTCTGCCTCGGTGCTCGCGGGTGAGCGGCAGGTGCGGCTGCGCCACGAGTCGCGCGCCCCCGCGCGCGCGGCGAAGCGCTCCGCGTCGGCAGCGCAGCTCGACGACGCGCAGCAGGGCCTGTTCCAGGCGCTCCGCTCGTGGCGCGCGGCCACGGCGAAGGAGCAGGCGGTGCCGGCGTACGTCGTCTTCAACGACAAGACGCTCGCGGCGATCGCCGAGCGGCGGCCGTCGACCCTCGTCGAGCTCTCGACGGTCTCGGGCGTGGGTGAGGCGAAGCTCGAGCGCTACGGCGAGGCCGTGCTCGAGGTGCTGCGCGCCGCATGAGCGGGGCGGGCACGGCGGGCGCGGTGCGCCTCGACGTCTGGATCTGGGCGGTGCGGCTCGTCAAGACGCGCGCCGCCGCGACGGAGGCGTGCCGCGGCGGGCACGTGAAGCTCAACGGGCAGGCGGCGAAGGCCGCGCAGCCCGTGCGCGTCGGTGACGAGGTGCGCGTGCGCATCCACGGCTTCGACCGCGTCGTGATCGTGCGGCAGCTGCTGCGCAAGCGCGTGGGTGCGCCGGCCGCGGCGGCAGCGATCGAGGATCGCTCCCCGCCGCGCCCCACCGCGATCGAGGCGGCGCAGGTGCCGCACCGGCCGAAGGGCGCAGGCAGGCCGTCGAGCCGCGAGCGTCGCGAGATCGACCGGGTGCGCGGGCGATCGCCGTGAGCGCCGCGCGCGGCATCAGTCGGCGCTGAAGAACTCCATCACGATCCAGATCGCGCCGGGGATGAGGAGCGCGACGCCGATCACGAGCGCGGCCATGCCCGCGATGAGGTGGGGCTGGCCCGACTCCGAGGTGCGCCGGCGCCTGGCGCCCACTCGCAGGAGCGCGATCGCGATGGCGAGGGCGCCGAGGCCGAGGGCGACGAGCCAGATGCTCGCGCCTTGATCGAATCCCTGGGCGAAGTCCATGCGGGGAGCGTAGCGCCGCGACCCTGGGAGCGGCCGAGGCCGCGCATCGCAGGGCGGAGCGGCGACGCCCGATAGGCTCGAGCGCGTGTCTCGCACCCCTGTCTCGCCCCTGATCGCCCGTTCCTGGCTCCTCGTGCCCGCCTCCAAGCCCGAGCTCTTCGAGATCGCGCAGGAGAGCGACGCCGACGCCATCATCATCGACATCGAGGATGCGGTCGCCGCGAAGGACAAGGCGCAGGCGCGCGACGACACCGTCCGCTGGCTCTCGACCGGGCACCGCGCGTGGGTGCGCATCAACGACGCGGCGAGCGAGTTCTGGAGCACCGACCTCGCGGCGCTCAAGGACGCGCCGGGCCTCGAGGGCGTCATGCTCGCCAAGACGGAGTCGGCGAGCCACGTCGACGACACGGCCGACCGCCTGCCGGAGGGCATGCCCATCCTGGCGCTCGTGGAGACCGCGCGCGGCGTGCTGCACGTCGAGCGCATCGCGAGCGCGCCCTCGACGTTCCGCATCGCCTTCGGCACCGGCGACTTCAAGCGCGACACCGCCACGGGAGAGGACCCCATGGCGCTCGCCTACGCCCGCTCGCAGCTCGTGATCGCCTCGCGCGCCGCCCGGCTGCCCGCGCCGATCGACGGCCCGACGCTCTCGACGGAGGCGCTCGTCGAGGGAACGAGGCTCGCGAAGGAGATGGGCATGTCGGGCAAGCTCTGCCTGACGCACACGCAGGCCGCCACGATCAACGCGGGGCTCGCGCCGAGCGCCGAGGAGGTCGCTTGGGCGCACGCCTTCGTGCGCGCCTTCGAGGAGTCCGGCGGCAAGATCACCGACGGCAGCGACCTGCCGCGGCTCGCGCGCGCCCAGAAGATCCAGGCGCAGGCGCGCGACTTCGGCATCGAGGCCGACGCCGCCTCGCTCGAGAGCCTCAACTACTAGCGGCACGACGAGGGCGGGGCGCCGCAGCGCCCCGCCCTCGTCCTCGTCCGCGTCAGCGGTCGAAGGCGTCTTTCACGTCGCGCCCGGCGTCCTTGACGTGCTCACCGGCCTGCCTCGTGTTCGCGACGGCCTGGTCCTGCTCGCCGTCGGCCTGCAAGCGCTCGTTGTCGGTCGCGTCGCCGAGGCCCTCCTTGGCCTTGCCGACGGCTTCCTTGGCTTCGTTCGAGATCTTGTCGTCGAGACCCATGTGCTCAACCTCCTGATCGTTGCCTGCGCTCCGAAGCGGTTGCTCCGGGGCCGCCACGATACGAGCGGAGGCTGGGAGCGGCCTCTCAGGCGCTCGGCGGCCGCTCGCCCTCGCCCGCCGGGCGCCGCGCGACCACGGGTGTCGAGGCGGTCGTCACGGGGGGCGCGTACGAGCCGGGCGCCGAGGCATCCGCTTCGAGCTGCGCGGTGCGCGCACGCTCCTCCATGGCCTCCTCCATCGCCGACTTCTGGCGCAGCGGCGGCGCCTTGAAGAAGATCGCGAGCACGAAGGCGACCGCGACGGTGACGAGCGCGACCCAGAACGGCATGAGCGTCGCCGTGCTGAAGCCGTCGAGGAAGGGCGCGGCGAGCCGCGGATCCGCGGAGTTCAGGAACGACGAGTCGGAGTTGAGCGCGCCGCCGATCTGCTCGGGGTGCTGCAGCACGTCGAGGATGCGCGCGTTGCCGGGATCGGCGAGCACGGCTGGATCCTCGAGCGCCGCACCGAGGCCGGCCCGCAGGTCGGGGCGCGAGAACGAGGCCTGCAGCGTCTCGGGCAGGCGGGCGAACAGCAGCGAGAAGGCGACCGCGACGCCCGCGGTGCCGCCGAGCTGGCGGAAGAAGGTCGCCGAGCTCGTGGCGACGCCCATGTCCTTCGCCTGCACGGCGTTCTGCGAGGCGATCGTGAGCGTCTGCATCAGCTGCCCCAAGCCGAGGCCGATGAGGAGCTGCGCGAGCAGGAGCGACCACAGCGGGCTGTCGAACTGCAGCGTCACGAGCACGCCGTAGCCGATCGCCATGATCGCGAGGCCGACGACGGGGAAGAGCCGGTACCTGCCGGTGCGCGCGATGATCTGGCCCGAGGCGATCGACGCGATCATGAGGCCGAGGATCATCGGCAGCGTCGCGAGCCCCGCTTGCGTCGGGTCCATGCCGTGCACGATCTGCAGCACGAAGGGGATCAGCATCATGGCGGCGAACATGCCGAAGCCGGTGAAGACGCCCAGCAGCGTCGCCATCGAGAAGGTGCTGCTGCGGAACAGGTGCAGCGGGATGAGCGCGGCGTCGCCCATCCGCGTCTCGACCCAGATGAACAGCACGACGCCGAGGGTGCCGACGACGTAGCAGACGATCGCGGCGGTCGAGAGCCAGCCCCACTCGCGGCCCTGCTCGCCCACGAGCAGCAGCGGCACGACGGCGACCGCGAGCAGCGCCGCTCCCCACCAGTCGATCTTCACGCGCTCGTGGTGGGCGGGCAGGTGCAGGAACGTGAAGACCATCCACACCGCGGCGACGCCGATCGGCAGGTTGAACAGGAACACCCAGCGCCAGCCGTCGAGCCAGAGGATCTCGTCGGTGCCCGCGAGCACGCCGCCGATGAGCGGCCCGAGGATCGACGAGACGCCGAAGACCGCGAGGAAGTAGCCCTGGTACTTCGCGCGCTCCCTGGGGTTCAGCACGTCGGCCATGATCGTCATCGGCAGCGACATCAGGCCGCCGGCGCCGAGGCCCTGCAGGGCGCGGAAGGCGGCGAGCTGCACCATGTCCTGCGCGAACGAGCACGCGATCGAGCCCACGAGGAACAGCACGATCGCGATGAGGAACAGCGGCCGTCGGCCGAAGATGTCGCTGAGCTTGCCGTAGATCGGCGTCACGATCGTCGAGACGATGAGGAAGGCCGTGACGACCCACACCTGCAGGTCGAGGCCGTGCAGCTCGTCGGCGATCGTGCGCATCGACGTGCCCACGACGGTCTGCGAGACCGACGACAGGAACATCGAGATCATGAGCCCCACGATCACGAGGCTGATCTGGCGGCGGGTCATCAGCGGTGCCGGCGCGTTCGCGTCGCCGGCGGAGCGCGCGTCGCGCTGCGGCATAGGGGTGGTCCTTCTCGCAAAAGTCATTAGCCCGACGAATGGTCCGGTGCTGCCAGTATCGCACGATCGGGGTCCGCGCGCCGCGTCGTGCGACGATGGGAGGGTGCGCAAGGTGATGGCTCTCGGAGTGCTCGTGCTGGTGCTGACCGGATGCGGCGAGGCCGCGACGCCCGAGGCTTCCTCGAGCTCGCCGGCGACCCCGACGGCATCCGCCCACGTCGAGCTCGAGACGCCGACGCCGATGTCGACGCCCGCGCCGACGCCGACCCGGACCGCCGCGCCCACGCCCAGCGCGACCCCGACACCGGAGGCCGCGAGCGCGTGGGACCTCACGTCGGCCGACAGCCTGCAGGTGCTCGTCAACAAGCGCACGCCCCTGCAGCCCGCCGCCTACGTGCCGAGCCTCGTCGCCGTGTCGTCGGCGCAGGAGGGCGGCGAGCTGGTGCGGCCCGAGGTCGACGCGGCCCTCGCCGAGCTCTCCGCCGCGATGCGCGCCGACATCGGCGAGGGCACGTTCGTGTTCTCGTCCTACCGCAGCTACGACCGGCAGGCGCAGCTCTACAACGGCTACGTCGCGCAGTACGGCCAGGCCGAGGCCGACACCACGAGCGCCCGGCCCGGGCACAGCGAGCACCAGACGGGGCTCGCCGTCGACGTCTCGGGCACGGGCGGCGCCTGCCGGCTCGACGTGTGCTTCGGGGGCACCGCGGCCGGCCGGTGGATCGCCGAGCACGCGTGGCAGCACGGCTTCATCGTGCGCTATCCCGAGGGGCTCGAGGGCATCACCGGCTACGAGTACGAGCCCTGGCACCTCCGCTTCGTCGGCGCCGAGATCTCGACGGCGATGCACGAGCAGGGCGCGCGCACGTACGAGGAGTTCCTGGGGCTCCCGGCGGCACCCGACTACGGCTGACGCGGGCGCGCGCCCCGCGGCGATCGTGCGATCCGCTCCCCGGCGACGTACGCTCCAAGCATGGCGAAGACCGGTGGGTTCAAGCGGGGCGGCTTCCGCGGCGGCGGCGGCGGGTTCGGATCGGGCGGCTCGCGCAGCTTCTTCGGCGGCGGCTCGCGCTCGGGCGGCGGCGGATCCTTCGGACGCTCGCGCTCCGGCGGATCGCAGCGCAGCTGGAGCTGGGGCTCGGGCTCGACGCACAGGTCGCACCGCGGCAGCAGCGCGCCGCGCACGACGGGCGACTGGATCATGACGCTCGTCGTGATCGTCGTGCTCCTCGCCATCTACGCGGCGATGGCGAACTCGTGAGCCGCCTCGAGCGCGGGCAGCGGCTCGCGGCCCTGCTCGCGGCGGGGGCCCTGCTGCTGACCGGCTGCCAGCAGGGCGGGCCCGAACCCACGCCGAGCGCGACCGAGCCGGTCGCGGAGCCGGCCGCATCCGCCACCCCGACGCCCACGCCGGAGCCAGCGAGCGTGTCGGTGAGCGCGATGGGCGACATCCTGCCCCACGACTCGGTGACGGCGGATGCGCTGCAGCCCGACGGCTCCTACGAGTACGGGCACATGTGGGATGCGGCGCGACCGATCTGGGCCGAGAGCGACCTCGTCTACTGCAACCAGGAGGCCCCGAGCGGTGGCGTCGAGCTCGGCCTGACGTACTTCCCGGCGTTCAACGCGCCCGTCGAGTTCGCCGAGGGCATCGCCGACGCCGGCTGCAACACGATCGGCCTCGGCAACAACCACACCTTCGACCGCGGCCAGG
>JAPSIA010000064.1 GCA_031179215.1 Agrococcus sp.
CACGATCCTGCTGGGCCTGCTCGTGCTCGGGATGTCGCTCACCGAGGGCAGCGCCAACGACTGGCTCGCGCTCACGATGGTCGACGGCCACGGCTTCTCGAACGAGGGCGGCGCGTTCATGCTCGCGCTCTTCCTCACGGCGATGACGGGCGGGCGCCTGCTGGGCGTCAAGCTGCTCGAGCGCTTCGGCCGCGTGCCGGTGCTGCGCGCGACGGCGGCGACCGCCGCGGTCGGCCTGCTGCTCGTGATCTTCGCGGACGCGCCGGCGCTCGTGATCGCCGGCGTCGTGCTGTGGGGCCTCGGCGCGAGCCTCGGCTTCCCCGTGGGCATGAGCGCCGCCGCCGACGAGCCGCGCCTCGCCGCGGCGCGCGTGGGCACCGTCTCGGCGATCGGCTACATCGCCTTCCTCGCGGGCCCCCCGCTGCTGGGCCTGCTCGGCGACCTCGTCGGGCTCCGGCTCGCGATGCTCGCGGTGCTCGCCTTCGTGCTGCTGTCGCTGCTCACGAGCCACGTCGCGCGGGAGCGCGGCCCCGTCGAGAAGGAGCCCGCATGAGGATCGTCGTCGCCCGCTGCTCGGTCGACTACGCCGGCCGCCTCTCCGCCCACCTGCCGCTCGCGCCGCGCGTGCTCATGCTCAAGGCCGACGGCTCGATCCTCGTGCACTCCGACGGCGGCTCCTACAAGCCCCTGAACTGGATGTCTCCCCCGGCGGTGCTCACCGAGCTCGAGCCCGACGCGGCGCAGGCGGAGGCGGGCGTCACCGAGATCTGGAAGGTCACGCACAAGAAGACGGGCGACTCGCTCATCGTCTCGGTGCACGAGATCCTCTCGGACACCTCGCACGAGCTCGGCGTCGACCCCGGCCTCGTCAAGGACGGCGTCGAGGCGCACCTGCAGGTGCTCCTCGCCGAGCAGATCGAGCGCCTCGGCGACGGCTACGCGCTGTGGCGGCGCGAGTACATGACGCCGATCGGCCCCGTGGACATCCTCGCGAAGGACGAGTCGGGCGCGACCGTCGCGGTCGAGATCAAGCGCCGCGGCGAGATCGACGGGGTCGAGCAGCTGACGCGCTACCTCGAGCTGCTCAACCGCGATCCGCGCATCGCACCCGTCACGGGCGTCTTCGCGGCGCAGGAGATCAAGCCGCAGGCGCGCACGCTCGCCGAGGATCGCGGGATCCGCTGCGTCGTGCTCGACTACGACGAGATGCGCGGCATCGACTCGGGGCACGCCCGCCTGTTCTAGTCGACGCGCTCGCCGGGCGGCGACTCCTCGCCCGCGGGCTCCGCCATGCCGGGCGACGCGTCGTCGTCGGGGGCGTACGGGGCGATGCGGTCGCGCCAGGCCGCGGCGGCCTCGGGCAGCGGATCCTCGCGCGACGCGTACGGGTCGTGGCGACCGGGTGCTGCAGGCGCGCGCCCCGGCATCTCGTCGTCGCGGGAGGCGTAGGGCTCGATGCGCTCGGGTGCGGGCGCCGAGCGCGCCGGCACCTCGTCGTCGCGGGAGGCGTAGGGCTCGACGTGGTCGCGCCAGTCGCTGCCGGAGGCGACGCCGCCGAAGTCCCCGTCCGCGAAGGGGCTGTGCGCGCCACCCGCGTCCCGCGGCTCGTGCGCTCGTGCTCGGTCCATGGTGATCGCTCCTTCCGACGGCGGATCGCTGAAGGCGACCCCGAAGGGATGCCGGGTCGAGGCCGGCGGCGCGGGCCGCTCGAGCGCGACGCCCTCGGCGTCGGTGCGCGTGCCGCACGCGGGGCACTGGAGCGCCGCGACGCGACCGGCCGGGTCGACGTCGACGACGCATCCGCCGATCACGGCATCGCCGGCGTCGGCGACGTCGGCGATCGTGCCGTAGCCCCACACGATCTCGCGCATGGGGGCACCGCACGCCGGGCATGCCACCGGGGTCGCCATGCGGCCACGGTATTCCCCGAGCGGCGAGGCCACCAGGGGTCGGATGCGCTCGCGCGGGTGGGTCGGCGCGGCGCGGTCGCAGGCGCCGCGCGTCAGGCCGGAGCGGCTGCCGCAGCCGCGCGCGCTGCCGCCGGCAGCGCGTCGACGATGCGCGCGAGCGGCTCCTCGCCGTGGGCCGCCGTGACGAACCACGCCTCGAACACGCTCGGAGGCAGGCCCACGCCCTGCTCGAGCATCGCGTGGAAGAACGGCGGGTAGCGGAACGCGTCCTGCGCCCGCACGGCGTCGAAGTCGGTCGGCGCCGCGTCGGCGAACGCGACCGAGAACAGGCTCCCGACGCGCGTGATCGTGTGCGCGACGCCCTCGGCCCGCAGCGCATCCGCGAGCGCGCTCGTGATGACGTCGGCCGCGGTCTCCATGCGGTCGTAGACGCCCTGCGTCGCGAGCCGCAGCGTCGTGAGCCCCGCGGCGACGGCGACGGGGTTCCCGCTCAGCGTGCCCGCCTGGTACACGGGCCCGGTGGGTGCGAGCAGCTCCATGATCTCGGCGCGGCCTCCGAGCGCGGCGAGCGGCATGCCGCCGCCGACGACCTTGCCGAAAGTCATGAGGTCGGGTGCCTCGTCGCCCGACCAGCCCTCGAGCCCCCACATGCCGGCGGCCGAGACGCGGAAGCCCGTGAGCACCTCGTCGCTGATGAGCAGCGCGCCGTGCGCGTGCGCGGTGCGCGCGAGGAAGGCGTTGAAGTCGCCGTCGGGCTCGACGACGCCCATGTTGGCGGGCGCGGCCTCGACGATGACGGCGGCGATCTCGTGGCCGCGCTCGGCGAACACCGCCTCGACGGCGTCGCGGTCGTTGTAGGGCACGACGAGCGTGGTCGCGGCCACGGCCTCCGGCACGCCGGCGGAGCCCGGGAGGGCGAGCGTCGCGAGCCCGGATCCCGCTGCGGCGAGCAGGCCGTCGGAGTGGCCGTGGTAGTGCCCGTCGAACTTCACGAGCAGGTCGCGGCCCGTCGCGCCGCGCGCGAGCCGGATCGCCGTCATCGTCGCCTCGGTGCCGGTCGAGACGAGCCGCAGGCGCTCGACGGGACCCACGCGGCGCTCGACCTCCTCGGCGAGCAGCGCCTCGGAGGGCGTCGAGGCGCCGAAGGAGAGGCCGCGGCTCGCGGCGTCCTGCACCGCTTCGACGACCTCGGGATGCGCGTGGCCCAGGATCGCGGGCCCCCAGCTCGCGACGAGGTCGACGAGCTCGCGCCCCTCGGCGTCGGTGACGTACGCGCCCTTCGCGCGCACGAGGAACGAGGGCGTCCCGCCCACGGAGCCGAACGCGCGCACGGGGCTGTTCACGCCGCCGGGGATCGCGAGCTTCGCGCGCTCGAACAGCTCGGCGTTCGTGCTCACGAGCGGCCTCCCGATGCCATCGAACCCAGTCCCATCGTGCCGAGCAGCTGCGCCTGCTCGATCGCCCAGTACGTCAGCACCGCATCCGCCCCCGCTCGCACGATCGACGTGAGGCTCTCGGCGATGAGCCGGTCGCGGTCGATCCAGCCGTTCGCGGCGGCCGCCTCGACCATCGCGTACTCGCCCGAGACCTGGTAGGCCCACACGGGCACGTCGGATGCGGCAGCGACGTCGGCGAGCACGTCGAGGTAGAGGCTCGCGGGCTTCACCATGACGATGTCAGCGCCCTCGGCGATGTCGAGCAGCGCCTCGCGCAGGCCCTCGCGCCGGTTGGCGGGATCCTGCTGGTACGTCTTGCGGTCGCCCGTGAGGCTCGAGTCGACGGCCTCGCGGAACGGGCCGTAGAGCGCGGTGGCGTACTTCGCGCTGTAGGCGAGGATCGCCGTGTCGAGGTGGCCCGCGGCATCGAGCGCGGCGCGCACATGCTCGACCTGGCCGTCCATCATGCCGCTGAGGCCCAGGATGCGGCTGCCGGCCTCGGCCTGCGCGATCGCCATGTCGGCGTAGCGCTCGAGCGTGGCGTCGTTGTCGACGCTGCCGTCGGCCGCGAGCACGCCGCAGTGGCCGTGGTCGGTGAACTCGTCGAGGCACAGGTCGGTCTGCACGACCGTCGCGTCGCCGAAGCGCTCGGCGAGGAAGGCCGTCGCGCGGTTGAGGATGCCGTCGGGATCGGTCGCGCCGGAGCCGACCGCATCCTTCTCGCGCGGCACGCCGAAGAGCATGATGCCGCCGACGCCCGCCGCGATCGCGCGCTCGACCTCGTGCGCGGCCGAGTCGAGGGTGTGCTGCACCTGGCCCGGCATCGAGGCGATGGGCTTCGGCTCGTCGATCGCCTCGGCGACGAACATCGGCAGCACGAGCTGCGCGGGGTGGATGCGGGTCTCGGCCATGAGGCGGCGCATGGGAGCGCTCTGCCGGAGCCTGCGGGGGCGGATGGTGGGAGGCATCCCCTCCAGGGTACTCTCGCCGCCCCCGCACGGCCGGGCGGGCGGTTGCGCTGAGAGCGTGCACGACGAGGGGGCCGGATCGACGACCCGGCCCCCTCGATGCGGCTCGCTCAGCCGGCGAGCGCCGTGATGGCCGGCACGGTGAGCACCGCGACGTAGTAGCCCATGAACTGCACGCCCGTGTGCATGTTGAACATGCGGTTGAGCAGGCCGCCGACGAGGCCGACCGTGAGCGCGACGAGGATCGCGACGATCCCGCCCTCGTAGAGGCAGATGACGACGATGAGCGCCGCGAAGGCGCCGATGATCGCCTCGTGCGAGACGGTGCGCATGACCCACTTCGCCGCGCGGTGCGCCTGCGTCATCGCGAACGGGTAGCTGATGACGACCGCGATGATGACGGCGAGCAAGCCGAACACGAGGAACTGCAGCGGGTCGAGCATGTCGTGCAGGTTGTTCGAGGTGCCCGCCTCCGCGTCGATCGTGTAGACGGGCGGCGCGTTGAACAGCGGGTTCGCGGGACCGGCGGCCATGGGCGAGAGCGGCAGGCCGATCGCGATGAGCGGGATGAGCGTCTCGGCGATGTAGGTCGACTCGGTCGTGCCGTTGCGGATGCTCATGCGCGAGGTCAAGCGGTGGTAGCCGTTCTTGAAGCGCGCGCCGAAGAGCTCGCCCATGAGCACCGTCATCGCCACGGGCGAGAAGACGAAGGTCGCGCTCGAGATCGTCGCGGCGGTCGCCGTGTAGCCGAGCTGCTTGCGGTCGAGCACCGAGAACGGGTTGGGGATGCGGCCCTTCCACGTGCGCGTGTCGCGCGCGAGCTCGAAGGTGCGCTGGTCGGCGCGGCCGATGAGCGTGCGCCCCGCGGGGCTCGCCGCGAGGAAGAGGTCCGCGATGAGCGGGCCCGTCGCGATGCCGAGGAAGAAGGCGATCGAGAGGCCCTTGTCGAGCGTCGTGGTCGCGAAGCCCTGCAGGCCCACGACGAGCAGCACGAAGGGCACGAGCGCGAACAGCGCCGCCCAGCGGCCCTTCGAGAGCACGGCGATGAGCATCGCCGCGGCGAGGAACAGCCACGGGGCGACGGAGCTGATGGCGTCGGCGAAGGGCGTGAGCACGAGCGCGAAGAGCACCGCGAGCGGCACCGAGATGAGCGCGGCGACCACGCCGCCCGAGATCGCCTTGCGGAGCGCGATGTGCGGCACGCCGAGCTCGCGCAGCATCTGCGCGTCCTGCAGCAGCGGCGCCGCCATCGTGTCGCCCGGGATGCCGAGCAGCGTCGTGGGGATCGCGTGCGTGATGTGCTTCGAGGCGATCGCGGCCATGAAGAACGCGAAGACGCCCGCCGGCGGCACGCCGAGCAGGATGACGAGCAGCGTCACGGGGGCGATGGTGGCGGTCTCGTCGGTGCCGGAGACGAGGCCGAGGAGGCCGAAGACGACGGCGGCGACGAGCGCCATGCCGAGCGCCCAGAGGGTCGAGTCGAGCAGCTCCATCAGCGCGTCGCCTCCTTCGCGACGTGCTTGGCGTGCTGGCGCGCGAGGTCCTCGTAGATGCCGAGCTCCTTGACCTCGCGCAGCACCGCCTCCGGCAGCTCGTCCGGGTCGCCGAGGGGGCCGTACTCCGCCTCGATCGAGTCCATCGCCGCCTCGCGCGAGCCCGGCTCGTCGGTCTGCTCGGTGAGCACGCGCTTCGGCGGGAACAGCCGCGCCGAGATGACGCCCGTGAGCACGCAGGCGCCGAGGCCGACGAGCAGCGCGTACGACTTCGCGAGCCCGGGCTCGATGTCGCTGGCGCCGAAGAGCCAGGCGGCCAGCAGGTAGGCCGGCGTCGCGAGCGCGACGCCGATGATGATGGCGGAGAGCAGGTGGCGGCCGTCGACGGTGTCGCCCCACACCTCCAGGTACGTGCGCTTCATCGCGCTTCCTTTCCGCCCGCGAGCGCTCGTGCGACGCGGGATGTCGTGGCTCGGCCGAGCTGAGCGCTCAACCAGCTGCCGGTGTCGGCGATCGCCGACAGGTCCATGCCGTGCTCGATGCCGAGGCCGTCGAGCATCCAGAGGAGGTCCTCGGTCGCGAGGTTGCCGGTCGCCGATCGCGCGAAGGGGCAGCCGCCCGTGCCGGCGACGGCGCTGTCGAAGATGCGCACGCCGGCCTCGAGGCCCGCGAGCACGTTCGCGAGCGCCTGGCCGTAGGTGTCGTGCATGTGGAGCGCGAGGCGCTCGACGGGGATGGCGCGATCGCGGTGGGCGTCGACGACGCGGTGCACGTGGCCGGGCGTCGCGACGCCGATCGTGTCGCCGAGCGAGATCTCGCTCGCGCCCCACTCGAGCATGCGCTCGGCGAGCTCGGTCGTCGCGCTCGGCTCGACCGGTCCCTCCCACGGGTCGCCGAAGACCATCGAGACGTAGCCGCGCACGCGCACGCCGCCCTCGACGGCCCGGCGCACGACCGCTGCCGCCGCCGCTTCGGCCGCCGCCTTGGGGGCGCCGAGGTTGGCCTCGGAGAAGCGCTCGGTGGCGCTGAGGAAGACGGCGACCTCGCGCGCGCCGGCCGCGAGGGCGTCGTCGAGCCCGCGCAGGTTGGGCGTGAGCACCGGCAGCCGCGCGTCGAGATCCCCGAGGGCGGCGAGCACGTCGCCGGAGCCCGCCATCTGCGGCACGCGGTCGGCTCGGACGAAGCTGCCGGCCTCGATCACCGATGCCCCGGCGGCCGCGAGCCGACGGATGAGCTCGACGCGCTGCGAGGCGGGCAGCGCCGTGCGCTCGGCCTGCAGTCCGTCGCGCGGGCCGACCTCCCAGATCGTGACGCGCTCCGGCAGCCCGTCGCGGCGCTGCCGCTCGGGGAGCCCGAGGCCGATGGCGTCGGTCATCGCGACGCCCGCAGCGCGGCCAGCTCGCGCTCGGCGACGTCGGCGCGCACGGCGCGCTGCTCGACGAGTCGCGCGGCGACGGCATCGATCTCATCGCCCTCGGCGCCCGCCGCGACCGCGACGTTGCGCGCGTGGAGCGCCATGTGGCCCTGCTGGATGCCCTCGGCGGCGAGCGCGCGCACGGCCGCGACGTTCTGCGCGAGGCCGACGGCGCAGATGAGCTCCGCGAGCTCCTGCGCGGTCTCCACCTCGGTGAGGGCGACGGCCGCGCGCGCCGCGGGGTGCGACTTCGTCGCGCCGCCGACGAGGCCGACGGCGAGCGGCAGCTCGAGCGTCGCGACGAGGTCGCCGTCGGCGCTGCGCTCGAAGCGCGAGAGCGAGCCGTAGTGGCCGTCCTTGACGGCGTGCGAGTGCGCGCCGGCCTCGACCGCGCGCGTGTCGTTGCCCGTCGCGAGCACGACCGCCGAGATGCCGTTCATGATGCCCTTGTTGTGGGTCGCGGCGCGGTAGGGGTCGTCCTCCGCGAGCTGGGCGCCCAGCAGCATGTTCTCGACGATCTCGGGCCCGCCGAGCATCGCCGCGGGGATGACGGCCCGAGCGCGGCTGAGCCGCAGGTCGGCCTTGTTCGTGAGGATGCGCAGCAGCGGCCGCCCGCCGGCGAGCTCGGCGACGCGGCCGGAGATCGCCTCGGCCATCGTGTTGACGGCGTTCGCGCCCATCGCGTCGCGCACGTCGACGAGCAGGTGCGCGACGAGGTGGCGGCGACCGTCGCGCTCGACGATCCGCACGACGAGGTCGCGCACCCCGCCGCCGAACTCGACGAGCTTGGGGTCCTGCTCGTCGGCGAGCGCCATGAGCGCCGCGCGCTCCTCGAGGATGCGCAGTCGCGCGCCATGGACGTCGGCGACGTCGACGACGTGGATCTGCGCCTGCATGACGGGCGCGGTGCTCGTGGTCGTGAAGCCGCCGCGCTCGCGCGCCATGCGGGCGATGTTGCTCGCCGCCGCCACGACGGAGGGCTCCTCGGTCGCCATCGGCACGAGCACCTCGCGGCCGTTGACGATGAAGTTGGTCGCGACGCCGACCGGGATGCCGATCTGCCCGATGACGTGCTCGATCATGCGATCGGCGCGGTCCTCGTCGAGGCCGCCGTCGACGAGCGGCGCGAGTGCGTCCCGGGAGCCGAGCGCGTCGGCGACGATCCCTCGCCGCTCGTCGATCGTGTGGTTCCGCAGTCCGCTGAGCCTGCTCGTCCGTGCCATCCTCGCCACCCTTCGCTGCCGCACCCTCGTCGGCCGCCTCAGTCAAGCGCCTGCCGACGGCTCGGCACATGACCGTTCGGGTCACATCCCGCCGCTCGAGGGTGTCTGCTGCAGACCTTCGAGCGCGCGATGCAGGCGCACGGCGACCTCGGTGCGGAAGCGCGGCTCCGGGGCGTCCCAGCCGTCGCCGAGCAGCGCCCGCAGCCGACCGGCGCGCTGCTTGACCGTGCTGACGTGCACCCGCAGCTCGCGAGCGGCAGCGGCCGGCGAGCCCTGCGCCTCCAGCAGGGCCGCGAGGGTCGCCGTGAGCCGCGTGCCGCGACGCGCGTCCCACGCGAGCACGTCGCCGATCGCGGCGTCGATGAAGGCGCGCGCTCGCGCGCCGTCGTCGTCGAACATGGCGGCGTACGGCGCGAGCTCCACGGCGCTCGTCGCGGCATCCGCGACGCCGAGCCCGCGCAGCAGGCGCGCCACGCGGACCGCGGCGCGCATGCCCGATCGCGCGCCCTCGAGGCTCGCGACGGACTCCGCGACGACGACCGCCGGGACGCCCTCGAGCACCGAGCGCACGAGCGTCGCGCCACGGCGCGCATCCGCCTCGGGCACGAGCACGGCGCACCCGTCGGGAGCGAGCGCGACGAGCGAGCCGCGCACCTGCCGCAGCCTCGCCGCAGCCCCCGAGCGCTCGTGCTCTGCGACGCGCACGGCGACGGTGCTCCACGGGCGATCGACCGCGATGCCGCGCTGCCGCGCGCGCCGGAGCGCCGCCGCGGTGTCGGCGCCCTCGAGCAGGTCGAGCACGAGCTCGCCCCGCACGCGCTCCTCCGCGTCGGCGACCGCGTTGCGCTGCATCGTCACGAGCGCGAGGATCTGCGCCGAGCGCTCGAGGGTGCGCCGCTGCAGCTCGCTGAGCGGGGCGGCACCGCCCACGAGGACCGCGCCGATGCGCTGGCCGGCGCCCAGCACGGCGATCGCGGCGCGCACCGGCCCGCCCTCGAGCACCGCCGCGCGCCCCGTCGAGGCGCTGCGAGCGACGGCGAGGGCGAGCTCGGCGCGCGCGGCGCGGGCGTCGAGCCGCGGTGTGCCCCACAGCGGCTCTCCCTGCAGACCCTCCGCCCAGACGGGGCGCTGCAGCGCGGCCGCGAGCGCCGCGAGCACGTCCTCGGGCCCGCCGCCGCGCACGATGAGCTCGGTGAGCTCGCCGTGGAGGCGCGAGGCGGAGAGCGTCTCTGCCGCGAGCCGCTCGGCCCGCTCGCGCGCGGCCACCGCCTCCTGCCGGCTCGCGGTGAGCGCGTCGAGCACGCCCGCGATGCGCAGCACGATCGCGGCATGATCGGCGAAGGCCGTCAGGAGCGAGGCGTCCTCGTCGTCGAACCGGCGCGCGGCGCGATGCGCGGCGAAGAGCACGCCGAGCACCTCGCCGCCGACGAGCAGCGGCGCTCCCAGGATCGCGTGGATGCCCTCGGCGCCGACGATCGCGTCGATCTTCCCGTCGCGCGGCAGCGCGCCGAGCTCGTCGTAGTCGGCGACCGATTGGGCGCTGCGCGTGCGCACGACGAGGCTCGCGACGCCGACGCCCGCCGGCACCCGCATGCCGAGGAAGCGACCGGAGCGCGAGCCGCGCACCGCGCGCACGAACAGCTCATCGGTCGCGGCGTCGTAGACCGACAGGTAGGTGACGTCGGCGCGGGCGAGGTCGTGCACGCGGTCGACGATGCGCTGCAGCATCGCCGTGGCGTCCTGCACCTCGAGGAGGTCGCGCGTCGTGCTCGAGATCGCGGCGAGCTGCGCGTCGACGCGCAGCAGCCGGTCGTGCTCCTCGCGACCGGTCCCCTCGCCCACGCTGCCTCCCGCGCCCTCGCCTCGTGCGCGCCTCTCGCCGCGGCGCCGTGCGCATCCGCGGCCCGACGGACGCTCGGATCAGGCTATCGACGGGCGCGCCGCTGCCGCGCCGCGCGGTCGCCGCTGTCGTCGCGTCGGTCGCGGGCGTATCGTGCGAGCACCACCGTGGACGGGAGGTGCTGCCGTGCCGACGCCCGTGCTGCTCGAGCGGGAGGCGCTGCTCGAGGAGCTGCTGGCCGCGCTGCGCGAGGTCGCGCGGTCCGGCGGGCTGCTCGTGCTGCTCTCGGGGTCGGCGGGCGTGGGCAAGACCGCGCTCACGCGGGCCCTCGGCGCCCGAGCTGCCAGCGGCGTGCGCCAGCTGCGGGGCGACTGCGACGCCCTCAGCACGCCGGAGGCGCTCGGCCCGCTGCTCGACATGTCGGAGCAGGCGCCCGCGCTCGCTCGCGCCGCGCGCGGCACGCGCCACGAGCTCTTCTCGGCGTTCCTGCGCGAGCTCCGGGGACGGCAGACGCTCGTCGTCATCGAGGACGTGCACTGGGCCGACGCCGCGACCGCCGACCTGCTCACCCACCTCGCCCGGCGCGTGGCGAGCACGAGCGCGCTCGTCGTGGTGACCTATCGCAGCGACGAGCTCGCGCCGCACCACCCGGTGCGCATCGCGATCGACGGCATGGCCTCCGAGCGGCGCGTCATGCGACGCGAGGTGCAGCCGCTGAGCGTCGAGGGCGTCGCGACGCTCGCGAGGGGCAGGCCGATCGACGTGGCCCAGCTGCACGCGCGCACGGGCGGCAACCCCTTCTTCGTCACCGAGGTGCTCGCGGCGCCGGGCTGGGCGGTGCCGCCAACGGTCGCGGACGCCGTGCGCGCCCGTGCGCGACGGCTGCCGCCCGGGGCCGGCGAGGTGGTGCGCTCGATGTCGGTGGAGACCGGTGCCGTGCGGCTCGAGCAGCTCCGCGCGCTCGGGCACGCCGACGACGACGTCGACGCCGCGGTCGCGAGCGGCATGCTCGTGGTCGACGGCCCGCGCATCGCGTTCCGCCATGAGCTCGCCCGGCTCGGCGTCCTCGGCGAGCTCGCGCCCGCGGAGCGGGCGGCGCTGCATCGCGCGTGGCTGCGGCTGCTGACCACGCTCGAGCCGGGCGACGCCGACGCGGCGCGGCTCGCGGCGCACGCGGTCGGCGCCGACGACCGGCCCGGCATCGTGCACTGGTCGCGCATCGCGGCGACGCATGCGGTCGCACGGGGCACGCATCGCGAGGCCGCCGCGCACCTCGAGGCCGCGCTCGAGGCGACCCCCGGCGCGGATGCCGCGCAGCGCGCGGAGCTGCTCACCTCGCTCGCCCGCGCGCTCGGCCACCTCGACCGACGGGCCGACGCGGTGCGGGTCTGCGTGCAGGCGCTCGCGCTGCAGCGCGAGCTCGGGGATCGGCCCGCGGCGCTCGTCGTGCAGGTGGAGCTCGCGCGGGCCTGGTGGGGGCTCGGGGACGGCCCGCGAGCGCAGGAGGCCATCGCCGCGGCGGTCGCGGAGGCGCAGCGGCTCCGTCGGGAGCGCGCCGCAGGGGCGGAGCGCGCGATCGCGCACGCGCTCGCGTGGGCGGCCTACCTCGCGATGCTCGCGCGCGATCATCCGGCGGCGACGCGGCTCGCGAGGGCAGCGGTGCGGATCGCCAGGACGCACGGCTTCGACGACCTGCTGGC
>JAPSIA010000011.1 GCA_031179215.1 Agrococcus sp.
ACGATGGATGCGGCCGTGACTGGCGCATTGGTGGAGCACCACCGGGGAGCGGCCGTTCGTGAGCCGCGCGCCTGGGCGACCAGCCAGCGACGCGCGCCAGCGCACCAGCGAAGGAGCCCCCGTGACCCGCCTGCCCAGCACGTTCAACGCCCCCCTCGCCGAGGTCGATCCCGAGATCGCCGAGGCGCTCCAGCTCGAGCTCGACCGCCAGCGCGACTACCTCGAGATGATCGCGAGCGAGAACTTCGTGCCCGTCGCCGTCCTCGAGGCCGCCGGCAGCGTGCTGACGAACAAGTACGCCGAGGGCTACCCCGGTCGCCGCTACTACGGCGGCTGCGAGTTCGTCGACATCGCCGAGAACCTCGCGATCGAGCGCGCCAAGGCGCTCTTCGGCGCCGAGTACGCCAACGTCCAGCCGCACTCGGGCGCGACCGCCAACGCGGCCGTGCTCCACGCGATCGCGCGCCCCGGTGACACCGTGCTCGGCCTCTCGCTCGACCACGGCGGCCACCTCACGCACGGCATGAAGATCAACTTCTCCGGTCGGCTCTACGACATCGTCGCCTACGGGGTCGACGCCGAGTCGAGCCGCGTCGACATGGACGAGGTGCGTCGCCTCGCCCTCGAGCACAAGCCGAAGGTCATCGTCGCCGGATGGTCGGCGTATCCGCGCCAGCTCGACTTCGCGGCCTTCCGCGCGATCGCCGACGAGGTCGGCGCGCTGCTGTGGGTCGACATGGCGCACTTCGCGGGCCTCGTCGCCGCCGGCCTGCACCCCAACCCCGTGCCGCACGCGCACGTGGTCTCGTCGACGGTGCACAAGACGATCGGCGGCCCGCGGTCGGGCTTCATCCTCACGAACGACCCCGACATCGCGAAGAAGATCAACTCCGGCGTCTTCCCCGGCCAGCAGGGCGGCCCGCTCATGCACGTCATCGCCGCGAAGGCGACGGCGTTCAAGCTCGCCGCGACCGAGGAGTTCAAGGAGCGCCAGCAGCGCACGCTGCGCGGGGCGCAGATCCTCGCGGAGCGGCTCATGCAGCAGGACGTCAAGGACGCCGGCATCTCGGTGCGCTCGAACGGCACCGACGTGCACCTCGTGCTCGTCGACCTGCGCGAGGCCGCGATCGACGGCAAGCAGGCGGAGGACCTCCTGCACGAGATCCGCATCACCGTGAACCGCAACGCCGTGCCGAACGACCCGCGCCCGCCGATGGTCACCTCGGGTCTGCGCATCGGCACGCCCGCGCTCGCGACGCGCGGCTTCGGCGACGAGGAGTTCACCGAGGTCGCCGACGTCATCGCGCTCGCCCTGCAGCCGGGCGCCGACCTCGAGTCGCTGCGCGCGCGCGTCGCGACGCTCGCCGACGCGTTCCCGCTGTACCCGGGCGTCGGCCCCTCGGGCCAGCCCGCGGTCGTGCACGAGCTCGGCTCCTCGGTCGAGCGATGACGGCGCGGCTCCTCGACGGCAACGCGACCGCGGCGGCGATCAAGGCAGAGCTCAAGGAGCGCGTCGACGCGCTGCGCGAGCAGGGGGTCACGCCCGGCCTCGGCACGCTGCTCGTCGGCGACGACCCCGCGAGCCACTCCTACGTCAAGGGCAAGCACCGCGACTGCGCGGAGGTGGGCATCGAGTCCATCCGCGTCGACCTGCCCGCGGACGCGTCGCCCGCGGACGTGCGCGCCGCGATCGAGGACCTCAACGCGGCGAGCGAGGTGACGGGCTACATCATCCAGCTGCCGCTGCCGCCCGGGCACGACGAGCACGCGATGCTCGAGCTCATGGACCCGGCGAAGGACGCCGACGGCCTGCACCCGACGAACCTCGGCAAGCTCGTGCTCGGCGTCGACGGGCCGATCGAGTCGCCGCTGCCGTGCACTCCCGCGGGGATCGTGCAGATGCTGCGGCGCCACGACATCGCGATCGCCGGCGCGACCGTCGCGGTCGTCGGTCGCGGTCTCACCGTCGGCCGCCCGCTCGGGCTGCTGCTGACGCGCAAGGGCATCGACGCGACCGTCACGCTGTGCCACTCGCGCACCCCCGACCTCGCGGCGCAGGTGCGCGAGGCCGACATCGTCGTCGCGGCGGTCGGCGTGCCGGGGCTCATCAAGGCCGACTGGGTCAAGCCCGGCGCCGCGGTGCTCGACGTCGGCATCACGCGCGGCCTCTCGGCAGAGACCGGCAAGGTCAAGCTGCTCGGCGACGTCGACCCGAGCGTGCGGGATGTCGCGGCGTGGGTCTCGCCCGTGCCCGGCGGCGTCGGCCCCATGACGCGCGTCATGCTGCTCGACAACGTCGTGCAGATGGCGGAGCAGCGAGTGGGCTCCCGCTAGTTCCTCTCAACGGCCATGCGGCCCCGATGTGCGCGCTGCGCGCACATCGGGCGCGCATGGCCGTTGAGTGTGCGCGGGAGCGGCGCCGGGGGAGTACGCACCATTGCGCATTCCGCCGCGCCGCCCGCGTGCGCAGACTCGTGGTGGCCGGGACGCCCAGCTCCCGCCTGACCCCGAGGAGAAGCCAGATGACCACCGCCTCTCGCGCGCGCCGCGCCACCGCGACCGTCGCGCTCGCCGTCGCCCTGACCATGGTCGGCGCCACAGCAGCATCCGCCCACCACTGCTACAAGGACGACTGGGCCGCCGCGGCCTACGAGCACCACGCCCGAGGCGGCACCGCCTGGGTCACGCTCAGCGACCTCGGCACGATGTTCCTCATCCCGCCGGAGCTCCAGCAGCAGTGCGGCTACGTCGCCGACGACGTCGTCGCCGACTTCATGGCCGACCGCGGGCTCGAGCAGGAGCCCCTCATCCACTCCCGCGCGACGATCGGCAGCGGCGCCGCCTACCAGGGCAAGGGCAACATGCCGTTCAGCTACCTGGGCGAGAGCGACTTCGAGGCGCTGTCGGTCGGCATCATGGCGGGCCTGGCCACCTGCTCGGCGGGCTAGCCGCCGAGACACGAGCGCCCGCGGCCTGCGCTCCGTCCTGCAGGGCGGGGAGCAGGCCGCTGCGCTGCCCGACGAGCACGGCCTCCAGTCGATCGCGCGCGCCCAGCTTGCGGTACAGGTGCTCCTGGTGCTTGTGCACCGTGCGCGGCGAGACGCCCAAGCGCGCAGCGATCGCCGCCGCGGTGCAGCTCGTGGCCATGAGCCGCAGCACCATGAGCTCGCGCGGCGTCAGCGGCACAGCGGGCGAGGCGGGCTCGAGCGGAGCGAGCGCGCGGAGCTCCGCGAGCAGCTCGATGTGCCGGTCGAGCCCGCGCAGCAGCGCCTCGTGCTCCGCGAGCACCCGCAGCTGCGCGGCGCTGATGGCGCTCGGGGCGATGAGGGTCCAGCCGCTGTACTCGCCGCTCGCCGAGACGGAGACCTCGGTCTGGTGCATCGAGATGCGGAGCGCGTCGAAGATGGCGCGCGTGGCCTCGTCGATCCGCCAGCCGCTGCGCACGACGTCGAGCAGCGTCGTCGTGCCGCGCTCGCCCGTCTCCGAGCGGAACCGGTAGAGCGGGTGCTTGCGGACGTCGTCGGCGCTCGGCAGGTGCTCGGCCGCCGGCCGGAAGCCGGCGCCGTGGATGCGCATGACGGCGTCGTGATGCCCTGGCCGCACGCTGACGCGCACCGCGAGCTCCGCGCCCGTGGCCGCGAGGACGGCCTCGGCGAGCAGCGCGCGCGCGACCTCGACGTCCTGCTCGTTGAGGACATCCGCCACCGCATCCGCGATCGGATCGCGCATGCCGGTGAGCATAGGCGCGTGGGCGCCGCGCCGGAACGTCCTCCAGCAGCCCTTGAGCAGACCCTCGCGCTCCACCGTCGCCGCCCCTCGGGCTCGACGAGCATGCGGCACCGACGTGCACGCAAGAGGCGCACCGCGCCCGGATCCCGGCGTCAGGCGGCGTAGGCGTCGCGCAGCGCGGGGTAGTAGTCGTCCCACGCGGGCATGGGCTCGCCCGCGATCGCGGCGACGAGACGGTCGAGGTACCACTCCCAGCCGGCGCCGACGTCGGGCAGGATCGCGAGCGGGAGCTCGTGCTGCGTGAAGCGGATGAGCGTGCCGGAGCCCGGCTCGTGCCCGCCGTCGACGAGCTCGACCTCGAGGCTCCAGCTGCCCGACTCGTCGGTCGTCTGCACGACGAGGTGCTCGGGCGCGGTGCAGTCGAGGATCTCGACGGCGCTCGTCGCCTCGCCCTCCTCGGCCGTCATCGAGAGGACGACCTCGCCGGAGTCGGGCTCGCCCACGTAGGTCGCGAACCAGATGCCGAGCTCGCGCGACTCCGACAGGAACGGCCAGACGGCGATCGCGTCGGCCGCCACCTTCCGCTCGATCGTCAGCTCGCACATGGAGCCGTGCGCCGTGACGGTGCCCGTCCGCTCGATCGCCATGCCGGTCTCCCTCCAGTGGGGCCGAGCCTACGCATCCGGGCTCTGCCCCGCCAGGGTCGGCGTCGACCGCCCATCGCGTCGACGGAGGGCGGGATGCGCTCGCGGCGCCCCTCCTACACCCCGCGCCGGAGTCGCGCTTCTCAGAGAAGTGCACTACACAGAGAAGCGGTGGTCCGCCAGGGCCCCGACGAACAGCGAGGAGGCTCCGTGGTCACCACCGCACCACCGCTCACCGGCCGCAGCGCCGCGCCGCGGCCCCGCATGAGCCGGATGCGGCGCAGAGAGGCGCTCACGGGCTACCTGTTCATCTCGCCCTGGATCGTCGGCTTCCTCGTCTTCACCCTCGGGGCGATGCTCTACAGCCTCGTCATCTCCTTCAGCCGCTACCAGCTCGCGACCGACACGGCGCGGCCCGCCGGCCTGGCGAACTACGAGGCGCTCGTCACCGACCCGAAGATCGCGACGGCGCTCGCGAACACCCTCTACTACGCCGTGCTCGCCGTGCCGCTCGAGATCGTGCTCGCGCTCGGCCTCGCGATGCTGCTCAACAGCGTGCGTCGCGGCGCGGGCTTCTTCCGCACGGTGTTCTACCTGCCGAAGATGACCCCGACGGTCGCGACGGCATCCGTCTTCCTGCTCCTGCTCAACGGCAGCACGGGCGCGATCAACCGCGGCCTCGCTGAGCTCGGCATCGACGGCCCGAACTGGCTGCTCGATCCCGCGTGGGTCAAGCCGTCGATCGTGCTCATGACGGTGTGGGGCGTCGCCGGCACCATGGTCATCTTCCTCGCCGCGCTGCAGAACGTGCCGCGCGAGCTCTACGAGGCGGCCTCCATCGACGGCGCGAGCGCGTGGCGGCGCTTCTGGCACGTGACGCTGCCCCTCATCTCGCCCGCGGTGCTGTTCAACGTGCTCGTGCTGACGATCGCCGCGTTCCAGATCTTCGACCAGGCGTTCCTGCTGTTCCATCGGACCACGACGTCGGGGGCCTCCGACGCCTCGCTGTTCTACGCGATCTACCTCTTCGAGCAGGCGTTCCGGCAGTTCAACTTCGGGTTCGCGGCGGCGATGGCGTGGCTGCTGTTCCTCATCATCCTCGTCATCTCGATGATCCAGATGCGGGTCGGCAACCGCTTCGTCTACTACGAGGGAGGGGACCGATGAGCGCATCGGCAGACCCGATCAGCGGGCGGATCGGCTCCGCTCAGCTCGCGGCAGCGGCCGCGAGCCCGACGCACGCGAGCTCGTCGCGCCTCACGGCGTGGGGGTGGGTCGGGCAGGTGGTGCGGTGGCTGCTGCTGCTGGCCTGCAGCGCGCTGTTCCTCTACCCGCTCGTGTGGCTCATCTCGGCGAGCCTCAAGCCCCGCGGCGAGGTGTTCGACAACCGGCTCATCCCGCAGACGTGGCAGCCGCAGAACTACGTCGAGGTCTTCGCGCAGCTGCCGCTGCTGTCGTGGCTCGGCAACAGCCTGCTCATCGCCGTGCTCGCGGCGGGGATCGTGACCGTCTCGAGCGCGATGGTCGCCTTCGGCTTCGCGCGCTTCCGCTTCCCCGGGCGCAACGTCATCTTCGGCGTGCTGCTCGCGACGATGATGCTCCCGGGCGCCGTGACCCTCGTGCCGCAGTTCCTCATCTGGAACCAGCTCGGCCTCGTCGGCACGCACGTGCCGCTCTGGGGCGCGAACCTGTTCGGCTCGGCGTTCTACATCTTCCTGCTGCGGCAGTTCTTCCTCGGCCTGCCGACCGACCTGTTCGAGGCGGCGCGGCTGGATGGGCTGAGCGCGTGGGGCCAGTTCTGGCGCATCGCCATGCCGCTGTCGGTGCCGTCGTTCGTCATCGTCTTCCTGTTCGAGTTCCAGGCGAGCTGGAACAACCTGCAGGGCGCGCTCATCTACCTCAACACCGGCTCTGCGACGGACTACACCGTGCCGCTGGGGATCGCGAGCGCCATGACGAAGTACGCCCCCGAGTCGGGCGGCCACGGCGACTACCAGTACGTCATGGTCGCGGCGCTCATCGTCACGCTGCCGATGCTCATCCTGTTCGCCTTCGGGCAGCGCTCGTTCATCCACGGCATCGCGACCTCCGGCCGCACCGGCTGAGCGGCGCGGGGCAGACGGAAGCGGGGGGCGGCAGCAGCCGCCCCCCGCTTCGCGCGCGCGATCAGCCCTCGCTGACCTGCTCGTACGCCGACATGGCAGCGCCCTGCGCCTGCGAGAGCGCGTCCTGCGCCGACGACTCGCCGAGCAGCGCCGACGTCACCGCGTTCTCGATCTCGCTCTGGATCTGCTGGCCGGCGGGGGACCCGCCGATCGAGGCGCCCTCGGCAGCCACGTCGTAGTACGCCGCGATCGCCTCCTCGAAGCCCGGGTAGCCCTCGGCCGAGGCGAACTCCTCGCGGATCATCTCGTCGCTCTCGGGCGAGCCCGTGAACAGACCGGTGTTGATGCCGTTGCGCTCCGCTTCGTTCGCCGTCGTCTCCGCACGGGCCTCGGCGGCCGCTCGCCACGCATCCGCCGACGTCAGCGCGACAGCCCACGCGCACGCGGCGCTCGGGTTCTGCGCGCCCGCGGGGATCACGAACGACGAGCCGCCCGTCGCAGTGAACGGCGTGCCCTCGGTGTCCGTGAGCGGGGTCGCCCCGATCTCGATGTCATCGGCGTAGGACGTGAGCACGTTGAGGTACCACTGGTCGAAGACCGCGGCACCCACGGTGTCGTTCGCGTAGGAGTTGCCATCGCCGAAGATGTCGATCGAGTCGACGAAGCCGCTCACCTCGGCGAAGCCGCCCTGCGCGTCGTAGAGCTCCTTGAGGAACTCGATCGCCTCGACGTTCTCGGGGCGGTCGAGCGTCGGCGCGCCGTCGTCGCCGACCGCGCCGCCGCCGAAGGCGTACATCCACTGCTGCGCCTTCGAGACGCCCTGCGGGTCGAAGCCCACGCGCGTGACGCTCGAGCCGTCCATCTCGGTCATCGCCTCTGCGGCCGCGATGAGCGCCTCAGGGTCGCTGAGGCTGAGGTCCTCGGCGCTCACGCCGGCCTCTGCCATGACGCGCTCGTTGGTGAGGATCACCGGCGGCTGGTAGAACTGCGGCACCGCCCAGATCTGGTCCTCGTACGTGACGTCCTCCGTCACGTGCGGGTACCAGTGCTGCGCGGGATCGACCTCGTGCGCCGAGAAGCACGCGTCGAGCGGCATCAGGAGCCCCTGCGCCGCGTAGGTCGGCACGAACTGCCGATCCATCTGCACGACGTCGGGGATGTCGCCCGACACGGCGAGCGTCGTGAACTTCTGCGCGTCGAACGCCGTCTGGTCGAGCTCGATCGTGACGCCCTCGAGCGTCCCTTCCGCGTGGTCGAGGCGCGCCTGTCCGACGTCGTCGGTGTTCTCGAAGCCCCAGCCGCGCATCGTGCCGGTCGCCTCTGCGCCGAAGTCCGTCTCGGCCGCGGCGTCCTCGCCGCCGCCTCCGCCGCCTCCGCCGCACGCCGTGAGCAGCAGCGCTGCTGCAACTGCGCCTGCCGCACCCACCCGTCGTCGCATGGAAACCTCCTCGTTCGTGGCGGTCGCCTTCGCGGCCGTCCGTTGAACCGGAAACTACACCCTCGAAGCCGAACCATCGCCGACACTTCTCCCAGTCGGCAGTAGGCTCCGCCCATGCCGACCGCACCCGACCGCATCGAATCGCTCGCGCCCCACCAGGTCTTCGTCTTCGGCTCGAACGCGCAGGGGATGCACGGAGCCGGCGCGGCGAGGCTCGCGCACGAGCGGTTCGGGGCGGTGTGGGGCGAGGGCGCAGGGCTCCACGGCCAGTCCTACGCGATCGACACCATGAGCGGGCTCGCGACGATCGAGCGCGAGGTCGCGACGTTCCTCGCCTTCGCGCGCGAGCATCCCGAGCTCGAGTTCCTCGTCACCGAGATCGGCTGCGGCATCGCCGGCCACACGCCGACAGCGGTGGCTCCGGCCTTCCGCGGCGCGAGCGCCAACGTGCTGCTGCCGGCGCGCTTCGCTGCGGTGCTCTCCGGCGGCGCGGCGTAGCGTAGAGGCGGGCAGCCGCCCGGCCCCCGTAGCCCAATCGGCAGAGGCGGCGGACTTAAACTCCGCGCAGTCTGGGTTCGAGTCCCAGCGGGGGCACGGCGGAGGGCGGGCGCTTCGCCTCAGCCCACGAGGTCGCGCAGCCCGATGGGCGCGCGGCTCGTGAGGCGCTCGACGTCGTCGGTCACGCGCGAGAAGCATCCCTGGGCGATCGCGGTGTACGTCGAGATCCACGCTTCGACCTGCCAGTCGGGCGCACCGAAGGGGGCTCGCGAGCGGTGGGCCTCCTCGAGCGACTCGTCGCGGTAGCGGATGCGTCGGCCCGTCGCCGAGGAGAGCGTCGCGGCGATCTCGGCGAACGAGAGCGCTTCCGGTCCCGTGAGCTCGAAGGTGCGCCCCGCATGCGCAGCCGGATCGCGCAGCACGGCGGCCACGGAGCGCGCGACATCGGCCTTGGCGACCGCCGCGACCCTGCCGTCGCGCGCCGGACCCCGGATGACACCCTCCGCGTCCGGCAGGAGCGAGAGGAAGTCGAGGTAGACGCTGTCGCGCAGCATCGTCCAGGCCATGCCGCTCGCGCGGATCGCCTCCTCGGTCGCGAAGTGGTCGCGAGCGTAGAGGAAGGTCGCATCCGCCGCCGCGCCCTGCGCCGAGGTGTAGACGATGTGCTCGACGCCTGCGGCGGCCGCCACCGACACGAAGTCGAGCTGCTGCTGGAGCCAGCCCTCGGCCTCGCTCGCCGAGACCATGAGCAGGGTCGTGACGCCCGCGAGCGCGGCCCGCGTCTGCTCGAGGTCGCAGTAGCGGCTCTGCAGCACGACCGCCCGAGGCAGCTCCGGCGCTCGATCGGGGGAGCGGGCGAGCAGCCGCAGCGGCATGCCCTCGCGCGCGAGCTCCTCTGCCGCGAGGCGGCCGATCGCGCCCGTCGCACCGGTGATCGCGAGCGCGGGGGCGTCGATCATCGCGACCCTCCTCGGGCGTCTGGGGCTCGTGCCGTCGTGCCGTGCGGTTCGCACGGCGGCGGATCGACGATATGCGCCGTGGCCGCTCGGCACGCCCCGGCCCGCGATCGCTTCAGCGAAGGCTGGGCCACTGCTCAGCGCTCGGAGCCGTCGGTAGGCTCCCGGCATGCGCGCACCCACCGGCCAGCAGTTCTCCCTCTCGAGCGTCGTCGACGGCAAGCGGCTCCGCGCGACCGTCACCGAGGTCGCGGCGGGGCTGCGCGAGCTCGTCTACGACGGCGTCGACCTCGTCGAGCCCTTCGCCGAGGACGCACGGCCCGCCAGGGCGCAGGGCATCGTGCTCGCGCCGTGGGGCGGGCGCGTCGCGGGCGGCGACTGGCGGCACGAGGGTGCCGTGCAGCAGCTCGCCATCACCGAGCGCGACAAGGGCAACGCGAGCCACGGGCTGTTGCGCTTCTCGCCCTACCGCGCGCTCGAGCACACCGAGTCGAGGCTCGTGCTCGCAGCCACGATCCATCCGCAGACCGGCTGGCCCTTCCTGCTCGACACGACGGTCACGTACGAGCTCGCCGACAGCGGGCTCGTCGTGACGCACGAGGCGGTGAACGTCGGCACCGAGCGCGCGCCGTGGGCGTGCGGCGCGCATCCGTACCTCGCGGTCGGCGACACCCCGGCCGAGCGACTCACCCTCACCGTGCCCGCCGCTCGCGTGTTCAACGCGGTGCGGCAGATCCCGACCGACGAGACCCTCGTCGACGCGATGGACGCCGCCGCCCCCGACCTGCGCGACGGCCGCCGCCTGGCCGAGCTCGACATCGACCACAACTACGCAGGGCTCGAGTTCGTCGACGGCGTGGCGACGTCGTCGCTGCTCGACGATGCCGGGCGCGGCGCCGAGCTGTGGCAGGACGACGCCTTCGGCTTCACCGTCGTCTTCACGCCGCGCGAGTTCCCCGCCGCGAGCGGCCCGAAGCACGCGGCCGCGGTCGAGCCCATGAGCGCGCCCGCGAACGCCCTCAACAGCGGCATCGGACTCGTCTGGCTCGAGCCGGGGGAGCGGTGGACGGGTCGCTGGGGCATCGACCCCGTCGGGTTCTGAGGACGCGTGATGCAGCGCATCTCCGAGCGGCTCGTCTCGTGGGCGAGCATCATCGAGCCCGAGACGCTCGAGCAGGCGCGCATCGCCTCCACCATGCCGTTCATCCATCCGCACCTTGCGCTCATGCCCGACGCGCACCTCGGTCGCGGCGCCACGGTCGGCTCCGTCATCCCCACGCTCGGGGCCGTGATGCCCGCCGCCGTCGGCGTCGACATCGGCTGCGGCATGATCGCGGTGCGCACGCAGCTGCGTCGCGACGACCTCGCTGGCCGCGACCTGGCGGTGCTGCGGCAGCGGATCGAGCGCAGCGTGCCGCTCTCGGCGGGCCACGACAACCGCTCGGTGCAGCCCACCGCGGCGCCCCGGGTCGCCGAGCTCGAGCGCCTCGCCGAGGAGGGCGGCTTCGACCCCGCCGCCTCCGCGAAGCACTGGCGCCTGCAGCTGGGCTCGCTCGGCAGCGGCAACCACTTCATCGAGATCTCGGTCGACGAGACGGATGCGGTGTGGATGTTCCTGCACTCCGGCTCGCGCGGGGTGGGCAACCGGATCGCCCAGCGCCACATCCGCATCGCGCAGGATGTCGCGGAGCGCTCCGGCACCCGGCTGCCCGACCGCGACCTCGCCTCCCTCGTCGAGGGCACCGCCGAGTTCGACCGCTACATCACCGAGCTGCGGTGGGCGCAGCGCTTCGCGCTCCTCAACCGCGAGGAGATGATGGATCGCGTCGCCGCCGAGCTCGGCCGCTTCGTGGGGGCGCCGATCGAGGAGCTCGAGCGCATCAACTGCCACCACAACTCCACCGAGTCGGAGGAGCACTTCGGCGAGCGCGTCTGGGTGTCGCGCAAGGGCGCGATCATGGCCGACGCCGGCCGCCCGGGCCTCATCCCGGGATCGATGGGCACCGCCTCCTACGTCGTCGAGGGGCTCGGCAACCCCGAGTCGCTCGACTCCGCGCCGCACGGCGCCGGGCGTCGGCTCTCGCGCAATGCCGCTCGTCGTGCGTTCTCGCGCGACGAGCTGCGCGCGGCGATGGCGGGCATCGAGTACCGCGACACCGACGCCTTCATCGACGAGATCCCGCAGGCGTACAAGCCGATCGACGAGGTGATGGCGGACGCGACCGACCTCGTGCGCGTGCGGCACACGCTCCGCCAGCTCGTCAACGTCAAGGGCGACTGAGCGGACCGCCGTGAGCAGCCCCGCAACGGGCGCGGCGGGGCGTCAGCGACCGAGCGTGCGCGAGGGCAGCTCGCCGAACTCGCGCTGGTACTGCCCCGAGAATCGCCCCATGTGCGTGAAGCCGTGACGCAGCGCGACCGCCGCCACCTGCGCGGCGCCCGGGTCGGCGGAGAGCAGGTCGTGGCGGACTCGGCGCAGTCGCTCGCGGCGCTGCACCTGCATCGGCGTCTCGTCGAGCACTCGCCGGAAGGCGCTCTGGATGCTGCGGGCGCTCATCCCGACGTACGTCGCGAGATCGCCGAGCGAGAGCGGCGGGCCGCTCGTGTACACGATCGCCTCGAGCGCGCGATCGACGATCGCGGCGTCGGGGGAGCCGGGCTCTCGCAGCTCTTGGTCGCCGCTGGTGACTGCGACGAAGCCGTCGATGCAGCGCCCGGAGAGGAACTGAGCGAGCCCGGGGTCGAGCTCGGGCATCCGGCCCACCGCCGCGATCATCGAGCGGACGCATGCGATCCATGCTCGACCCGCCCCCTGCGACACGTCGAGGATCGTCCCGAGGCGCCCTGGGCGCTCCTCGCCCGCCTCGCGTCGCCGCGCGTGGTCGACTCGACGGCGGTCGAGCTTGATCGCGAGCATGACGCTCGGGCGCTCCCATCCGCTGATCGCGGTCGGGACGTCAGGCGTGTAGAGCGCGGCGCGCGCGTGCGTCGCGATCACGCGCTCGTCTCCGACCGCGGTGCGCAGCGACCCCATGAGCGGCACGTTCACCTGGTAGGAGGTGACGTAGGGATCGGTGTCGATGCGCACCGCGGAGGAGTAGCGCAGCATGCCGGCGGTGACGGCGCCGAGGCACGCGGCGGTCGCGCTGAAGGTGAAGTCGGCAGGGCGCACGAGCGGCGTGAGGTGATGCGGGTAGTACAGGCGCGTGCCGAGCGCACGGGCCTCCTCGAGGTTGTGCGAGCGCATCACCACGCGCGCCTCGGCCGTGACCTCCCTGCGCGGCGATGCGCTCCCTCGGCCGGGCGCTCCGGCCCTCAGCTGCTCGGTCGACATCGGCGACTCCGGCGATCGGCGCGCTACGCGTGGCCAGCGCTCGCGCCGACGGCGTGGAAGACGCGGCTGTCGTAGACGAGGGCCTGCGCGTCCTCGCGCACGCGGATCGCATCGATCTGCACGAAGAACACCGTATGCGTACCCTGCTCGAGCGTGCTGGACACGGTGCCGGAGAGGGCGACGCGAGCATCGCGCACCGTCGGCACGCCCGCGAGGTCCTCCCAGATGTCCCACGAGAACCGCTCCTCCATCGGCACCCTCGTCTGACCGGAGAAGTGGCGCGCGAGCTCCTCCTGGTCGCCGGCGAGCACGTTGACGGCGAGACGAGCGTTCCCGACGAAGACGTCGTGCGCCGCGCTGGTGCGATTGATGCACACGAGCAGCGTCGGCGGCGAGTCGGTGACCGAGCACGCGGCGCTCACCGTGAGGCCGAGCCGCCCGTGGGGGCCGCTCGTGGTGACCACGTTCACCGCGGCAGCCAGGTTGGCCATCGCGCGGCGGAACTCCAGCTGCTGAGGGGTCAGCTCGCTCACGACCGGCTCCCCTCGTGCGCGGGGTAGTCGAGGAGGACGGCTCCGCCTGTGGCGTAGTTCGGCACGTCGGCGGCGACCGCGCGGCCCTCGGGCGACGCCATGGCGGCGCGGAAGGCGGCCGCGTCGGCGAACTCGGCCTCGAACACGGCGAAGTACGGAGCGGGCGAACCGTCGGGCGGGGGCGCGATGTCGGTCGAGTAGCGCCACGCCGCGAGACCGGGCAGCCGTGCTGCGAGCGGGAGGTGCGTGGATTCGTAGTACTCGACGAAGGCTGTCGGATCGGTGGGCTGCGGATAGAGGACGACGAGCTTGTGCATCGGATCTCCCTTCTAGCGTCCTGCGGTCGCCGCGACGGCGGCCTCGACGCGGGCCTCGGAGGTGAGGAGGTCGGTCTGGCGGATGGGGTAGTTGAAGTTCTCGGTGAAGCGGTTCGCGAGCGCCTGGTTGTGCACCATCTCGGTGAACAGCCGCGGGATCTGCGGCGCGGGCGGCGACTGGATCATCGTGTTCACCCAGTCGGTCGACGCCTCGAGCCGCTCTGCGCGCCGCCGCGCTACCTTCCGCATGAACCGCTCGTCGAAGACGCGGTCCTCTCGGATGGCCTCCGCCACGACCTTCGCCGAGTACGTCGCGGAGTTGGCGCCCTGCGCCTGCACGGGATCGACGGTCATGTGGACGTCGCCGAGGGCGAGCAGGTACTTGCCGTTGGGGAGGAGGGTGTAGTCCTCGCGCATCACGGGTGTCACCGCGCCCTGCAAAATGTCCTTGGCACCACCCTGCAGGTCGAACGCGGCCTCGTCGATGCGCTCGAGGACCGTCGGGTGGAACTCCCGCAGGATCTCGAGCGTCAGGGCCCGATAGGCGTCCGGGTCGTCCTCGTACCTGCGGTCGGTGAGCACCTCCTGCGGGCCACCGGGAAGGCTCTCGAACAGCAGCGCGTTGACCGGGCCGGAGAACGACCACATCGGCAGCACCAGCAGCTCGCCGGCCGGGGGCACGACGCTGATCTCGACGCCTCGGGGTTCGCGCGGGGCGACGCCCTTCCAGAAGCCGACCGCCAGCTTGCGCTGCGGCGTCGTGTACGGCGACTTGTCGTCGCGGCGGGGGAAGAGCGCTCCGATCTCGCCCTTGCCGGTCGAGACGACGACGAGGTCATGCTCGTCGGTGAGCGCCTCGATCTCGGCGGCCGAGAGGTCGCGGATCTCGAGCCTGCCGCCACGCCGCTCGAACTCGGCCATGAGCCGCGGGAGGTAGATGCGGTAGTCGATGATGCGGGCCGGCTGCTCGAAGACGCCGTGGTACGTGCGCTCGTCGCCCCAGCCGTTGTAGTGGTAGTGGTACGAGTACTCGGCGTCGGTGTCCGGCCAATCGCCGATGCCGAGCTCGTGCTCGATCTGAATCGTCGCGCTCATGTGCGCGACACTGTTGAGGATCCGGCCGTCTGCGACCTGCTGTGCCGTGCGGTTCGTGTAGATCGTGACGTCGAGGTCCTGCTGCCGCAGGTGGAGCCCCAGGTGGAGGCCGGCGACACCCGCTCCGACGATGCCGATGCTGGTCATGTGAATCCCTGTCTCTCGAGGAGACGCCGACGAGTGTCCGCGCCATTGCGTCCGCGAGCTCGATATGCGATCTGTGATCGTTGCCGAGCTCGATATGTGCGCGCCATGCTACGGGCGCGCCGCGGCGGGATCGCGTCGTTGCGCAAAGCGGATATCCGAAGCGGCGCGCTGCGATGCGTGTCCCACTGACGTCGAGCCCCGGCGCTGCCGGGAGCGGGGCTAGACGGACCAGGCGTCGCCAGGGTGCTCGACGCGCAGCGCCGCCTGGTGCAGGGGCCGCAGCATGTCGGAGTGGCGCAGCTCGGCTACGGGGAAGATGACGGCGAGGCTCGCCGCTTGCCCGTCGCGCAAGCGCACGGGACGCGCCACGGCCTCGAAGCCGGCGAAGGGCGAGCCCTTGGTGTGCACGTATCCGCGGCTGCGCGCCAGGGCGATCTCGTCCTGCTCGTGCTCGCGCGGCGCGTCGAGCGCGAGGATGGCCATCCCCGGCGCCCCGGCCTCGAGCGCGAAGCGGGTGCTGCGGCGCACCGTGACCGCGGCGGCGCGGGTGCTCGGGCGGGCGGAGGCGAGCACGACGGCGTGGTCCTTCTGGACGACGCAGAACAGCGCGGTCGCGCCGGCGGCGTCGGCCAGCTCCTCGACGATCGCTTCGACCTGCAGCGCGGCGTTGCGGATGCCCGCCTCGGCGAGGGCGGCGATGCCGAGGCCGAGCGTGTACCGGCCGTCCGCGGCACGCGTGACGAAGTGGTAGTCCTCGAGCGTGCGAAGGATGCGGTACACGATCGAGCGGTGCAGCCCGAGGTCGATCGCGAGCTGCGCGCTCGTCCGCGGCCGACCGTCGGAGAGCACGGCCACGGCGTCCAGCGCGCGCTCGAGCGTCTGCGACCGGCTGCCGCGGCTGCGAGAGGACGGCGCCGCGGCGAGAGCACCGGTCGGCTCGGCGGTGCGATCGCCCGTGCGATCGAGTCGCTCCGACATCACTCGCACGTCCTCCCCGTCGCCGCTCATGCTAGCCGAGCCGTTCCCAGCCGGTCGTTGCCGCTACGCGGACGCGACAGGCTGCCGCAGGATCGTGCGCAGCCGCTCGGGAGCCACGCGGCGCGCATCCGAGAGGTAAATCTCGTGGTGCCGACCCGTCATCCGCAAGCCGTTGGCGGGGATGAACTCCTCGTGCATCCGCTCGAGCACGGGCCCCTCGTCGTCGTACGAGCCCACGTGCAGCGTCTGCACGCAGCGGCCCTCCTCGAGCACCTCGAAGCGGATCTCGTCCAGGCGCGCCGGCGCGGGCTTCGCGCGCGTGGCCTTCGCGCGCACCGCATCCGCCGTGCGCTCCACGAGCGCGCGATCGATCCAGTCGGGCACGAGCAGCAGCAGCGTCCACTCCCACCGCGACTTGTCGCGCGCCGAGGTGAACGCCGCCATGTCGGGCGCCGACCACAGGCCTGGGATCCCCGCGGCCGTCGAGCATGAGGTACTGCAGCGGCGGCACGTCGACGATGCGCAGCGCGCCGCGCTCGGCGCGGTAGCAGTCGAGCGCTCGCTTGAGGTCGACCTTCTCGGCCATCGTGCATCACCTCGCGTGGGCCCGGTGGGGCTCGAACCCACGACCAGCGGATTAAAAGTCCGATGCTCTACCGACTGAGCTACAGGCCCTTCGCCTCCAGCGTAGCCGCGCGCGCGGCGCGGGCCCGTCGTGCCAGACTCGGTGGGCAATGGCTGACGACTTCCACCGCCCGACGCGCTTCTCGAACGACTGGTTCGAGCGCGTGGAGGGCGACGTCGACCCGGTGGTGCGGCTGCAGCTCGCGAGCGAGACGGCGCAGGCGCTGCTCGCCCGCGTGCGCTCCGGCGCCGACCCCGAGGTCGTCGAGCGCATCCTGCGGCTCGCGCGCGCCGACGGCATCGACACCGTCGCCGAGCTGTGGTCGCACGCGCGACCGCACACGCTGCCGGGCACGCTCTGGCGAGTGCACCTGCTGCACGCGCTCGTGACGCAGCGCGCCGTCGAGTCGGCGCACCTCTACCAGCAGGGGGCGGATGCGCTGCACACGGCCGCACCGGTCGTCGCGGGTGTGCCGGCGCCGGCGACGCCCGAGGAGCTGCGCGCCCTCTCGGAGACGATCCTGCGCGGCGTCTTCGCGGGCGACTTCGCGATGGCGCTCGAGCGCGCCGCCGCGTTCGCGACCGTGACCGCCGCGGGCGCGGTGCACGCCGCGCACGCCGACGAGGTCACGCACGCCGATCGCGCCCAGGAGCGCACGCGGCTCGCAGCCCGGCTCACCGACATCGCCGAGGACCTGCGCGTGTGCGCGCGGCTGTGGCGAGTCGAGTCGCTCGCCTGAGCCGACCGGGCACCGATGCGCGCGTGGCGCGCGCGCCGTAGGCTCGTGCTGGTCGCGGCTCGCGACCGTCGGGAGAATCGGAGACCGTCATGCGCCACACCCGTCGCAGCCTCGCAGCCGCCCTCGTCGTGGGAGCCGGAGCGCTCGCGCTCACCGGCTGCATCACCCCGCCGCCGCTGCCCTCCGCAGCGCCCGCCCCGGAGCCGACGGCCGAGGCGCCCTCACCCGCGCCCTCCGGTGCGCCGAGCGCGTCGGCGGACCCCGGCTCGAGCACCCCGCCGAGCGACGGCGAGCTCGCCTACACCGTCGACGACGGACTGGGGGACACCTGGTCGTTCGACGTCGTCGAGGTCGTCGCCGATCCGCCGCTCGAGACCGGCGCCCCTGAGGAGGGCACGTTCGTCGTCGGCGTCGTCATCGATGCGAGGCACGACGAGGGCAGCACGAGGTTCACCGCGTGCTTCGACATCCTGGTCGAGGGCTCGGACGGCGAGACGTACGACTACGGCGTCACGCGCGCGACCCTGACGCCGGAGGACGACATCTACTACGTCGAGGACGAGGAGTCGTTCACGGGCGCGGTCGCCGCGGTGCAGCTGCCCGAGGGCGTCGAGCCCACGAGCGTCATCCTGCGCTCGTCGTACGGCTATCCCGAGGTCGAGGACACGGTCTTCGAGATCGAGTAGCGGATCGCCCGCGAGCCGTCGCCGCGCGTCGGTCGGCGGCGTTCGCGGTGAGCGCACTTCCCAGCGTGTCGGCGTGCCCCTCGCTATCGTGGAGGGGCCGGGCCGCGTAACCCCGGGCTCCAATATTCGCCGCTGCGAGCGGCCTTCCGCCGAGAGGCGTTCGCGGCCCGGCCCTCGCATCTTCCCGGTTTTCGCGGGCGGCTCTCGGCCGCGTTCACCCGCTGTTCACCTGCGCGGGGCCTGCGCGCCACCCGCCTTCCCTACCGTGAAATGCGGCGCGCTCGCTCGCGCCGGATCCAGGGCGCTCCAGCCCCCTGCACCAATCCATTCCGAAAGGGAACACCGTGAAGTTCACGAAGCTCGGCCGCGCTGCGGTCGTCGCCGCAGCAGGCGCACTCCTGCTCAGCTCCTGCGCCGCCAACGAGCCCGCCGCTACCGAGCCCGCCGGTGGCGACTCCGCCGCCCCCGAGGCCTCGACGCTCTCGGGCGACCTCGCGGGCGCTGGCGCCTCGTCGATGGGTGCGGCTCAGGAGGCGTGGATCGCCGGCTTCCAGACGGCGAACCCCGACGTCAACATCACGTACGACCCCGCCGGCTCGGGCGCTGGCCGCGAGCAGTTCATCGCCGGCGGCGTCGGCTTCGCCGGCTCGGACGCCTACCTGGACGACGAGGAGCTCGCAGGCGAGTTCGCCGCGTGCGCCCCCGACTCGCTCCCGGTCGACCTGCCCATCTACATCTCGCCCATCGCGGTGATCTTCAACGTCGAGGGCGTCGACTCGCTCAACATGGACGCCGCGACGATCGCCAAGATCTTCTCGGGCCAGATCACCAACTGGAACGACCCGGCGATCGCCGAGCAGAACCCCGAGGCCACGCTGCCCGACGCCGCCATCACGGCCGTGCACCGCTCGGACGACTCGGGCACGACCGAGAACTTCACCGAGTACCTCGCTGCCACCGCTGAGTCCGACTGGACCGAGGGCGTGTTCGAGACGTGGCCCGCTGCCTACGGCGGCGAGGGCGCGCAGGGCACCTCGGGCGTCGTCGACGCCGTCAGCAACGGCACGAACACGATCGGCTACGCCGACGCGTCGCGCGCCGGCGACCTCGGCACCGTCGCGCTGCAGGTCGGCGAGGAGTACGTGCCCTTCACGGCCGAGGCCGCCGCTGCCGCGGTCGACGCCTCGCCGCGCGTCGAGGGCCGTCACGAGGGCGACCTCGCGGTCGACCTCGACCGCACGACGACCGAGGCCGGCGTCTACCCGCTCGTCCTGATCTCGTACGCCATCGCGTGCACGGACTACGAGGACGACGCGACCGCCGAGCTCGTCAAGGCCTACCTTGGCTACATCGCCTCGGAGGAGGGCCAGCAGGCCGGTGCCGAGAACGCGGGCAACGCTCCGATCTCGGACGAGCTGCGCGAGGAGATCCTCGCCGTCGTCGACACGATCCAGTAAGGAATACTGGTTCCGTACCTCGCACGCCCGTGAGGGCTGCACCGTCCGGCCGGGGCGCTCATCGCCCCGGCCGGACCCATGACCCCGGTCCTTCCGACTCTGCAGGGAGCCACATGACCACCGCTGCGCCAGCCGCCTCTCGGGCGACTGCCACCAAGCGGCCCGCCGACATCGCCTTCCAGGCGGTCTCGACCGTCGCGGGCGTGCTGATCCTGATCGCCCTCGGCGGCGTCGCGATCTTCCTGGTCGCGCAGGCCGTGCCCGCGATCATCGGGCCGATCCCCGAGGCAGAGGGCGCGAGCTTCTGGGACTGGGTGTGGCCGCTCACGTTCGGCACGCTGTGGTCGGCGTTCCTCGCGATGATCATGGCCGTGCCGCTCGCCGTCGCGATCGCCCTGTTCATCACCCACTTCGCACCGCGCAGGCTCGCGCAGCTGCTCGGCTACGTGATCGACCTGCTCGCCGCGATCCCCTCCGTCATCTACGGCCTCTGGGGCATCGCGGTGCTCGCACCCTTCTTCCAGCCCGCCTTCCTGTGGCTCGGCGAGAACCTCGGCTGGCTGCCGCTGTTCACGCCGCCCGCCTCGGGCACCGGCCGCACGATCCTCACCGCGTCCGTCGTGCTCGCGGTCATGGTGCTGCCGATCATCACCGCCCTGTGCCGCGAGATCTTCCTGCAGACGCCGCGCCTCAACGAGGAGGCCGCGCTGGCCCTCGGCGCGACGCGCTGGGAGATGATCACGATGGCCGTGCTGCCCCACGGCCGCTCGGGCATCATCGCCTCCTCGATCCTCGGCCTCGGCCGCGCGCTCGGCGAGACCATGGCCGTCGCGATGGTGCTCGCATCCTCGGGCGTCGTGAGCTTCGTCGTCATCGGTTCGCAGAACCCCTCGACGATCGCCGCCAACATCGCCCTGCGCTTCCCCGAGGCGCACGGCATCACGGTGAACATGCTCATCGGCTCCGGCCTCGTGCTCTTCGCCATCACCCTGCTCGTGAACGGCCTCTCGCGCTGGATCATCGCCAAGACGACCGTCGACGGAGGCCGCTGACCATGACCGCCACCATCGCTCCCACGCGCACCGCGCAGAACCCGCTCACCGCGGGCCAGCTGCCGCGCTGGGCCCCGTGGGCCCTGCTCGGCGTCGCCGTGCTCATCGGCGCCGCCGTCGCCGGCCTCATCGCCGGCGCCTCCGGCACCGCCTTCAGCCTCGTCACCGTCGCGCTGCTCGGCTTCGTGCTCTACCTCGTCGCCGTCACCGTCGTGAGCCAGCTCATCGAGGGCGGTCGCAAGGCGACGGACCGGCTCGTGACCGGCCTCGTGGTCGGCGCCTTCCTGCTCGCGCTCGTGCCGCTCATCTCGCTCGTCGTCACCGTCGCGATCAACGGCGCGGCCCGCTTCGACCTCGAGTTCTTCACCTACACGATGCGCAACGTCGTCGGCGAGGGCGGCGGAGTGCTGCACGCGATCGTCGGCACGGTGCTCGTCACCATCTGGGCGGCGATCATCTCGGTGCCGGTCGGCATCTTCACCGCCATCTACCTCGTCGAGTACGGCAAGGGCTCGCTCTCGAAGGCCATCACGTTCTTCGTCGACGTCATGACCGGCATCCCCTCGATCGTCGCGGGCCTGTTCGCCTACGCGCTCTTCGCGCTCTTCGCCGGCGAGGGCGTCCGCAGCGGCTTCGGCGGTGCGGTCGCGCTCAGCCTCCTCATGATCCCCACCGTCGTCCGCTCGACGGAGGAGATGCTCAAGCTCGTGCCGAACGACCTGCGCGAGGCCTCGCTCGCGCTCGGCGTGCCGAAGTGGCTGACGATCGCGAAGGTCGTGCTGCCGACGGCGCTCGCGGGCATCGTCACGGGCGTCACGCTCGCGATCGCGCGCGTCATCGGCGAGACGGCGCCGCTGCTCATCATCGCGGGCTTCACGACGAACATGAACTACAACGTGTTCGACGGCCGCATGATGACGCTGCCCGTGTTCGCCTTCAACCAGTACGTCTCCCCGGGCGTGCAGGAGCAGGCCTACTTCGACCGAGCGTGGTCGGCGGCGCTCGTGCTCATCCTCATCGTCATGATCCTCAACATCGGCGCCCGCGTCATCGCGCACTTCTTCGCGCCGAAGGCTGGAAGGTAACGCAAGCATGTCCAAGCGCATCGAGATCAACGACCTCGACATCTACTACGGCGACTTCAAGGCCGTCGAAGGCGTCTCCGTCGACATCGAGCCCCGCGCGGTCACCGCGTTCATCGGCCCCTCGGGCTGCGGCAAGTCCACCGTGCTGCGCTCGCTCAACCGCATGCACGAGGTGATCTCGGGCGCGTGGGTCGACGGCGAGGTGCTGCTCGACGGCGCCAACCTCTACGGCCCCGGCGTCGACCCCGTGAACGTGCGCCGCCAGATCGGCATGGTCTTCCAGCGGCCGAACCCGTTCCCGACCATGACGATCCGCGAGAACGTGCTCGCCGGCGTGATGCTCAACAACCGCCGCATGTCGAAGAGCGACCAGGACGACCTCGTCGAGCGCTCGCTGCGCGGCGCGAACCTCTGGAACGAGGTCAAGGATCGCCTCGGCGTGCCCGGCTCCGGCCTCTCCGGCGGCCAGCAGCAGCGCCTGTGCATCGCGCGAGCGATCGCCGTGAGCCCCGACGTGCTGCTGATGGACGAGCCGTGCTCGGCCCTCGACCCCATCTCGACGCTCGCGATCGAGGACCTCATCGAGGAGCTCAAGACCGAGTACACGATCGTGATCGTGACGCACAACATGCAGCAGGCGAGCCGCGTGAGCGACAAGACCGCGTTCTTCAACATCGCGGGCACCGGCAAGCCGGGCAAGCTCATCGAGTTCGACGAGACCGCCAAGATCTTCTCGAACCCGTCGGTGCAGGCGACCGAGGACTACGTCTCGGGCCGCTTCGGCTGATCCGCGCCGCTAGAGCTCGCGGGGGCAGTGCGTCTCGAGCGCGACGAGCTCGGGGCGCTCGCCCGCCGCGACGTGCAGCACCGTGAACTCGGCTGTGCGCAGCATCGACGCCCGGTGCGTGCGCTCCGACTCGAGCGCGTCCGTCGCGTGCACGACGGCGGTGACGATCTCGGGGATGACGGGTGCGTGCGAGCAGAGCACGGTGCCCCGGCGCTTCCGCACGGCCTTGGCGATCCGGCGCTCGATCGCGGCGCGCGGATCCTCGACGCCCTCCTGGCCGCGGGCCTCGTGCCGCTCCTGGCTCAGCGCCTTCGCGGGCTTCGGCTGGACGCCGAGCCTGCGGGCGAGCGGCTCGAGCGTCTGCACGCACCGGACCGCGTCGGAGGTGAGGATGCGCGCGGGCGCGAAGGCCGCGATGCCGCCGGCGACGAGCCGCGCCTGCCGCTCGCCGCGCGACGTGAGCGTCCGTGACGCATCCGAGCCCTCCCACGCGTAGGGGTCCGCCGCCTTCGCGTGGCGCAGCGCGACGATCGGGAACGTCTCGGCGTGCCCGGCCGCGAGGCGGGCCTCGAAGCGCTCGATGATCGTGACGTCGTGGTCGTACGTGCAGCGCTGCTTCGCCTCGCGGATCGGCAGCCACTCGAGCGCGCGGATCTCGTCGTTGGGGGAGAAGGCGGCGGCGGCGATCGCCGCGTCGTCGGCCTTCGCCTGCCAGTAGTAGACGACCTTGTCGCGGCCGTCGGGCAAGCGGTACTCGCTCTGGCCCAGCGGCGCGCCGAGCGCGACGGCGATGCCGGTCTCCTCCTCGATCTCGCGGGCGGCGCACTCGGGCAGCGTCTCGCCCGGGTCGAGCTTGCCCTTCGGCAGCGAGTGGTCGAGGTGCTGCGTGCGCTCGACGAGCAGCACCTCCACGGCGCCGCCCCGCTCGCGCCACACGAGCGCTCCCGCCGCGAGCACCGGCCGCGCCGGCGCGCTCACCGCGCCGTCCGCTTCCGGCGCTGGATCTGGATCATGCGGTCGCGGTGCAGGTCGTCGAGCGGCGTGCCGTCCTCCGCGGTGAAGCGGCGCGTCCACGTGCCGTCGGGCTCGCCCCACCACGAGGCGGTCTGCGGCGACATCGCCGCGTCGAAGTGCCGCTGGATGTCGCGCATGTGCTCGGTCGAGGTGAGCTGGATGAGCGTCTCGACCCGGCGGTCGAGGTTGCGGTGCATCATGTCGGCCGAGCCGATGAAGACCTCCTCGTGCCCGTCGTTCCAGAAGGCGAACACGCGGGAGTGCTCGAGGAAGCGGCCGACGATCGAGCGGATCGTGATGTTCTCGCTTAGCCCGGGCACGCCCGGCTTGATCGAGCAGATCCCGCGCACCCACACCTGCACCTCGACGCCCGCGCGGCTCGCGCGGTAGAGCGCGTCGATGATCTGCTCGTCGACGATCGAGTTGACCTTGATGCGGATGCGGGCCGTGCGACCCGCGCGCGCCGCCTCGGTCTCGCGCTCGATCCGCGCGAGGAGCCCCTTGCGCAGGTGGCGCGGCGCGACGAGCAGGCGCTGGTACGACTTCTCCTTCGCGTAGCCGGAGAGCTCGTTGAACAGGCGCGTGATGTCGCGGCCCACCTGGTCGTTGTCGGTGAAGAGGCCGAAGTCCTCGTAGATGCGGCTCGTCTTGGGGTTGTAGTTGCCCGTGCCGATGTGGCAGTAGTGCCGCAGCCTGCCGTTCTCGCGCCGCACGATCATCATGAGCTTGCAGTGGGTCTTGAGGCCCACGATGCCGTAGACGACGTGCACGCCCGCGCGCTCGAGCTGCTTGGCCCAGCGGATGTTCGCCTGCTCGTCGAAGCGCGCCTTGACCTCGACGAGCGCGAGCACCTGCTTGCCGGCCGCCGCGGCGCGGATGAGCGCGGCGACGACGGGGGAGTCGCCGGAGGTGCGGTAGAGCGTCTGCTTGATCGCGAGCACGTCGGGGTCGTCGGCAGCCTGCTCGAGCAGCGCCTGCACGCTCGTCGCGAACGACTCGTAGGGGTGGTGCACGAGCACGTCCTTGCGCGTGATCGCCTGGAACAGGTCGGGCTCGTCGTCCTGATCCGTGGGCAGGAAGGCCGGCGCCGTGACCGGCACGCGCTTCGTGTAGTGCAGGTCGGGCCGGTCGATGCTCGAGAGCTGGAACAGCCCCGTGAGGTCGAGCAGGCCCGGCAGCCGGTAGACCTCGCTCTCGGTGATGCCGAGCTCGTCGACGAGCAGCTCGAGCGTGCCGTCGTCGATGTCCTCCGACACCTCGAGGCGGATGGGCGGGCCGAACTTGCGGCGCGAGAGCTCGTGCTCGAGCGCCTTGATGAGGTTCTCGGTGTCGTCCTCGTCGATCGTGACGTCCTCGTTGCGCGTGACGCGGAAGACGTAGTGCTCGACGATCTCCATCCCGGAGAAGACCTCGTCGAGGTTGTTGGCGATGAGCTCCTCGAGCGGCAGGAAGCGCTGCGCACCGGCGACGCGCGGCAGCTCGACGAAGCGCGGCAGCACCGCGGGCACCTTGAGCCGCGCGAACTGGTCCTCCTCCTCGCCCGGCACCCGCACGCGCACGGCGAGGTTGAGCGAGAGGCCGGAGATGTAGGGGAAGGGGTGCGCGGGGTCCACCGCGAGCGGCATGAGGACGGGGAAGATCTCGTCGTCGAAGCGCCGCGACATCGCCTCGCGCTCGCCGTCGCTGAGCTCCTGCCAGCGGACGAGCACGATGCCCGCCGCCTCGAGGTCCGGAGCGAAGGACTCCTGCGCCGCCTTCGCGTGGCGCAGCTGCAGCTCGTGCGCGCGCTCGACGATCTCGTGCAGCAGCTGCTGCGGCGACATCCCGACGTTCGTCGGCACCGCGAGCCCTGTGGTGATGCGTCGCTTGAGGCCCGCGACGCGCACCATGAAGAACTCGTCGAGGTTCGAGGCGAAGATCGCGAGGAAGTTCGCGCGCTCGAGCAGGGGCGTGCTCGGGTCCTCGGCCATCTCGAGCACGCGCTGGTTGAACTGCAGCCAGGAGAGCTCGCGATCGAGGAAGCGGTCGGCGGGCAGGCCGTCCTCGGTCGCGACGCCCTGCATCTCGACCGACCACGCGATCTCGTCGTCGAAGTCGTCGCGGTCGAAGTCCGACTCGTTCGCGTCGTGGAACGTGCGCTCCTCGGTGAGGGCGCGCGGGGCACGACGCGGCCCGTCGGCCGCGGGGCGCGGGAGGGAGGTGTCGGTCGTGCTGCCTTCGCTCATGCGCTCATTGTGTCAACCGCGGGTGAACCCCGGGTGCCGATATCGCGCGTCGATCGCCCACTGCTCGAACCCGGCGCGCCGGTAGAGCGCGAGCGCCGCCTCGTTGTCGCCCTCGACGTAGAGGTGCGCCGTCGTCGCCCCGAGGGCGCGCATGCGCGCGAAGGCGGCCTCGAGCATCCGCGTGCCGAGCCCCGCTCCCTGCCGGTCGGGAGAGACGCCCAGCACGTAGAGCTCCGCGACGTCGCCCGCGGGCTTGATCCACGCGAAGGCGTCGAGCCCGTCCTCGCCCGGCAGCACGACGAGGTTGGCGTCGTCGTGCCACGGCTCGGCCATGCGAGCGGCGAGGTCGTCGGCGCTCATGCGACCCTGCTCCGGATGCGTCGCGAAGGCGGCCGCGTTCAGGGCGAGCAGGGCGGGCGCGTCGGCGGGCTCGAACGGGCGGGCGCCCTCGGGCAGCCGGTCGTCGCGCGCGGCCGGCACGGGAGCGCGCAGCTGCAGGAGCGAGCGCACGCGCGTCGCGGGCAGCCGGCGCGCGATCGCCTGCGCGGCCGGCAGGTCGCCGTGGGCCCAGGCCTCGAAGCTGCCGAGCTCGGCGGCGACGCGAGCGACGAGCGCGGTGCCGCGACCGCGGCCGCGCCGCTCGGGGTGCACCGCGAGCTCGACCTCGCGCTCGGCGTCGCTGATGACGGCGAGCGCCTCGGCGTCGCCGATCGCGCGGCGCTCGCCGCGGCGCAGCTCGACGAGCGCCTGATCGTTGAAGGGCGGCATGCCGTCGTGCGCGGCGCACGCGGCGCCGAGCGCCTCGGCGAGCTCTGCGGCGCGCGAGGCCTCGAGCGGCTCCTCGCTCATCGGTCCCGGCATGGCGCCTCCCTCACTCGTCCGACAGCTCGAAGCGGTAGCCGACACCGCGCACGGTGCCGATGAGGCTCTCGAGATCGCCGAGCTTCGCGCGCAGCCGCCGCACGTGCACGTCGACGGTGCGCGTGCCGCCGAAGTAGTCGTAGCCCCACACCTCGCTCAGCAGCTGCTCGCGCGTGAACACGCGCGCCGGGTGCGCAGCGAGGAACCGCAGCAGCTCGAACTCCTTGTAGGTGAGGTCGACGGGCTTGCCGTCGACCTTGGCCTGGTAGCTCGCCTCGTCGATCGTGAGCCCGCTCGCCGAGATGGGGGCGCGGACGCGAGCGGCCGCGAGGGCGAGGCGGATGCGCGCCTCGAGCTCTGCAGGTCCAGCGGTGTCGAGCACGATGTCGGTGGCGCCCCACTCGGGCGTCACGGCGGCGAAGCCGCCCTCGCCGAGCACGAGCAGCACCGGCGCCGGGTCGAGCTCGAGCAGCCTGCAGGTGGCCTTGGCCGCCGCGAGCTCTCCGACCGCGTCGACGACGAGCAGATCCGCTCCCGGGGCATGGGCGACCGCCTCCGCCGTCGGCGGCAGCGTGCTCACGCGGTGCTCGAGCAGCTCGAGACTGGGCAGCACGCCCCGGTCGCGGCGGGTGAAGATCACGACGTGCGCCATCCAGCCTCCTGCCTCATCGATCCTATTGCGAGTCGCGACCCGTCCCGTGCCCAGGGCGCGTGCGCCATGATGGAGGGCATGCGCAACGCGATGTCGTGGCAGTGGGCGAGCGTGTGGCCCGTGTGGCTCGTCGCGGTCGTCGGCGCCGTGCTCGTCGGCGTGCTGCAGCCGACCGACGGGATCGTGTGGCTGCCGATCGTGCTGGGCGCGTGCACGCTCGTCGCCTTCGCGATCCAGCTCGGCGGCCCGACCGAGCCGGGCCTCGTCGACCGGCTCGCCGCGGCGGTGTTCGGCAGCGTCGTCGTGCTCGCGATCGCGAGCGCGATCCTCGTGCCGCTCACGCACCTGTAGCCGCGCAGCCCCGCTCGCCGCGGCCGCGCAGGCCCGCTCACGGGGTTCCCGGCGCCGTGTGCTGCGCTGTGCGCGCGCGGTCGGCGATCGAGCGCCGCGATACGATCGAGGCATGGCAATCCCTGTCGTCGCCCTCGAGATCTTCTTCCTCGGCCTGCTGGGACTCGCGATGCTCGCGATCGTCGGCGTCTCGTTCGCCGTCGTGCGGAGCCTCTTCCGGGGTCAGCGCTAGCCATGCTCGAGCTCGACCCGACGCTGCCCGCCGAGCTGGGGCCGCTGCAGTGGCTCATCGGCTCGTGGGAGGGCACGGGCGTGCTCTCGTTCCCGGTCGGCGAGCGCACGGTCGAGCGGGAGTTCGGGCAGCGCGTCTCGTTCGCCCACCACGGCAACCCCTACCTCAGCTACGAGGCCTACGCGTGGCAGCTCGACGACGAGCTCACGCCGCTCGCGGCCGAGAGCGGCTTCTGGCGCCTCGCGCGTCCCGCGCACGCGGCCGACGCGGGCCCCGGCATGCTGCCGCCGGAGGGCGAGCCCGCGTTCGGCGACCTCGAGGCCGTCGAGGGGCTCCGCCGACCCGACGGCGGCTTCGAGCTCCAGGCCCTCATCTCGCACCCGACGGGTGTCGCCGAGCTCTACCTCGGCACGATCGCGGGCCCGCGCATCGACCTCGCGACCGACGCGGTGCTGCGCGGCGCGGGCGCGAAGGAGCATTCCGCATCGACCCGCATGTACGGGCTCGTCGAGAACCACCTGCTGTGGGCGTGGGATCTCGCCGCGCTCGGCCAGGGCCTCGAGAGCCACGCCTCGGCGCGGCTCGCCCGCGTGACGCCGAGCGAGGCGAACGAGCCGTGAGCGCCGAGGCCGCGCGCCGCATCGCCGCGAGCATCCCGCGCGCGGTGCTCGACGAGCGCTCGGGCCTGCCGCTCCACGTGGGCAACCCCATCGCCGAGCAGCGGCGGCTGCGCGCCGGCGGGCTCGTGCTGCTGCCGCGCGACGTGCTGCGGCTCTCGGGCCCCGACACGCTCCCGTGGCTCGACTCGATCACGACGCAGGCGATCGAGCACATGCCGGAGGGAGCTTCGACCGAGTCGCTCGTGCTCTCGCCCGAGGGGCGCATCGAGCACGCGATGCGCCTGCGCTGGACGGGCGAGTCGCTGTGGATCCTCGTCGACGCCGGCACGGGCGACGCGCTCGAGTCGTGGCTGACGCGGATGCGCTTCTACAAGCAGGTCGAGATCGAGCGTCCCGAGGTCGTCGTCGTCGGCACCGCCGGCGAGCCTGCGGGAGCGCTCGCGTGGGTCGACGGCTGGCCGGAGGTCGCGCCCGGCGGCGTGCGCTACGGCGAGCCGACGGGGGAGCCCTGGCGCTGGGCGGAGGCGATCCTCTCGCCCGCCGACGCCGAGTCGCTGCCCGTCGACCGCGTCGTCGGCTCGCTCGCGGCCGACGCGCTCCGCATCGCGGCAGGCCGGCCGGCGCTCGCGGAGGTCGACGAGCGCTCCATCCCGCACGAGCTCGACTGGCTCACGACCGCCGTGCACCTCGCGAAGGGCTGCTACCGCGGGCAGGAGACGGTCGCGAAGGTGCACAACCTCGGCGCGCCGCCGCGCCGCGTGGTGCTGCTGCACCTCGACGGCAGCCAGAGCTCGCCCGTCGCGCCGGGCGACGAGGTGCTCGCGGGCGAGACGGCCGTCGGCGCCGTCACGTCGGCCGCGATCCACGACGAGCTCGGCCCCATCGCGCTCGCGGTCGTGAAGCGCTCCGCCCCCGCCGACGCCGATCTCGTCGTGCGGACCGCCGACGGCATCGCGGTCGCCGCCGGCCAGCAGGTGCTCGTGCCGCCCACCGCGGGCCACGCGCACCGACCGCCGCGCCTGCCGCGACTGGGCGCCGTGCAGCGCCCCACGCGCTCCGCGCCCTGACCGCGGGCGGCCCGCCGGGAGCGCGCGAGCGCGGCGCGCGTCGCGCCGCGGGCACGAGCGGCTCCGCTGCCAGGGCTGCACGAGGTGGCGAGCGTTCGCTGCGCGGCGCGGCCGGATGGTGCAGGTGGCTTCGCAGCACCTGCACGAGGTGGCGGGCATCCGCGGCTCGGTGCAGCCGGATGGTGCAGGTCGCCTGGCGCCGCGTGCGCGAGGTTGGCGGGCGTCCGCCGCTCGGTGCGGCCGGATGGTGCAGGTGACCTCGCGCGACCTGCACGAGGTGGCGGGCATCCGCGGCTCGGCGCAGCCGGATGGTGCAGGCGAGCAGCGAGGGGCGCTAGGGAGGAGACGCGCCCGGCGCCACGGCGTCCCACGCGACGGTGAGCTCGCCGAGCCGCCAGCGCGCTGGGCCGCCGATGACCGGCCAGCCGGCCTCGCGCATCCGCCGCGCCGTCGCCACCCAGCGCTGCACCGCGCCGAAGTCGGCGAGCGGAGCCTCGATCGCCCATGCGCGGTCGAGCTCAGCCAGCAGCGCGTGCACGCGCTCGCCCGGCACGTTGCGGTGGATGAGCGCCTTCGGCAGCCGCTCGGCGACGACCGAGGGCGCGGGCATCGCGTCGTCGCCGAGCGCGTCGACCTTGAGCGCGATCGTGAGGGAGCGCGGCCCGGTGGCGTCGAGCGCGACCCATGAGCACACGCGCCCCACCTCGTTGGAGGTGCCCTCCACGAGCAGCCCGCCAGGGGCGAGCCTCGCGCGCATCGTCGCCCAGTGCGCCGCGACCTCGTGCTCGTCGTACTGCCGCAGCACGTTCATGGCGCGGATGACGTGCGGGGGCCGCGGCGCCGGCACCTCGAAGCCGCCGAGCGCGAACGAGACGCGCGCGTCGCTCGCGATCGCGCGCCCGTAGCGCGTCGGCCCCGCCTCGCGCGCCGCGGCGAGCTCGGCGCTCGCGAGCTCGACGCGGGCCGGGTCGATCTCGAGCCCGAGCACCTCGACGCCGGGATTGCCGCGCGAGAGCCGCTCGTGCAGCTCGAGGCTCGTCGTCGCGCTCGCGCCGTAGCCGAGGTCGACCACGAGGCAGCCGGGCACGCGCGCCGCGGGCTGCGCCGCGATCCAGCGATCCACGCGCCGCAGCCGGTTCACGCCGGTCGTGCCGCGCGTGATGCGTCCCACGTGCTTCGCCACGGGATCCATCATCCCGGTCGCAGCCACGCCCCTCCGACTAGGCTGGCGGCATGACCGAGCGCACCCTCATCCTGCTCCGCCATGGCCAGTCCACCTGGAACGAGAAGAACCTCTTCACCGGCTGGGTCGACGTGCGCCTCACGCCGAAGGGGGAGGAAGAGGCCAAGCGCGGCGGTGAGCTGCTGCGCGAGCGCGACCTGCTGCCCGACGTGCTCTACACGTCGCTCCTCACGCGCGCGATCCAGACGGCCAACCTCGCCCTCGACGCCGCCGATCGCGCGTGGATCCCCGTGCACCGCTCGTGGCGCCTCAACGAGCGCCACTACGGCGACCTGCAGGGCAAGGACAAGGCCGAGACGCTCGCGCAGTACGGCGAGGAGCAGTTCATGACGTGGCGCCGCTCCTTCGACACGCCGCCGCCGCCCATCGCCGACGACAACGAGCACTCGCAGGTGGGCGATCCCCGCTACGCCGACATCGACGGCGAGGTGCCGAGGACCGAGTGCCTCAAGGACGTCATCGAGCGCTTCCTGCCCTACTGGGAGTCGACGATCACGAAGGACCTCGAGGCCGGCAGGACGGTGCTCGTGACCGCGCACGGCAACTCGCTGCGCGCGCTCGTCAAGCACCTCGACGACATCTCCGACGACGACATCGCGGGCCTCAACATCCCCACCGGGATCCCGCTGCTCTACCGCCTCGGCGAGGACAACATGCCGCTCGCGCCGGGCGAGTACCTCGACCCGGAGGCCGCCGCGGCCGGCGCGGCCGCCGTGGCGAGCCAGGGCAAGCGCTAGCGCGACACGAAGAGGGGGCCCCGCGAGTGCGGGGCCCCCTCTTCGTGTCGCTGCTGGCGTCAGCTGCCGGGCTGGATCGGCTGCACGGGCTCCGGCGCCATCTCGGCGTGCGCGTCCTCGTCCCCGACCCACTCGCCGGTCGCGAGGTACTGCACCTTCTTGGCGATGCCGACCGCGTGGTCGGCGAAGCGCTCGTGGTAGCGGCTCGCGAGCGTCGCGTCGACGGTCGTGTGCGCCGCGCCCTCCCACGCCGTGCCGAGCACGTGCGCGAACACGTCGCGGTGCAGCTTGTCGACGTGCTCGTCGGCCGCCTGGAGGCGATCGGCGAGCGAGAGGTCCTGCGTCTCGAGCAGGTCGCGCAGCATCTTCGCGATCTCGATGTCGTTCGCGCCCATCTCGGCGAAGGTCGGCTGCAGCGACTCCGGCACGACCTGCATGGGGAAGCGGTAGCGCGCGAGCAGCGCGATGTGCCGGGCGAGGTCGCCCATGCGCTCGAGCGACGCCGAGATGCGCAGCGCCGAGACGACGATGCGCAGGTCGCGCGCGACCGGCGACTGACGCGCGATGATGTCGATCGCGAGCTCGTCGAGCGCCGCCGCCTTGTCGTCGATGATCGGATCGGTCGCGATCACGTGCTCTGCGAGCTGCACGTTCGAGTCGCCGAAGGCACGCACTGCGGCCTCGATCGAGACCACCACGTGGTTGGCGATGTCGACGAGGCGCTGCTGCACCTCGGCGAGCTCCTGCTGGAAAACGTCGCGCATTGCTCCTGCTCCTAATGTTGCGCCCGGGACTGCGGCGGCACGGGCGCGGGTCGAACCCTGAGTGTCCCGGGGCCAGGTTACCGGGGGGTGTCTGAGGACTGAACCGCAGGGGCCGACAGCCGCGCCCGCTACGATTGCGGCGTGGATGCGTCGTGGTACGTCCTCCTGGCGCTCCTGCTGGGCTTCGCGGTCGGAGCCGCATCCGTGCACCTGCTCGGCATCGCCGCGCAGCGCGGCCGGCAGGTGATGGCGATCGCGAGCGAGTCGGTCCCCGACGGCATCGCCGCGATGGTGCAGGTGCTCGAGTCGGCCGGCGTCGTGCTCGACGGCTCCAACCAGGTCATCCTCTCCTCGCCGGGCGCTGAGGCGCTCGACCTCGTCGAGGGCAGGACGCTGCGCTCGCACGAGATCGCGGATGCGGTGCGGCGCGTCTGGCGCACGGGCGAGGCCGAGGTGCTCGACCTCCTGCACCGCCGCGGGCGCATCGGCACCGGCAACCAGGTGCACCTGCGCGTGCGCGTCGCGCCGCTCGGCAACCGCTTCATGCTCGTGCTCGCCTCCGATCGCACCGAGGAGCTGCGGCTCGCGGGCGTGCGCCGCGACTTCGTCGCCAACATCAGCCACGAGCTCAAGACGCCGATCGGGGCGCTCCAGGTGCTCGCCGAGGCGATCGAGGCCGGCGCGGAGGAGCCCGAGCGCGTGCGCTCCTTCGCGCAGCGCATGCAGCTCGAGGCCGATCGGCTCGGCCGCATGACGAAGGAGCTCATCGACCTCTCCCGCATCCAGGCCGACGACCCGCTCGAGCACGCGGAGCGGTTCCCGATCGCGCGCGTCGTCGACGTCGCCGTCGACCGCAACCGGGTGCTCGCGGAGGCGAAGCGGATGCGCATCATCCCTCGCGTGCTCGAGGAGGCGGAGGTGCTGGGCTCGGAGGAGCTCGTCACCATGGCCGTGCAGAACCTCATCTCGAACGCGGTGCAGTACTCGCCGGAGGCGACGCACGTCGGCATCGGCGTGCGCGTGACCGACGGCGTCGTCGAGGTGGCGGTCTCCGACAAGGGCGTCGGCATCGCGGCCGAGGAGCAGGAGCGCGTCTTCGAGCGCTTCTACCGGGTCGATCCCGCGCGCAGCCGCGTGACGGGCGGCACGGGCCTCGGCCTCAGTATCGTGAAGCATGTCGCCGTGAGCCACGGCGGCGAGGTCACGCTCTGGTCGCGCCCCGGTCAGGGGTCGACGTTCACGCTGCGGCTGCCCGCGGCAGCCGCACCCGCCCGCAAGGAGATCCATGACGCGCATCCTGATCGTCGAGGATGAGACGGCGCTCGCCGAGCCGCTGTCGTACCTGCTCGAGCTCGAGGGCTACGAGACGGCCCACGCAGAGGACGGCGACGCCGCGGTGCGGATGTTCGAGGCGGAGGGCGCCGACCTGATCCTGCTCGACCTCATGCTCCCCGGTCGCAGCGGCACCGAGGTGTGCCGCCACATCCGGCAGAGCTCGCAGGTGCCGATCATCATGGTGACCGCGAAGGACAGCGAGGTCGACACGATCGTCGGGCTCGAGCTCGGTGCCGACGACTACGTCACGAAGCCCTACTCGTCCCGCGAGCTCGTCGCGCGCATCCGCGCCGTGATGCGCCGTCGCGCCGTCGACGAGGAGGACGAGGACGACTCGGTCGTCGAGGTGGGGCGCGTGCGCCTCGACTCCGACAGCCACACCGTGCACGTCGCCGGCGAGGAGGTCGCGATGCCGCTGCGCGAGTTCGAGCTGCTCGAGTACCTCATGCGCAACGCGGGCCGGGTGCTCACCCGCGGGCAGCTCATCGACCGCGTGTGGGGCAGCGACTACTTCGGCGACACGAAGACGCTCGACGTGCACATCAAGCGGCTGCGGGCGAAGATCGAGGAGGACCCCTCGAACCCCACGCGCGTCGTGACGCTGCGAGGGCTCGGGTACCGCTTCGAGCGCTGACCGGCGCGCGGCCGAGGACGGCGATCCCCGATCGCGTCGCGGCCGAGCTCCGCGCTATCCCGAGCGCGGACCGGCGCGATGCTCGGCGGGCGCGGACGGGCGCGAGGCGCGGCCGGCGCGGACCGGCGGGCTACTCCGTCGGCGCGAACGACTCGTAGCCGACGACCTCGGTCGAGATCGTGGGCACCTCGAGCCCCGTCGGCTCGGCCCCGTCGGCCTGGAAGGAGACGTTCTCGAGCTCGCCGAAGACGAGGTCGGGGTTCGCGGGCATGACGATCTGGTCCTCGAAGCCGAAGGTCGTCAGGCCCTGGCCGACGCGCACCTGCTGCACGGCGTCGTCGTAGCGGATCTCGACGATCGTCGCCTCGCCGTCGTTCGCGAAGCTGGCGACGAGGCTGAGGGAGTCGCCCTCGGGCTCGCCCACGAGCATCGCGTTGTGGATCTCGACTCCGCCCGTCACGCCCGAGACGCCGTCCGAGGCGTCGTACCGGATCGTCGTCGCCTGCGGCGTGAGGAAGTTGCAACCGGTCGCGGTCAGGACGACGACGGCGGCTGCGACGGCTGCTGCGGCGAGGCGAGGCTGCACGGGGACCCTTTCGACAAGATGACGCTCATGCCCCGCTGGTGCGCGCGGCGCGGTCGCGACCGAGTCTACTACCCGCCATCCGGGCCCGACCGGCCGCCGGCCGGCGCGCGAAGGGCGCGATTCAACCACCTCACCGAGGGCGGCCGCGAGCGACACGCTGTGATAAAATCAAGGTTCTGGCTATGACGAGGAGCATTCGATGAACTTTGAGGTCGGAGAGACGGTCGTCTACCCCCACCACGGTGCCGCGACGATCACCGAGGTCAAGGTGCGCAAGATCAAGGGCGTGGAGACCACCTACCTCAAGCTCAACGTCGCGCAGGGCGGCCTCACGATCGAGGTGCCCGCGGCCAACGTCGACATGGTGGGTGTGCGCGACGTCATCGGCGAGGAGGGCCTCGACAGGGTCTTCGAGGTGCTGCGCGCCGACTTCACCGAGGAGCCGACGAACTGGGCGCGCCGCTACAAGGCCAACGTCGAGAAGCTCGCCTCTGGCGACGTCATCAAGGTGAGCGAGGTCGTGCGCGACCTCTCGCGCCGCGACCAGGACCGCGGCCTCTCGGCCGGCGAGAAGCGCATGCTCGCCAAGGCGCGGCAGATCCTCGTGAGCGAGCTCGCGCTCGCCGAGCACACCGATGAGGACGCCGCGGCGGCCCGCCTCGACGAGGCCCTCGCCCCCGCGAGCTGAGCCCCGCAGACCCCGCGCGAGGCGCCCGAGCCGAGAGGCCGGGCGCCTTCGCCGTTCCGGGGCGGCGGGCCCGCGCGGCGCGGCTCTCTAGGCTGTCGCTGTGACCGACACCGCCATCATCGTCGTCGCCGCGGGCAGCGGCACGCGCCTGGGCCGCGGCACGCCCAAGGCGTTCGCGAGCGTCGCGGGCGCGACCATCCTCGAGCATGCGCTGCGCAGGCTCGCGGGCGTCGACGCGAGCGTCGTCCTCGTCGTCCCCGCCGGCTTCGAGGCGGATGCGTCGGCGATCGCCGAGCGCGCGGGCGCGGCTGCGACGGTGGTCGCCGGGGGAGCGACGCGCGCCGACTCCGTCGCCGCGGGGCTCGAGGCGGCCGATGCGCGCCTCGTGCTCGTGCACGACGCGGCGCGCGCGCTCACGCCTGCGGCGCAGGTCGAGCGCGTCCTCGGCGCCCTGCGCGCGGGGGCGCGTGCCGTCGTGCCGGTGCTCCCCGTCGTCGACACGATCCGCGAGGCGGGCGACGAGGGCCTCGGCGCGATCGTCGATCGCTCGGCGCTCCGCGCCATGCAGACGCCGCAGGGCTTCGACGCGCAGCTGCTGCGCCGCGCCTACGAGGCGGCGGGCGACGCGCGCGGCGCCTCGACCGACGACGCGCAGCTCGTGCAGGCGCTCGGAGAGGCCGTCGTCGCGGTCGCCGGCGACGAGCTCGCGTTCAAGATCACGACGCCCGCCGACGCGGACCGCGCGGAGGCGCTGCTCGCGCCGCCCGGCTCCGCGGCTGCGGGGGCGCTCGAGATCCGCACGGGCATCGGCGTCGACGTGCACGCCTTCGGCGGCGAGGGGCCGCTGCGCCTCGCGGGCCTCGAGTGGGAGGGTCAGGGCCTCGCGGGCCACTCCGACGGCGACGCCGCGTGCCACGCCATCGTCGACGCGCTGCTCGGCGCCGCGGGGCTCGGGGACATCGGCGGCCTCGTCGGCGTCGACGACCCGCAGCACGCAGGCGCGCACGGCGAGGTCTTCGTGCGCGCGGCCCTCGCTCGTCTCGCCGAGCACGGCTGGGTGCCCGTGAACGTCTCGGTGCAGGTGCTCGGCGTCCGGCCGCGCATCGGCTCGCGCCGCGACGAGGCGCAGCGCGTGCTCTCCGCCCTCGTCGGAGCCCCCGTGAGCGTCTCGGGCACGACGACCGACGGACTCGGGGCGATCGGCCGCGGCGAGGGCGTGCAGGCGATCGCGACCGCCCTCATCCGCCGGGCGGCGGCGCCGCCGCACCGCTCGCTCACCGACTAGCCCCGTCGGCCCGGCCCTCGGCGCACCGCTCGCCGAGCGGCCCCGTCGGCCCGGCCCACGGCGCACAACGCAAGCCCTCGGCCCGCGTGCAGCGCCCGGCGGGACCCGAGGGCGCGGCGCGCCGCGGATCCCGGGGCGCGGGCTTGCGTTGTGCGGAAGGCCGCTCAGCGGTTCGGGTTCGTCGCGGCGCCGTCGAGCCACAGCGTCGCGCTCGCGTCGGCGTGCGCGCCGGTCGAGCCGACGTGCGCGTCGCTGATCTCGGGTCCCTTCGTGATGACGTGCACGAGCGCCATGCCGTGCCCGCGGCCGAGCTCGAACTCCTCCTTGAGCCATTCGAGGATCGGCGTCGCCTTCGTGCCGGGACCGAAGCCGCGCTCGCGCGCGAGCTCCACGAGCGCTCGGGGGGTGCGGCCGGTCTTGCGCTCGATCGCGTCGAGGTAGGCCTGGAACGACATGGCTGCTCCTTCGCTGTCGGGGCGGCGCGCGCCGCGCGGGGCCAGGCTAGCCCCGCGCCTCGCACGGCGGGGCACCGCGGCCGCGAGCGCGGCCAAGTAGCCTTGGCTACCGTGACCGTGCGCATCTACGACTCGAAGCAGCAGGCCGTCGTCGACCTGCGGCCGCTCACGCCGGGCGAGATCTCGATGTACGTCTGCGGGCCCACCGTGCAGTCGTCGCCGCACATCGGCCACGTGCGCAGCGCTGTCGCCTACGACGTGTGGCGGCGCTGGCTCGAGCACCGCGGCATGCGCGTCACCTTCGTCCGCAACGTCACCGACATCGACGACAAGGTGCTCGTGAACGCCGTCGACGAGCCGTGGTGGGCGCTCGCCTACCGCGTCGAGCTCGAGTTCGCGGCCGCCTACCGCGGCGTCGGCGTGCTCGCGCCCACCTACGAGCCGCGCGCGACCGCATCCGTGGCCGAGATGCACGCGCTCATCGCCCTCCTCATCGAGCGCGGCCACGCCTACCCCGCGCTCGACGGCTCGGCGGACGTCTACTTCGACGTGCGCTCGTGGAGCGGGTACGGCGCCCTTACCCGCCAGTCGATCGACCGGATGGAGCCGGCTGCCGACGCCGATCCGCGCGGCAAGCGCGATCCGCGCGACTTCGCGCTCTGGAAGGCGCGGAAGGCGGATGAGCCCGCGTCGGCGTCGTGGGCGTCGCCGTGGGGAGTCGGCAGGCCCGGCTGGCACATCGAGTGCTCGGCGATGGCGCGCAAGTACCTCGGCGACGCCTTCGACATCCACGGCGGCGGCCTCGACCTGCGGTTCCCGCACCACGAGAACGAGCTCGCGCAGTCGAGCGCGGCGGGGCTCGGCTTCGCGCAGGTGTGGAGCCACAACGGGCTCGTCAACGTCGACGGCGAGAAGATGTCGAAGTCGCTCGGCAACTCGATCTTCGCCGCGGACCTGCTCGCCTCCGTGCGCCCCATCGTCGTGCGCTACTTCCTCGTCGCGCCGCACTACCGCTCGACGATCGACCTGCGCACCGCCGACGGCAGCCTCGAGGGCGGCTCGCTCGGCGAGGCGGCAGCCGCCTTCGGCCGCATCGAGTCGATGCTCGAGCGAGCGAGCCGCGTCGGTGAGCTGCCCGCCGCCGAGGTGCCGGATGCGTTCGCCGCGGCGATGGACGACGACCTCTCGACCCCGCAGGCGATCGCGGTGCTGCACGAGTCGACGCGGGCCGCGAACGCCGCGCTCGACGCGGGCGATGCGGCGGCCGCGCTCGCCCGCGCGGGCGAGGTGCGCGCGATGCTGCGCGTGCTGGGGCTCGACCCCGAGGACGCCGTGTGGCAGTCTGGAGTGTCGGCCGGTGGTGCGACGGCGGCGACCGCAGCGCTGTCGAGCCTCGTCGAGTCGCTGCTCGCCGAGCGCCGCGAGGCGCGCGCAGCCAAGGACTTCGCCGCATCCGATCGCATCCGCGACGCGCTCGCGGCCGCCGGCATCCTCGTCGAGGACGGCAAGGACACCACTACCTGGAGCATCGCATGAACAAGCCGCAGCGCCCCCCGCGCAAGAAGGGTGCCACGAAGGGCACCGGCGGCCACGGCCGCAAGGCGCTCGAGGGCAAGGGTCCGACGCCGAAGGCCGAGGACCGCTCCTGGCACCCGGCAGGCAAGCGCAAGGCCGCGCGCGAGCGCTTCGAGGCCGCCGCGAGCAAGGGCCGTCGGCCGGAGCCCCCTCGGCACCGCAAGCCCTCGAGCGCGAAGGACGAGTCGGAGCTCGTGACCGGTCGCAACTCGGTGCTCGAGGCGCTCAAGGCGAGGATCCCCGCGACCTCGCTCATCCTCGCAGCGCGGCTCGAGATGGACGACCGCGTCAGGGAGATCCTCTCGCTCGCGACGAAGCGCGGCGTGCCGGTGCTCGAGGTCATGCGGCCCGAGCTCGACCGCATCTCGGGGCACGACGCGGTGCACCAGGGCGTCGCGCTCAAGGTGCCGCCCTACCAGTACGCGCACCCGATCGACCTGCTCGAGACCGTGCGGGACCGCGGCCAGAACCCCCTGTTCGTTGCGCTCGACGGCGTGACCGACCCGCGCAACCTCGGTGCGATCATCCGCTCGGCGGCCGCCTTCGGCGCGCAGGGCGTCATCGTGCCACAGCGGCGCTCGGTGGGCGTCACCGCGAGCGCGTGGAAGACGAGCGCCGGCGCCGCCGCGCGCGTGCCGGTCGCGATGGCCGCGAACCTCACGTCGACGCTCAAGGAGCTCAAGGCAGAGGGGATGTTCGTGATCGGCCTCGACGGCGACGGCGACGTGCCGCTGCACGAGCTCGACCTCGCCGACGGGCCCCTCGTCGTCGTCGTGGGCAGCGAGGGCAAGGGCATCTCCCGCCTCGTCGCCGAGACGTGCGACGCGATCGTCTCGATCCCCATCGAGTCGATCACCGAGTCGCTCAACGCCGGCATCGCCGCATCCGTCACGCTCTACGAGGTCGCGAAGCGCCGAGCCGCGAGGCGCTGAGCCGGCGGGCTAGACGAGGTCGCGCCAGTCCGTCTCGTCGTCGTCGGCGGCGTGCTCCTGCAGCGTGACGACCGGCATCGTCATGGTGCTCGGCACGCCGAGCAGCGCCGCCTCGTCGCGGCGGTAGGCGAGCTGCGTCTCGATGTAGCTCGCGGTCGCCTCGTCGAGCGTGACCTCGCGCTGCTGCTGCTCCGAGAGGAACCAGCGGTGCTCGAGCACCTCGTGGAAGACCTCTGGACCCTCGAGCTTGCCGCGCAGCTCGATCGGCACGGCGGCGACGACGGGCGCGAAGACGCGCTCGAACCACTCGGCCGCGAGCACCTCGTCGCCGACGCCAGGGCGCAGGTCGTGCTGCGTCGCGACGTACTGGTCGAGGTCGTTGAGCATGCGGCGCGCCTGGTTCTCCTCGGCGTCGATGCCCGTGAGCGACTGCAGGCGGCGGTGGTGATGCCCGGGGTCGACGACCTTCGGACGGATCGCGACGGTCGTGCCGCCGTCGCCCGTGCGCATCGACAGCTCGCCGATGTCGTAGCCGAGCGCGTTGAGCCGCTCGATGCGCTCGCTGATGCGCCAGCGCTCGTCGGCGGGCACGACCTGGTCGCTGTGCAGCTCGTGCCACAGCGACGTGTACTGCTCGACGATGGAGCCCGCGACCGCGACCGGGTCGATCGACTCGTCGAGCCGCCCGCCCGCGGCGAGGTCGAGCAGCTCGCCGGCGATGTTCACGCGCGCGACCTCGAGGTCGTTCTCGCGCCGCCCGTCCGAGAGCCCGCCCGGCTCGAGCTCGCCGGTCTCGGCGTCGACGAGGTAGGCGGCGAAGGCGCCCGCGTCGCGGCGGAAGAGCGTGTTCGACAGCGACACGTCGCCCCAGTAGAAGCCGACGAGGTGCAGGCGCACGAGCAGGCCGGCGAGGGCGTCGACGAGCCGCTGCGCCGTCGACTCCTTCATCGACGCCGAGTAGAGCGCGCGGTAGGGGAGCGAGAACCGCAAGTGGCGCGTGACGAGCACGGCCGCGAGCGGCTGGCCGTCGCGATCGGCGCGCTCGTCGATGACCGCGAGCGGCTCGACGCACGGCACCTCGAGGCGCTGGAGCGTGCGCAGCATCGCGTACTCGCGGTTGGCCATCTCGGCCGTCGTCTCCTTGATCGCGACGACGCGGCCGCTCAGGCGCGCGAAGCGCACGAGGTGGCGCGAGATGCCCTTCGGCAGCTGCACGACGTCCGCTTCCGTCCACTCCTCGAGCGGCACATCCCACGGCAGATCGAGCAGCGTCGCATCCATGAGCGACGAGGTGATCCGCAGATCCGAGGCCATGCCGCCATCGTAGGCGCGCCGGCGGCGGATGGGGACGCCCGCATCCGCCACGGTCGCGCGCGCGCCGGCGCCTCGAGCACCGCGGGCATGCCGCGAGGGCCCCGACCGGGATCGGGGCCCTCGCGGGTGGATCGCGCGGTGGGGTCGCTCAGAGGCGGTTGCCCGTCGTCTTGTCGAACACGTGCAGGTGCGTCGGGTCGGGCGTGATGAAGACGGTGTCGCCGAGCTTCGCGTGGTTGCGGCCATCGACGCGGGCGACGATGTCGACGCGCTCGCCCGCGACATCGGCGTGGCCGTAGAGGTAGCCGTCGGCGCCGAGCTCCTCGACGAGGTCGACCTCGACGGGCAGGCCCTCGCCCTGCTCGGCGACCGAGATGTCCTCGGGGCGCACGCCGACGATGAAGCCGTCCTTCGCGCCGGCGACCTGCTCGCGGGGGATGGGCACGACGTGCTGCCCGAAGTGCACGCCGCGCTCGCTCGTCTGCAGCTCCATGAGGTTCATGGCGGGGCTGCCGATGAAGCCCGCCACGAAGATGTTCGACGGGGCGGCGTAGAGCTCGCGCGGGCTGCCGACCTGCTGCAGGACGCCGTCCTTGAGCACGGCGATGCGGTCGCCCATCGTGAGCGCCTCGGTCTGGTCGTGCGTGACGTAGACCGTCGTGACGCCGAGGCGGCGCTGCAGCGAGGCGATCTGCGTGCGCGTCTGCACGCGCAGCTTCGCGTCGAGGTTCGACAGCGGCTCGTCCATGAGGAACACCTGCGGCTGGCGCACGATCGCGCGACCCATCGCGACGCGCTGGCGCTGACCGCCCGACAGCGCCTTCGGCTTCCGGGCGAGGTAGGGCTCGAGGTCGAGCAGCTTCGCGGCCTCCTCGACGCGCTTGGCCCGCTCCTCCTTCGCGACGCCCGCGATCTTCAGGGCGAAGCCCATGTTCTCGGCGACCGTCATGTGCGGGTAGAGCGCGTAGTTCTGGAAGACCATCGCGATGTCGCGATCCTTCGGGGGCATGTCGGTGACGTCGCGGTCGCCGATGAGGATGCGCCCCTCGTTGACCTCCTCGAGGCCGGCGAGCATGCGCAGGGCCGTGGACTTGCCCGAGCCCGAGGGCCCGACGAGCACGAGGAACTCGCCGTCCTCGATCTCGAGCTCGATCTGGTCGACCGAGGGGGTGGTGTTGCCCGGGTAGAGCCGGGTCGCCTTGTCGAACGTGACAGACGCCATTGTCGCTTCCTTCCACCGGCAGGTACGTGCCGGACGATCCGTCGTGTCAGGACGGGCAGCTCCGCCCGCAGGGACATCTTGGCATGGCGGGCGGCCGGTACCCTGGAGCCTGACGTGTGACCCGATCGCGCCGCATGCCGGATCCCCGGCCGACCCCAGGACAAGGACGCATGAGCGACAAGCTGACGAAGAACGAGCGCCGCGCGCAGGCGCGCGAGCAGGCGCGCCGGATGCAGGAGGAGCGCCGCCGCAAGGAGCGCCTCAGGAAGGGCCTGACGGTCGGCGGCATCATCGTCGCTGCGGTCGCGGTCGTCGCGATCGTGGCGATGGTCATCGTCAACAGCATCCGCCCCGCGGGCCCCGGCCCCGAGAACATGGCCTCGAACGGCATCGTGATCGGCGAGGGCTTCGAGGCGCAGCGCACGGCCGCCACGCCGGCGGAGGGCGAGCCGACGCCCACCGAGCCGCGCGACGACATCATCCAGATCGAGATCTACCAGGACTACATGTGCCCGGTGTGCGGCACGTTCGACGAGGCGAACCGCGCGACGCTCGAGCAGCTCATCTCGACGGGCGCCGCGACGGTCGAGATCCACCCGATCGCCATCCTCGACAGCCAGTCGCTCGGCAGCAAGTACTCGACGCGCTCCGCCTCCGCCGCCGCGTGCGTCGCCGAGTTCGCGCCCGACCAGTTCTGGGACTTCAACAGCGCGATGTTCGACAACCAGCCCGAGGAGCGCACGAGCGGCCTCTCGAACGAGGAGATCGTGGGTGTCGCCGAGTCGGCGGGCATCGACACCTCCGGCGGCCTCGCCGACTGCATCAACGACGGCCGGTTCATGAGCTGGGCCGAGGACGCGACCGTGCGCGCGGGGACCCAGCCGCTGCCGGGCACCGACGGCGTCGTCGCCGACCGCACGCCGACCGTCATCGTCAACGGTCAGAAGTACCCGGGCTCGCCCGCCGACGCGGCCGGCTTCCAGGCGTTCGTCACCGCTGCCGCCGGGCAGCAGGGCGGCGAGTCGGGTGAGGAGCCCGCGGAGACCGAGGCGCCCGCCGAGACGCCGGCGCCCTCCGACGAGGGCTGATGCGACGGGCCCGGTCAGCGGGGGCTGCGCTCGTCGCGCTCGCCCTGCTGGCCGGGTGCGCCGCGGAGCCCCCGCCGCCGATCACCACGATCGGCGAGCTCGGTGCCGCCTACCTCGGCGCGGGCGGCGAGTGCGCTGAGCTCGTCGAGCAGTACCGCGAATCCGACGAGGCGCCCGCGGTCGCGACGTGCGGCAGCGACACGGAGCTCATCCTCGCCGCCGACGCCGACCAGGCGCAGGCGATCGCCACCGAGCGGCAGCTGCAGGAGCAGACCGTGCTCGTCTCGGGCCGCTGGGTGATCCGCGACCCCGAGCTCGAGACCCTCCAGCGCTCCCTCGGCGGCCAGATCGTCACGCTCTCGCCCGCCGATGGGCCGGCGAACATGGCCGACGCGATCGCGTTCGACGCCGACGGCGTCGTCCCCACGGCTCCCGTCCCCGCCGACGGCGCGCCCGTCGCGCTGCCCGAGGCGATCGGGATGCACGACGTGCTCGTCGTCATCGACGCGAGCTGCGAGTACTGCGACCGGCTGCTGACCGCGAGCGGCGAGCTGCTGACGGCGATCGCCGAGAACGGCGAGGCGCGCGTCGCGTACCTGCCGGTCGCGCTCGGCGACGCGATCGAGAACGGCTACGCCTCGACGCTCGGCGCCAACGCGCTCGCGTGCGTCGCCGATGGCGCCCCCGACGCCTACCGCGGCTTCCAGTCGGCGCTCGTGGCGCACCTGCAGCAGCACGCCTTCGAGGCCGGCGCCGTCGCGGCGCTCGCCGCTGAGCACGTGCCCGGCGACGCGGGTGCCGAGATCGGGGCGTGCATCGACTCGGCGCGGTTCGCGTGGGCCGTGCGGCAGGCGACGGTGCGCGCGATCGAGCAGCCGCTCCAGGGGGTCGAGCCGCTGCGCGGGGTGCCGACCGTCATCGTCGACGGCGCGACCTTCGCGGGCGACGTGAGCGATGCCGCCGCGCTCCGGGCGTTCATCGACGCGCAGCAGCCGCGCTAGCGGCCGCCCGCGGCCGTCGTCCGGCAAGGAGTGTCGGAGCGCTGCACCGGAAGGCCGCTCGCGGTGCAGCATCCCGACACTTCCGCGGGGAGCGTGCGGTGGGCGGGCCGCATCGGAGCCCCCTGTCAGGATCGAACTGACGACCTACGCTTTACAAGAGCGTTGCTCTACCACTGAGCTAAGGAGGCGCGCTCGCTGCGCCTCGCCATTCTAGGCTGGCGCGGTGCATCCCGATCGCTCCGCTCGCCTCCGCCCCTGGGAGCCGGAGCGCGACGCGGCGGCCGTGCTCGCCGCCTTCCACGCATCCCGCGACCTGCATCGGCAGGCGCCGCCGCTCGCGACGCTCGCCGACGCGCGCGGCTACCTCGAGGCGATCGCGCCCGACGCGCTCGCGATCGAGCTCGACGGCGAGGCGGTGGGAGGCATCATGGCGGCCGAGCGCGAGCCGCGCCACGGCACCGCGTGGATGTCGTACTGGCTCGCCCCGGCTGCTCGAGGACGCGGGCTCGCGAGCCGCGCCCTCGACACGCGCTCGCGGCAGCTCTTCGCCGAGGGCCTGCACCGCCTCGAGCTCGGCGCTCGCGCGAACAACCCGGCCTCGATCGCCGTCGCCGAGCGCGCGGGCTACGTGCACGAGGGCGTCGAGCGGGAGCGCCTGCGGTACGTCGACGAGCGGGGCGAGGCGCGCCGCTTCGACGTCGTGCGCTTCGCGCGCCTCGCCAGCGACCCGGCGCCGGCGCTCGCGCCGCTCTAGGCTGGTCGGGTGCGCGATCAGATATCGGCCGGGACGGACGCTCGCGGGCCGCGACCGGTGCTGTGGACGTTCCTCGCGATCGTGGCAGGCGCGGGCCTCGCCGCGCAGGGCCGCATCAACGGCGAGCTCGGGGTGCGCCTCGACCACGGCCTGCTCGCCGCGCTCGTCTCGTTCGTGCTCGGCTGCGCCTTCCTCGCGGTCGTGCTCGCGGTCTCGAAGCCGGCTCGCGCCGGCGTCGTGCGGCTCGTGGCCGTCGTGCGCGACGGCACGATGCCGTGGTGGTACCTCACGACCGGCTGCATCGGCGCGCTCGTCG
>JAPSIA010000065.1 GCA_031179215.1 Agrococcus sp.
GGCTCAGCGACTCGCGCACGCGCCCGGCCGCTCGCACGACGTCGTGGCCGAGCACGGTCGCGGTGCCCGCATCCGGCCGCAGGAGGGTCGAGAGGATGCGCACGAGGGTCGTCTTCCCGGCGCCGTTCGAGCCGAGCAGCGCGGTGATGGAGCCCGGCGCGACCTCGAGGTCGACGCCGCGCAGCACGTGGAGGTGCTGGAAGGACTTGCGGATGCCCGAGGCGCGGATCGCGGGTTCGGGCGCGTGGGTGGTCATGGGCTGCTCCTTGCGCTCAGGCCGGATCGCCGGCGCGGCGGGGAGCTCGCCCGGCCGACTCGCCGGACCGCTCGGGGCGCCGACGTGCGGCCTCGTCGATCGTCTCGGCGAGGCGCTTGCGCTCCTTGGCGATCCACTGGCCGTCGCTGTAGTTGGCCGCGAAGGTGTCGGCGAACTCGACGGGATCGTCGCCGACGACATCGCGGATGGGGGTGCCGTCGCTCGCCGCCGTCTCGATGAGCTCGAGCAGGTCCTCGAGCATCTGCATCAGCACGTCGCCCTTGACGACGGAGGCCGAGTGCATGAGGTAGCGCTCGACGCCGTCGATCGCGGTGCGGTAGGGCGCGGGAAGCGTCGTCTTGCGCGCCTTGTACGCGCGCCAGCGGCGCTTGTCGTCGAAGGATCCCGTCACCTTCTCGATCCAGTTCGTCACGGTCTCTCTCCTCGGGTCTCGATGTGGTCGTGGAGCTGGGTGATGCGCGCTGCGAGGAAGCTCCAGGTCCTCCAGAACTCGTCGAGCTGCTCGCGGCCGGCGGCGTTGAGCGAGTACACCTTGCGCGGCGGGCCCTTCTCGGACGGCACCCGCTCGACGTCGACGAGGCCGCGCTGCTCGATGCGCACGAGCAGCGCGTAGACGGTGCCCTCGGCGATCTCTGCGAAGCCCTCGTCGCGCAGGCGCGCCGTGATCTCGTAGCCGTAGGCCGGCTGGAGCGCGAGGATCGCCAGGATGATGCCCTCGAGCGTGCCCTTGAGCATCTCGGTCATCTGCCTGCCCATGCCCGCCTCCTCGCGCTAGTCAGTGGTGCTGAGTACTACTACATAGTATCGCTGACTACCGCGAGCGCAAGGGGCGCGATCGGCGCGAGCAAGGGCACGTGGGCTCATCGGCGCGGGCGCGCGGCATCACCAGCGGAGCGGGAGCCGCTAGGTCAGCGCCGGCGACCGCGTCGAGGGACGGTCAGCGCCGGCCGACGGCGCGCCGCGGCGCGGCGCGAGCGGGCACCGCGGCCGACAGGACGCCGCGGCGCGTCAGCACCGGTGGGAGATCGGGGCGACTACCCGGGGTCGATGTCCGGATTGCGCCGAGCGAGGATGGCGCGCAGCACCCGGACACCGATGACGACGGCGACGGGGAACCCGAGCATGACGGCGCCGACGAGGAGGATGTCGCCGAGCAGTTCTGAGGGCTGGTGGATCTCGATGCCTCATCGTACCGGATTGGGGTACATGCTCGGGGTACGGCGCGATCGAGCGCGGCTCGGGCGCGGCGACGACTACCCGCTGACCGCGCTCTCGCCGTGCGGAGCGCCGACCGGCTTCGACTCGGGCGAGCCGCGCTGGCGCAGGTAGATCGAGAGCACGACCATGCTGCCGACGGCGAGGAACTCCGACTGCCAGTTCTGCAGCGTCCGGTTCCAGAAGTCGGCTGAGGCGAGGTACTGCAGCCACGTGACGGGATCCTCCCCGTGCGCGAGCTGCTCCTCGTTGAAGACGACGACGCCCGCGAGGGACTGCGCGAGCCACGAGAGCAGGAAGATGGCGCCCATCACGAGCAGCAGCGAGTTGGAGAACAGCGTGTGCTTCCAGCCGCGGATCTTGGCCCACGCGGGCGACGTGGCGACGGCGTGCTCATGCACCATCTGCTCCTCGTCGGTGCCGAGCCCCTCCTCCCCCGGCTTCTTCGACTCCGGCGAGCCCTGCTGCACGAGCCAGATGGTGGCGAAGATGTACAGGAAGAACTGCAGGTACTCCGACTGCCAGTTCTCGGAGACGTCGACGAGGAACTGCGACGAGGTGATGAACTCGAGGTAGGGCGCAGGGTCTCCGCCGTGGGAGGACTGCTCCTCTAGGAACACCTGGTAGCCGGCGATCGACTGCCCGACGAGCGCGAGCAGGAAGATGACCCCGAACGCGATCGAGAGCGCGTGCTTGCCCATGCCGCTCACCGACCCATCAGGGGCAGCGCGATCATCACGATCAGCCCGATCGCGATGACGGCGACACAGACGGTGAAGACAGCGCGCGTGCCGGGGGTGCCGGGGCTTCCTGCATCGGGGCTCATGTGCTGAGCATGGCTCCGCCGCCTGGACGCGCGATCAGAAGCAGCGCTGCCACCTCGCCATGCCCGCGCCGCGGCACGAGCGGGCCGCGAGCCCTCCCTCCCTCGCGGGATGCTCGTCGCCAACAGCCCGCCTCGAGACGGAGGCGCCCGGCCGCGCGGCGCGCATAGGCTCGTGCCATGCCCGTGCGCCCCGCCCCCGACGCGCAATCGCTGCGCCAGGACGCCGTGCTCGCCGGCGTGCTGGCACTCGTCGGATGCGTCATGGTGGCGCTCACGGCGATGACGGGGCTGCAGTTCCAGGACGTGCCGATCTGGCAGCCGATGCTCGCTGCCCTGCTGCTGCCGGTGCCGCTCGTGCTCCGTCGGCAGCATCCCGTGCCGGTCGCCATCGTGCAGATCGCGATCTACGTCGCGGCGGGCGAGCTGGGGCTCATCGAGCTCTACGCCTCGCAGGTGGCGCTGTTCCTCGGCTTCTACTCGATCGGCGCGTGGGACGCGAACCGGAAGCGCGCGCACTGGACGCGCGTCGTGATCTCCATCTTCATGGCGGCGTGGCTCGCGGCGTCGGCCATCCGCGGCTTCTTCGACCCCGAGACGGGCGAGCGCGGCGTCTCGGCCTACTTCGCGATGCTCCTGATCCAGATCGTGATCAACATCGCCTACTTCGGCGCCGCGTGGCTCTTCGGCGACCGCGCGTGGCGCAGCGCGATCGAGCAGCAGCGCCTCGCCGAGGCGCACGCCGAGATCGCCGCGCAGCAGGCGCGGCTCGCAGAGCAGGCGGTCTCGCTCGAGCGCGTCCGCATCGCGCGCGAGCTCCACGATGTCGTCGCGCACCACGTCTCGGCGATGGGCGTGCAGGCGGGCGCCGCGCGACGCGTGCTCGCTGCCGACCCGGAGCGGGCGGCAGATGCGCTGCGGCACGTCGAGCAGTCGGCGCGCGACGCGATCGGCGAGCTGCGCTCGCTCGTGGTCACGCTGCGCTCGGACGACGACGGCGCCGGCTCGATCCCCGGCCTCGACGGACTGCCCGCGCTCGTCGAGTCGGCCGCCGCGAGCGGCCAGCGCGTCGCGCTCGCCGAGGTCGGCACGCCGCGCGCCGTGTCGCCCATGGTCGGGCTCACCGCCTACCGGGTCGTGCAGGAGGCGCTCACTAACGCGCGCAAGCACGCCGGGCGGGTCGCGCGCGTCGACGTGCGCGTGCGCTACCTGCCGGACGAGCTCGAGGTCGAGATCGCCGACGATGGGCACGGCTCGGGCGCGGGCGAGCACGGCGCCGGTGCGGGCCTCATGGGCATGCGCGAGCGCGTCGCGGCGCTCGGCGGCGTGCTCGAGGTGGGGCCTCGCTCGCGCGGCGGCTGGCTCGTTCGCGCCCGGGTGGCCTCCCCCGCCGCCGGCTGAGATCGACGCACCGGCCGACCGGGCCCGCGGCGCCGCCCGCCACGCCGATAGCGTGGCCTGGTGACGCGCATCCTGCTGGTGGACGACCAGGCGCTCGTGCGCGCCGGCTTCGAGACGATCCTCACGAGCGAGCCGGGCTTCGAGGTCGTCGGCCAGGCGAAGGACGGGGCAGAGGGCGTGCGGCTCGCCGCCGAGCTCGAGCCCGACGTCGTCTGCATGGATGTGCAGATGCCGGTGATGGACGGCCTCGAGGCCACGCGCCGCATCGTCGCGGGCTCCGCGCACCCTGCGGTGCTCATGCTCACGACCTTCGACCGCGAGGACTTCCTCTTCGACGCACTCTCGGCGGGCGCCTCGGGCTTCCTGCTCAAGACCGCCGAGCCCGAGCAGCTCATCGACGCCGTGCACGCGCTCGCGCGCGGCGACGCGCTCCTCTCCCCCGAGGTCACGCGACGCGTGATCGAGCGCTTCGCCGCGGCCCCGGGTGCGGATGGGGCGGGCCGCGACGCGCAGGCCGGCCACCCGGGGCCGGGCGGTGCCGGCGCGTCGCGCGCCGACGCATCCGCCCGTCACGACGACGCGCTCGCGCAGCTCACCGAGCGCGAGCGCGAGACGCTGCTGCTGCTCGCTCGCGGCCGATCGAACGCGGAGATCGCGCGCGAGCTCTTCGTCGGCGAGGCGACCGTCAAGACCCACGTGTCGAACGTGCTGCTCAAGCTCGGCATCCGCGACCGCATCCACGCCGTCATCTGGGCGTACGAGCACGGGGTCGTCGCGCCGGCTCGCTGATCGCCGCGACCCATCGACCGCGGTGGGTTGTCGGCGCTATCGTCGCCGCATGCCGCACATCGAGGTGCACCCCGCGACCGTCGACCGCTTCGACGACGTCGCCGCCGTGCTCGCGCCGAGGGATCCCGACGCGCCGGCGTGCTGGTGCTTGAGCCTGCGCCTGCCGAACGCCGAGCTCCGCGAGCTCGCGGGCGCCGAGCGGCCAGCGCGGCTGCGACGCTACGCCGAGGAGGGCACGCCGCCGGGCGTCGTCGCGTACGTCGACGGCGAGCCCGCCGGCTGGTGCTCGGTGAGCCCGCGCGAGCGCCACCACCGGCTCACGCATTCGCGCACGATCCCGACCGTCGACGACGTGCCCGTGTGGAGCATCGTGTGCCTCGTCGTGCGCCCGGGGCATCGCCGGCAGGGGCTCGGCAGCCGGCTGCTCGAGGGGGCGATCGCGTACGCGCGGGAGCGCGGCGCTCCCGCCCTCGAGGCCTACCCGATCGATCCCGGCGGCGAGCGCGTCAGCTCGGCGTTCGCGTACGTCGGCACCACGGGCCTGTTCGAAGCCGTCGGCTTCGAGCGGGTCGTGCAGACCTCGTCGAGGTCGGGCGGCAAGCCGCGCTGGCTCATGCGACTGCCGCTCGGCTGAGGCGCCGCGGTCAGCTGCGCCGCGGCGTCGCCTCGCGCTCGGGCTCGACCCGCCCGGCGAGGGCGAGGGCGTCGTGCGGCGCGTGGCCGTGCATGTCGTTGTCGAAGTAGACGTAGACGTCGCGCGGGGCGCCGTCCGGCGCGGCGGCGCCGCTCGTCCAGCCGCGGATGCGCTCGGCCCACGCGTCGAGCTCGTCCGGCGTGTAGCCGCTCGCGTAGAGCTCGCGCGAGCCGTGCAGGCGCACGTAGGCGAAGTCCGCCGTCACGGCGCCGAAGGCGGGCCACCGCTCCGCCGTGTCGGCGACGGTGAGGGCGACGCCGTGGCGCTCGAGGAGCTGCTGCGCCGCCGGGTCCTCGAACGAGCGGGAGCGCGGCTCGAGCGCATGGCGCAGCGGCACGTCGGGGCCCTCCTCGAGCCAGGTGCGCCCCTCCATGCGCGCGTCGTGCTCGCGCGCGAGGGCGAGCGCCTCGCCGGTCGAGCGCGGCAGCTGGGCGAGGAAGCGCTCGAGGACGTCGGCGTCGAAGCGCTCGCGCTCGGGCAGCTGCCACAGCACCGGCCCGAGCTTGTCGCCGAGCGCGAGCACGCCCGACGCGAAGAAGTTCGCGAGCGCCGTCTGGGCTCCGCGGAGCCGGAGCATGTGGGTGACGTAGCGCGGGCCCTTCACCGCGAACACGAACCCCTGCGGGACCGCGTCGCGCCAGCGCTCGTAGCTCGTCGGCCGCTGCAGCGAGTAGAAGGAGCCGTTGAGCTCGAGCGTCGACATGCGCTCGCCCACGAACTCGAGCTCACGGCGCTGCGCGAGGCCCTTCGGGTAGAAGTCGCCGCGCCACTCGGCGTAGCGCCACCCCGAGATGCCGACGCGAGCCCGAACCATGCCGCCACCCTCGCACCCGGAACTGAGCGCAGCATCCGCCCCGCCCCGGCCTGCGCCCCGCTGACCCGCGGCATGCGCTGCGGGCCCCCGCGCGGCCGTGCGCCGTGCGCCGCCGGGGGCGGATCGCCGCCGCCGGTGGTGCGCCGCCAGGCGTCGCGGCGGCCGCGTCGCGCGCCGTCGATCGGGCTGAGCGCTCCCCCGGCGCCCGCATGGCGCTCGGGTCGCCGGTGAGCCCGATCGAGCGCACCGGGCGCCGCCCGCCCGGGCATCCGTACGATCATGGAGCCGGCCGATGGACGCCCGAGAGGAGCGACGATGCTCGAGACCGACCCGCTCATCCCCTTCCGCGAGCTCAGCACCGCCCACGTCGCCGACGCGTGCATGCGCCTCGGCATTCCCGTGCGCTGCGCCCCGGCCGCCATGGCGCCCATCGCGCCCGGCACGCACGTCGTCGGTCGCGCGCTGCCTGCGCAGCACGCGGGCAGCGTCGACGTCTTCCTCGAGGCGCTCGAGCGCGCCGCGGCGGGGGATGTGCTCGTGATCGACAACGGCGGGCGCATCGACGAGGCGTGCGTCGGCGACCTCGTCGCCCTCGAGGCGGCGCAGGCCGGCATCGCGGGCATCGTCATCTGGGGCCTCCACCGCGACTCGCGCGAGCTGCGCGAGATCGGGCTGCCGGTGCTGAGCCTCGGCGCCTCGCCGACCGGCCCCGCGAGCGTCGCCCCGCAGGCGCCCGACGCCCTCGAGCGCGCCCGCTGCGGCGACCACGTCGTCACCGCCGAGGACGCCGTGCTCGCCGACGACGACGGCGCGATCCTCTTCCCGCTCGCTCGCGCCGCCGAGCTCGCCGCGGCGGCCGCCGCGATCCACGACACCGAGCGGCAGCAGGCCGAGCGGATGCGCGCAGGCACGAGCCTGCGCGCGCAGGTCGGCTTCGCCGACTACCTGCGCGCGCGAGCCGAGCGCGGCATCACCTTCCGCGAGCACCTCCGCGCGACCGGCGGCGCGATCGAGGAGTAGCCGGGCGCGAGCGCTCGGCCTCGCCGAGGATGGGCCGCTCCCGCTGCGCGCAGGAGCGGCCCTGTCGTTCAGCAGCAGCCAGGGGCGCAGCAGTCCTGGTCGAGCTCGGGCGGGCAGCCCAGCTCGATGCACGTCGTGTCAGCGTTCATCAGCGCACCTCCTTCCATCGATGTCGATCGATGGAAGTCTGCATGCAAGCATCGACGGTTGTCAATGCTTGTGCCATGATCGATGCATGACGACCGTGGAGCTGCTGCCGCTGCGCGACCTGCAGGCGTGCTGCTCGCCCGTGACCGGCGACGTGATGAGCGCCGAGCACGCCGCGAGCCTCGCGCGCACGCTCAAGGCGCTCGCCGATCCCGCGCGGCTGCGACTGCTGTCGCTGATCGCCGCGCACGAGGACGGCGAGGCGTGCGTGTGCGACCTCACCGAGCCGCTCGGCCTCTCGCAGCCCACGGTGTCGCACCACCTCAAGGTGCTCGTCGACGCCGGCTTCCTCTCGCGCTCGAAGCGCAGCACGTGGGCCTACTACCGCTTGGTGCCCGAGGCGCTCGGCCAGGTCTCCTCGCTCCTCGTCGAGGCCTGACGCCGCGCCGACCGGCCACTCCCCCGCGCGGGGGAGCCCGAAGTCCCACCGCGAGGCGGAGGCGCCACGAGTCCGCGGTCCGTAGCGTCGGAGCATGCTCTCCATCCACGCCATCAATCGCTCCTTCAAGGGGCACCAGGCCCTCAAGGACGTCTCGTTCGAGGTGCGCGACGGCCTCATGACCGGCTTCGTCGGCGCGAACGGCGCCGGCAAGACCACCGCGATGCGCATCATCCTCGGTGTGCTGTCGCCCGACAGCGGCGAGGTGCGCGTCGACGGCCGCCCCATCACGGCCGAGGACCGCGCCCAGTTCGGCTACATGCCCGAGGAGCGCGGCCTCTATCCCAAGATGAAGGTGCACGAGCAGCTCGTCTACCTCGCCCGGCTGCACGGCATGACCGCCGCGAGCGCCGCCGCCCGAGCCGATGCGCTGCTCGAGCAGCTCGGCCTCGGCGAGCGCAGGGGCGACACCCTTGAGTCGCTGAGCCTCGGCAACCAGCAGCGCGCGCAGATCGCGGCCGCGCTCGTGCACGAGCCCACGGCGCTCGTGCTCGACGAGCCCTTCTCGGGCCTCGACCCCATGGCCGTCGAGGTGACGCTCGACGTGCTGCGCGACGTCGCGCGCGCCGGCGCTCCCGTGCTCTTCTCGAGCCACCAGCTCGACGTCGTCGAGCGCCTGTGCGACTCGCTCGTCATCCTCGCGCACGGCGAGGTGCGCGCCGCCGGCACGCGCGAGGAGATCCGCGCCGCCCACGCGCGCCCCGAGTGGGTGCTCGAGACCGAAGACGCGGGCTTCGTGCGCGGCATCCCCGGCATCGAGGTGCTCGAGTTCGACGGCGGCCACGTGCGCTTCGCCGCTGACAGCGTCGAGGCGGCCGATCGCGTGCTGCGCGACGCGATCGAGCGCGGCACCGTGCGCAGCTTCGCCCCCTCCATCCGCCCGCTCAACGAGATCTTCCAGGAGGTCGTCCGATGACCGCCATCGACCCATCCCTCAACCGCCGCGGCCGCACGGGCTTCTGGGCCGCGACGGGCATCGTCGCCGAGCGCGAGATCATGACGCGCCTGCGCTCGAAGTCGTTCGTCATCTCGACGGCGATCATGCTCGCGCTCATCCTCGCCGGCGTGATCTTCTCGTCGATCGGCCCAGAGCTCTTCGACAGCGAGTCGCGCGTCGCGACGGTGAGCTCGCTCACCGCGACGGTCGAAGCCCTCGACGGCGTCGTCGTCGACACGCTCTCGGGCGCGGATGCCGTGCGTCAGGCCGTGCAGGACGGCACGGTCGACGCCGGGGTGCTGCCCGGCGAGGGCCCGAGCGGCCTGCTCGTCGTGGGCGATCGGGAGGCACCCTCCGCGCTCATCCAGCTCCTGAGCATCACGCCCGAGGTGCAGCTGCTCGACCCGAACGCCCCCGACCCGATGCTCACCTACTTCATCGGCATCGCCTTCGGCATCGTCTTCTTCTCGTCGGCGATCACGTTCGGCCAGACCATCGCCCAGTCGGTCGTCGAGGAGAAGCAGTCGCGCATCGTCGAGATCATGCTCGCCGCGGTCCCCGCGCGCGCGATCCTCGCGGGCAAGGTGGTCGGCAACTCGGTGCTCGCGTTCGGGCAGATCGTGCTCATCGCGGCGGTCGTGCTGCTCGGCGGGGCCATCACAGGCTCGCAGCTGCTGCTCGACGGGCTCGGCATGCCGATCACGTGGTTCGTCGTGCTGTTCACGATCGGCTTCGTGATGCTCGCGGCGCTCTACGCCGCGGCTGCGGCCCTCGTCTCGCGCGCCGAGGATCTCGGCACCGCGACGAGCCCGCTCATGATGCTCATCATGATCCCGTACGTGCTCGTCATCGTCTTCAACAACAACCCCCTCGCGCTGCAGATCATGTCGTACGTGCCGTTCTCGGCGCCCGTGGCCGTGCCGATGCGCGTGTACCTGCAGACGCAGGCGTGGTGGGAGCCGCTCCTCTCGCTCGCGATCCTGGTCGCGTCGACCGTGCTCATCATCGGCTTCGCCGCGAGGGTCTACGAGCGCTCGCTCCTGAAGACGGGCGCGATGGTGAAGTGGAAGGACGCACTGAAGGCGTGACCCGCCGCTGCGCCGCGGCCCCGGCCCCTCGCGGGCCGGGGCCGTTCGGCCTCCCCGCAGCGCGCAAGCCGCGCGGCCCCGCTTCCCCACCCGCCCCTCCGCCTCCCCGGCCGCCCCTCGGCCTCCCCGCACAACGCAAGCCGCGCGGTCCGGTGACGCGGCGGGCACGCAGCGACCCGTCGAGAGCCGCCAATCGCTCCCGACGGGCTTGCGTTGTGCGAGCGGCGACGGCGGGCCGGGGTGGCGGTGTTGGCGGCGGACCGGGGGCGCGGCGACGGACCCGGTGGCGCGGCGGCAGGCCGGGGCGCGGCGACGGACCCGGTGGCGCGGCGGCGGACCGGGGAACGACCGCGAGGGGGGCCGCGGCGACCGCGGGGCGAGCGGCGCGGCGCCGGCGCCGCCGCTCAGGCCCGCGCTGCCTCGTAGCGCGCGAGCGCCTCCTTGCGCTCGGCGCCGTGGTCGAGGATGCGCTCGGGGTAGCCGTGCGCGTAGCCGCCGGCGACCTTCCACGGCTCGTGCACGGCAGCGCCCGGCACGTGGCGCAGCTCCGGCACCCAGCGACGCACGTAGTCGCCCTCCGGGTCGTGCTGCTGCCCCTGCAGCACCGGGTTGAAGACCCGGAAGTACGGCGCCGCGTCGGTGCCGGTGCCGGCCACCCACTGCCACCCGTGGTTGTTCGAGGCGAGGTCGCCATCGGCGAGCAGGTCGAGGAAGTGCCGCGCGCCGACGCCCCACCACACGTGCAGGTCCTTCGTGAGGAAGCTCGCCGTCAGCATCCGCAGCCGGTTGTGCATCCAGCCCTCCGCACGCATCTGCCGCATGCCCGCATCGACCATCGGGAAGCCCGTGCGGCCCTGCTGCCACGCCTCGAAGCGCGCGTCGGGCTCGTCGTACGCGATCGTCGTGAGCTCCGGCGAGAAGTCGTGCCACGCCGAGCGCGGGAAGTGCCACACGAGGTCGGCGTAGAACTCGCGCCAGGCGAGCTCTGCGCGGTAGCGAAGCATCGATCGCTGCGCGGGAGCGCTCCGCTGCCCTGCCAGCCGGTCGAGGTCGGCGAGGAGCGTGCGCGGGTGCACGGCGCCGAGCTTGAGCGCGATCGACATGCGCGAGGTGCCGTCGAGGTCGGGCCGGTCGCGCTGCTCGTCGTAGCGGTCGATCGGGCCGTCGAGGAACGCCGCCCAGCGCTCGAGGGCCGCCTCCTCTGCCGCCCAGTCGAGCCGCGCATCCACCGCCGGCACCGCCGGCAGCGGCTCGCTCTCGACCCCGCGCGCCCATCGGGTCGACGGCCGCGGCGCAGGCGCGCGCCAGCCGTGCTCGAGCCACGCCCTCGAGAAGGGCGTGAAGACGCGGTAGGGATCGCCGCCGGGCTTCTGCACGCGCCCGGGCGAGACGGCGTAGGGCGTGCCCGTCGCGACGAGCGGCACCGCGAGCGCTCGCTCCACGGCCCGATCGCGGCGACGGCCCGCGGGCGTCGTCTCGCCCGAGATGTGCGCCGCGGTCGCGCCGGCCTCGGCCGCGAGCGCGGGGATGACCTGCTCCGGCGCCCCCGAGCGCACGACGAGGGCGCCGTCGGTCGCCTCATGCAGCGCGTGCAGGGCCGTCAGCAGCGCGGCCGAGCGCGTCGTGCCCGCGCGCGCGAACGCCGGATCGAGCACGAACACCGGCAGCACCTCGCCCGCCTCGGCAGCGGCGACGAGCGCCGGGTGGTCGCGCACGCGCAGATCGCGGCGGAACCAGAGGAGCTGCGCTGCCATGCGCGCAGGCTACTCGCGCCGCCTGCGCGGCCGGCGGGCGGCATGGACCTGCGGATACGACTTGACACCCGCGCGGTTCAGTGGTTCATTAGTCGAGTAATGAACCAACGGAGTGGCCGCGCAGCCGCTCCCGGATGTGCGCGCATCCGATCCGACACCCAGGAGGCAGTGATGCTCGACGAGAGCAAGCCCCTGTTCCAAGCAGTCGCTGAGCAGATCGAGGACGGGATCCTCGACGGCACCTACGCCGAGGACGATCCCGTGCCCTCGACCAACCAGCTCGCTGCGTTCCTCCGCATCAACCCAGCGACCGCCGGCAAGGGCCTCGGGCTCCTCGCCGATGCGGGCGTGCTCGTCAAGAGGAGAGGGATCGGCATGTTCGTCGCCCCCGGCGCCCGAGAGGCGCTCCGCCAACGCCGCAGGTTCGCGTTCCAAGACCTGTACATCGCACCGCTGCTCCGCGAGGCAG
>JAPSIA010000066.1 GCA_031179215.1 Agrococcus sp.
GCGGGCGGCAAGCGCCTCGCCGCGATCGGGGCGGTGAGCGTCGGCGCACTCGTCCTCGCGTGGATCGCCGGCATGACGACGCTCGTCGGCCTCGGCCTCCGCGTGCCGGCCGAGGGCGGCTGGATGCTGCAGGTCTCGCGAGCGCTCGACGTCGCGGGGCCGCTCGTGGCCGTCGTGGCGGTCGTCGGCGCGATCGCGATCCGCCGCTGGGGCGCGCTCGCCGCCATCGCGACGGTCGCGGCGCTGCAGCTGGCCTTCGCCGTCGTGCTCGTCGTGGGCACGATCGCGATGCTGGGCGCGGTCGCGGTGCCGCCGGGCGGCGCGGGCGTGCTCGCGGCGCTCGTCGGCCTCACGCTCGTGCTGGGCCCCGCGCTCGCGGCCGCATCGGCGGCCGTGCTCGTGCGCTGCCGCGCCGTCAGGCGCGCGCCCCCCCGAGCACGCTCGTGATGGTCGCCGACGTCGCCGCCCAGGCGCTCCGCTCCTCGGCGAGCGCTCGCGTGCCGGCGCTCGTGAGGCGGTAGACGCGCTTCGCGCGCCCGCTCGACTCCCACTCCCCCTCGATGAGCCCGCGGCGCTCGAGGCGCTTGAGCGCCGGGTAGACCGTGCCGCTCGGGAAGTCGAGCGCGCCTCGCGAGCGCTCGCGGATGCGCTCGACGGCGCCGTAGCCGTGCACCGGGCCGTCGGCGAGCACCGCGAGGAGCATCGCGTCGACGTGGCCGCGGAGGGCGTCGGAGGAAGCCATGCGGGCAGTCTAGTCGGAGCCTGCCTGCATATGCAGACAGCCTGCAGTCCCGCGCGTCAGACCCGCTGCTGCGCCACGACGGGGTTGCGGAGCGTGCCGATCCCGGGGATCTCCACCTCGACCGACTGCCCCGCCGAGAGCGGCCCGACGCCCTCCGGCGTGCCCATGAGCACGACGTCGCCCGGGAGCAGCGTCATCGACGCCGTGATCCAGGTGAGCACCGTCGGCACGTCGAAGATCCAGTCGGTCGAGTTGCCGTCCTGCGCCACGCGACCGTCGACGCGGGTGATGACGCGCAGCGACTCCCAGTCGGGCTCGGTCTCGACTGCCGGGCCGAGCGGGCAGAAGGTGTCGAAGCCCTTCGCCCTCGCCCACTGCGGCTCGCGCCGCTGCAGGTCGCGCGCGGTGACGTCGTTCGCGACCGTCACGCCGAAGACGGCCCCGAGCGCGTTCTCCGGCGTGAGCCGCCGCGCCACCCGGCCGATGACGAGCGCGACCTCGCCCTCGAACTGCACGTCCTGCGACTCCGGCGGCAGCACGATCGCGTCGCCGGGCCCGATGACGGAGGTGTTGGGCTTCAGGAACACGAGCGGCTCGGTCGGCACGTCGTTGCCGAGCTCGGCCGCGTGCTTCGCGTAGTTGCGGCCGACGCCGACGACCTTGGAGCGCGGGATGACGGGCGCGAGCAGGCGCACCTCGTCGAGCCCGACGCGCTTGCCCGTCGTGTCGAAGCCCATCACGATCGGGTCACCCGTGAGCTCGACGATCGCGTCGTCGTCGACGACGCCGTAGCCGATGCGGTCGCCGTGCGAGAAGCGGGTCACGCGCATCAGCGGGCTCCCGTCAGCTGCACCATCCAGCCGTGCGGATCCTCGGCACGGCCGTACTGGATGTCGGTGAGATGCTGCCGCAGCGCCATCGAGACAGGCCCCGCCGGCGCGTCCGGGTCGCCGATGACCTCGTCGTGGCTCTTGAGCGCCGCGATGGGCGTGAGCACCGCCGCCGTGCCGCACGCGAACGCCTCGGTGATGCTGCCGTCGGCGACGCCGTCGCGCCACTCGGCGAGCGTGACCGTGCGCCGCTCGACCGCGTGCCCCGCATCCGCCGCGAGCTGCAGGAGGGAGTTGCGCGTCACGCCGTCGAGGATCGAGTCGGACTCGGGCGTCACGAGCGTGCCGTCGGCCTTGACGAGGACGACGTTCATGCCGCCGAGCTCCTCGAGGTCGGTGCCCTCCTCGTCGAGGAAGAGCACCTGCGCGCAGCCGTGCTCGGCGGCCTGCTGCGTCGGCAGCAGGCTCGCCGCGTAGTTGCCGCCGCACTTCGCCGCGCCCGTGCCTCCCTTGCCCGCGCGGTTGTACTCGCGCGAGAGCCAGATCGAGACCGGCTTGACACCGCCCGGGAAGTAGGGGCCCGCGGGGCTCGCGATGACCATGAAGCGCACCGTCTGCGCGGCGCGCACGCCGAGGAAGACCTCGTTGGCGATCATGAACGGCCGCAGGTAGAGCGAGTCCTCGCCGCCGGTCGGCACCCACGGCTCGTCGACCTCGACGAGCTGCCGGATCGCCTCGACGAAGTCGTCCTCGGGCAGCTGCGGGAGCGCGAGCCGCTGGGCGGAGCGCTGCATGCGCAGCGCGTTCTGATCGGGCCGGAAGGTCCACACCGAGCCGTCGGCGCGGCGGTAGGCCTTCATGCCCTCGAAGATCTCCTGGCCGTAGTGCAGCACCGCCGAAGCCGGGTCCATCTGCAGCGGCCCGTAGGGCTCGACGCGCGCGTCGTGCCAGCCGCGCTCGAGGGTCCAGTCGATCGAGACCATGTGGTCGGTGAAGTGGCGGCCGAAGCCGGGCTCGGCGAGCACGCGCGCACGGACGTCGTCGCTCGCGGGCTGCTCGTTGCGCGTCAGTGCGAACTCGAGGGTCATGCCTGCTCCTTGGAAGCGGTGATGCGGTCGACGATGGCGTCGCCGACCTGGCTGGTGCTGCGGCTCGCGGCGGCGGCGCCGTCGCGCGCGTCGACGTCGGCATCGACGGCGTCGCGGATGCGCTGGGCGGCCTCGGGGTGTCCGGAGTGCTCGAGCAGCAGTGCCGCGGAGAGGATCGCGGCGGTCGGATCGGCGACGCCGCGGCCGGCGATGTCGGGCGCCGACCCGTGGACCGGCTCGAACATGCTTGGGAACGCGCCGGTCGGGTTCACGTTACCCGACGCCGCGAGGCCGATCCCTCCGCCGACGGCACCCGCGAGGTCGGTGAGGATGTCGCCGAAGAGGTTGTCGGTGACGATGACGTCGAAGCGGCTCGGCCGGTCGACGAGGAAGATCGTGGCGGCGTCGACGTGGAGGTAGTCGACCTCGACGCCGGGGTGCTCGCGGCCGACGGCGTCGACGATGCGCTGCCAGAGGGCGCCGGCGTGCACGAGCACGTTCTTCTTGTGCACGAGCGTGAGCCGCTTCCGCCGCTGCTCGGCGAGGTCGAAGGCGAAGCGCACGACGCGCTCGACACCGAAGGCGGTGTTGACGCTCGTCTCGTTCGCGATCTCGTGCGGCGTGCCGGTGCGCAGCGAGCCGCCGTTGCCGACGTAGGGCCCCTCGGTGCCCTCGCGCACCACGACGAAGTCGATCTCGCCGGGCTCGCGCAGCGGGCTCGTGACCTTCGGGTGCAGCTTCGTGGGACGGAGGTTGACGTGGTGGTCGAACGCGAAGCGCAGCCGCAGCAGCAGCCCGCGCTCGATGATGCCGCCGGCGAGGCGCGAGTCGGCGGGGTCGCCGCCGACGGCGCCGAGCAGGATCGCGTCGTGCTGCGCGAGCGCGTCGAGGGTCGCGTCGTCGAGGATCTCGCCGGTCGCGAGGTAGTGGTCGGCGCCGAGCGGGAAGTCCGTCTCGATCAGCTCGACGCCGTCGAGGGCGGCGCGCATGGCCTTCCGCGCCTCGCGCGTGACCTCGGGTCCGATGCCGTCTCCCGCGATGACCGCCAGGCGCAGCTGCTGCACACTTCCTCCTCGTGGCGCCTCCGCGCGCCTGTCGACCGGCGGTGCCGCACCCTGGCGGACCGCGATGCCCAGCCTACTCGCGCCGATCGTCCCATCGACGCGTCCAGGCGCACGGGGTACATTCCGGGCAACGGCGACCTGGTCCGGGGACGCCACGGAGAATGGAGAGCACCATGAGCATCGGCTTCGGCATCTTCCTCATGGCCGTCGGCGCCATCATCGCGTGGGCGGTGCCCGCGCTGTGGCAGGTCGAGGGCGCCAACTGGGCCCTCATCGGCTACATCCTGCTGGGCGCGGGTGCGCTCATCACCCTGATCGGCATCATCATGAACGCGCGCTCGGGCCGCACGAGCCAGGTGTCGCGCTCGCGCATCGACCCTGAGACGGGCACGCGCGTCGAGCGCACCGAGCGCCGCGACGACGTCCTCTGAGCCCTGTCGTGGAGCGGGCGCGGCCCGCGGCCCCGCCCGCTCGGCGGCGTGCGCAGCGAGCGCGCTGCCGCCGCCTATGCTGAGCGGATGCCCGTCACCCAGGATCGAGCCACGCGCGCGCAGGACGCCGCGCGGAGCGAGGCGATCGCCGAGTACGCCGTCGTCGGCGAGCCCGTCGAGCCCGACCTCGAGGGCATCGTGGAGCTCGCCGCGTCGATCTGCGGCGTCCCGAGCGCCGTCATCAACATCATCGACGATCGCAGCCAGCACCAGATCGCCGCGGTGGGCTTCGAGCCGAGCGTCTGCCCCCGCGAGGACTCGATGTGCGACGTCGTCCTCCACCAGCCGGGCAGCGTCGTCGTGCCGGACGCGCGCCTCGACGAGCGGTTCCGCGACAGCCCGTTCGTGACCGGGACGATCGCGAGCGTCCGCTTCTACGCCTCGAGCCCGCTCGTGACGCCGTCCGGCGTGCCCATCGGCACGCTGTGCGTGTTCGACGAGCGCTCGCGCGACCTCGATCCCAAACGCAGCCGCGCGCTCGAGCTCCTCTCCCGGCAGGTCGTCGACGTGCTCGAGCTGCGCCGCACGACGCTCGAGCTCGAGCGCTCGAACGAGCAGCTCGCCCTCTTCGCCGGCCAGGTGAGCCACGACCTCCGCAATCCGCTCGCCGCGCTCGCGGGCTTCCTCGAGCTCGCGGCCAGCAGCCCCGAGATGGCCTCGGCGCCGACGGCCAGCCTCGCGCTCGAGCGCGCGGAGGCGGCCGCCGAGCGCATGGGCGCCATGGTGGAGGACCTCCTCGAGTACGCCAGGATCGGCGGTGCCCTCCGGCGCGCTCCGGTCGACCTCGCTGCCGTCGTGGCCGCGGCGCGCGACGACCTCGACGCGGCGGTCGCGTCGACCGGTGCGATCCTCGACGTCGGCACCCTCCCGCGCGTGATGGGCGATGCGACGCTGCTGGTCGCCCTCATGCAGAACCTGCTCTCGAACGCGATCAAGTTCTCAGCTGCGGCCGGTCGGTCGCCGAGGGTCGCGGTGCGCGCCGAGCCGATCAGCAGCGGGTGGCGGATCTCGGTGGACGACGACGGCCCCGGCGTGCCCGCCGAGGAGCGCGCGCGGGTCTTCGACCTGCTCGAGCGCGCGGGCCGCCCGGACGTCGAAGGGCTCGGGATCGGCCTGTCGACGTGCCGCCGCATCGTCGAGGCGCATGGCGGTCGCATCGGCATCGATGCGTCGCCCTCCGGCGGCGCGAGCGTCTCGTTCGTGCTGCCCGCGGTCGACTAGCGGGGTCAGGCCGCGGTGCCGCGTGCCGCCTCGTCGATGCGCTCCGCGAGCGCGGCGGGCTCGGACCACATGGGCCAGTGCCCCGTCGGCAGGTCGACCATCGTGAGCGCGCGATGCTCGAGCACGCCCGCGAGGAACGGCACGCCCTGCTCGGCGTACGCGCGGTAGTCGGCTGCGCTGAAGGCCGTGCAGATGATCGTCGCTGGCACGTCGAGCCGCCGCTCGTCGCGCAGGCGCACCGCCTCGCGCGCGATGCCGGCGGGCTGCGGCACCGCGCGCTCGCGGAACTCGTCGAGCTGCCGGGCGGAGAGGCCGCGCATGGAGCCCTGCTCGAGCTCGTCGTCCCACGCGCTCTCGAGCGTGAGCACGTCGCCCTCGAGCGAGGGATCCATCGCCGCGCCGTCGACGACGGGCGCCGTGTCGACCCACACGGAGCGCGCGATGCGCTCGACGTCGCGGTCGATCGCGACCGTCGCGGGGATCGCGGCGCCGCTGTGCGCGACGAGGACGCTCGGGCCGTCCTCGGCGAGCGCGGCCTCGATCGCGCGGGCCTGCTCGTCGACCGTCACGCTGCCGCGCGCGGGATGGTCGGGCTCGAGCCCGGGGAGCGTGAGCGCCCGCACGTCGTGGCCGAGGCCGCGCAAGCGCGCGGCCACGTCGTCCCAGGCCCACGCGCCGAGCCAGAAGCCGGGGACGAGGACGATGCGCGCAGCGCCGGTGCCGGAGGGATTCGCCATGCTCGCGACGCTAGCGGCGGCCGCCGACGCGCGCCACCGCCTCAGCTGGAGCCGCGCAGCGAGCGCCACGCGACGAGCATCGCGAGCAGCATGAGCGCCGCACCCGAGGCGCTCGTGGCGATCACCCCCTGGTCGAACGCGACGCGCGCGGCCTCGAGCAGCCGATCGCCAGCGGGGCCGGCACCCCGCGCGACGGCGACCGCGCCGCCGAGCGTCTCGCGCGCCGCCTCGGCGAGCGCCCCGTCGGTGCCGTGCGGCACGACGAGGGTCGCGCGGTACACGGCCGTGAGCAGTCCGCCGAGCACCGTGGTGCCGAGCACGGCGCCGAACTCGTAGGCCGTCTCGGAGAGGGCGGATGCGGCGCCGGCCTTCGCGGGCGGCACGGCGGCGAGGATGAGGTCGTTCGAGACGGTCTCGGCGGCGCCGATGCCGAGGCCGAGGAGCGCGAAGGCCACGGCGATGCCCGGCACGGTGACGTGCTCGCCCAGGAGCGCCAGCATGGCGTAGGCGGCGAGCGACGAGCCGAGCGCGACCACGACCGCGACGCCCGGGTCGACGCGGCGGACGACCCGCACCACGAGCAGCCCGGCGCCGATCATGACGACCACGCCCGGCACGAGCACGAGCGCGGCGTCGAGCACCGGCATGCCCTCGACGAGCTGCAGGTGCTGCGTCACGAAGAAGAGGAAGCCCGTGAGCGCGACGACGCTCAGCAGGTTGACGATGAGCGCGCCGCTGAACTGCCGCACTCGGAACAGCCCGACGTCGAGCATCGGGGAGGCGACCCGGCGCATGCGCGCGACGAAGCGCCAGCCGGCGAGGGCGGCGAGCAGGACGAGCGCGACGCCGAGGGGGTCGAGGCCCTTGACGGCGAGCTCCTTGATGCCGGCGGCGAGCCCGCCGAGCGCGAGCATCGACAGCGCGATCCCGACGGGGTCGATGGGCCCGGGCGCGGGGTCGCGCGACTCGTCGACGAGGAGGGGCGCGAGCACGAGCAGCGGCAGCAGCACCGGCACGGCGATGAGGAAGATGGACCCCCAGTGGAAGTGCGCGAGCAGCGCGCCTCCGACGACGGGGCCCGCGGCGGAGCCGACGGAGAACGCGGTCGCCCAGATCGCGACCGCGAGGCGCCGCTGCTGCCGGTCGTGGAAGCTCGTGCGCAGGAGCGCGAGCGTCGAGGGCATGAGCGTCGCGCCGAAGAGGCCGATCGCGGCTCGCGCGGCGATGAGGAGCTCCGGCGTAGGGGCGAAGGCGGCGAGCACCGAGCAGACGGCGAACCCCGTCGCGCCGATGAGCAGCAGCCTGCGACGGCCGATGCGGTCGCCGAGGTTGCCCATCGCGACGAGCAGCGTCGCGAGCACGAGGGAGTACGCGTCGATGATCCACAGCTGCTGCGACGCGCTGGGCTGCAGCGAGGTCGCGATCTCGGGGAGCGCGAAGTTCAGCGCCGTCACGTCGATGGAGACGAGCAGCACCGGCAGCATGAGCACGGCGAGCCCGCCCCACGCGCGCGCCCCCGCGCGGGGCGCATCGGTGGCGGTCGGACTCGCCAGGGGCGAGCGCTGCTCGTTCGTCATGCCGCTACTGTACCGTCCGGACGGTTTCTTGCCAAGGTATGCTCTCGCCATGGGCAAGGCCGACGACACGAGGGACCGCATCCTCGACGCCTTCGAGCGCCTCGTGCTCGAGCACGGCGAGCGCGCGGGCACGATCGCGGCGACCGCCGACGCCGCGGGCGTCTCGAAGGGCGGCCTCCTGTACCACTTCGGCTCGAAGGCGGCGCTCGTCGCGGGCCTCGCCGAGCGGCTCGACCGCTTCGGCGAGGCGGAGGAGGCGCGGCTGTCGAGCATGCCCGACGCGGTGCGCGTGTTCCTCCGCGAGTCGGTCGAGGCCGACCTGCCCATCGATCGCACGATCGTGGCCCTGCTGAAGCTCGGGCAGCACGACGAGCACGCTGCGGCGCGGGACGCCCTCACCCGGCTCGACGAGCACTACCTCGCCGCGCTCAGCGCGAGCCTCGGCGACCGCGACCTCGCGCTGCTGGTCGTGCGGCTGAGCGACGGCATCTACCTGCGCTCGGCCCTCGGCGGCACGGGCTCGCTGCCGCCCGACTCGGTCGAGCGCGTGATCGACCGCCTCGAGGCGCTGCTCGGCTAGAGCTCCCGGATCTCGATCTGGCGGATCGCGGTCGCGTCGATCGCGGCTCCGAGCCGCTCGATGAGCTCCTCCGGCGCGGCCTGGTCGATCGTGACGATCGAGAGCGCCTCGCCGCCCGCCTCGGTGCGGGCGATCTGCATGCCGGCGATGTTGATGCCGGCCTCGCCGAACGCTGCGCCGTACGCGGCCACGACCCCCGGCCGGTCGACGTACTGCATCACGACGAAGTGCTGCGCCATCGGCACCTCGACCGACTGGCCGTTGACGCCGACGATCTTCTCGATCTGCTTCGGCCCCGTGAGCGTGCCCTCGACGGTCACGCGGCGGCCGTCGCTGCACGCGACGATGATCTCGACGACGTTGCGGTACTCCTCGCTGCGCTCGTCGGCGGTGAGCTCGCTCGTCACGCCGCGCGACTCCGCGAGCACGGGCGCGTTCACGAACGTCACCTGCTCGCTCACGATCGACGAGAAGAAGCCCTTGAGCGCCGCGAGCCGCAGCACCTTGACGTCGTAGGCGGCGAGCTCGCCGTGCACCGCGACGTCGACGGCCTCCACCGGACCGCCCGCGAGCCCCGCCGCGAACTGCCCGAGCCGCTCGGCGAGCGGGATGCCGGGGCGCACGTACTCGTCGATGACCCCGCCGGCGACGTTGACGGCATCCGGCACGAGGTCGCCGGCGAGCGCGAGGCGCACCGACTTGGCGACCGCGATGCCCGCCTTCTCCTGCGCCTCGTCGGTCGAGGCGCCGAGGTGCGGCGTGACCTGGATGTTGGGAGCGCTCGTGAGCGTGTCGTCCTTGGGCGGCTCCGAGACGAAGACGTCGATCCCGGCGCCCGCGATCGTGCCGGCGCGGAGCGCCGCGGCGAGCGCCGCCTCGTCGATGATGCCGCCGCGCGAGGCGTTGACGATGCGCAGGCTCGGCTTCGCGAGCGCGAGCTGCTCCTCGCCGATGAGGCCCACGGTCTCCGGCGTGCGCGGGATGTGGATCGTGATGAAGTCGCTCTCGGCCATGAGCTCGTCGAGCGAGCGCAGCTCGACGCCGAGCTGCGCGGCGCGCGCGGGGCTCACGAAGGGGTCGTAGGCGATGAGCTTCGTGCCGAAGGCGGCGAGCCGCTCGGCGACGAGCACGCCGATGCGCCCGAGCCCCACGATGCCGACCGTCTTCTCGTAGAGCTCGACGCCCGTGAACGCGGAGCGCTTCCACTCCCCCGCCTTGAGCGACGCATCCGCCGCGGGGATGTGGCGCGCGAGGCCCAGCAGGTGCGCGATCGCGAGCTCCGCGGCCGAGACGATGTTCGAGGTCGGGGCGTTGACGACCATGACGCCCGCCTTCGTCGCGGCGGGGATCTCGACGTTGTCGAGGCCGACCCCGGCGCGCGCGACGACCTTGAGGCGCGGTGCGTGGCTGAGCGCCTCGGCGTCGATCCGCGTCGCGCTGCGCACGAGCACGGCGGATGCGTCGGCGAGCGCCTCGAAGAGCGCGGCGCGATCGGTGCCGTCGACGTGGCGCACCTCGAAGTCGGGCCCGAGAGCATCGACGGTCGCGGCCGAGAGCTCCTCGGCGATCAGGACGACGGGCTTGGACATGCGGGACTCCTCGCAGGGTGGTGGCAGGCAGCACGTCGTCGTGCCAGGGTGCCAGCCTACCGAGCACCGCGTGCCTCGGGCGCGTCCGCGCGTCTCGGGGCGCGACGGGGGATGATGCTCGCATGCTCATCGTCACGACGAACGACATCCCTGGCTTCCGCATCCTGGCCGTGCAGGGCGAGGTCATGGGCCTCACGGTGCGCAGCCGCGACGCGGCCTCGAACTGGGTCGCGAGCTGGCGCTCGATGGGCGGCGGCGAGATCCCCGAGTTCACGCAGATGCTCTACGAGGCGCGCATGCAGGTCATGGGGCGCATGGTCGACGAGGCGCAGCGGCGCGGCGCCAACGCGATCATCGGGATGCGGTTCGACGCGAGCGAGATCGCGACGCAGTGGACCGAGATCTGCGCCTACGGCACCGCGGTCGTCGTCGAGGCGATCCCGAGCGGGCAGGAGGGCGCGACGCCGCAGTCGGCCGAGCTCGCGCACCGGCACCCGCGCCACCCCGGCGACTTCCAGCCGCCGGCGGACGTGCCGCCCGCGCCGCACGGTGCTCCGGATCCCTTCGGGCTGCCGCCGCGATCGGCGTGAGCGGGCCCGTCGGACGGCGGATCGCTCGCGCGAGCGTGCCGGCAGAGCGCCGGGCGCAGCGACCCCGCTGAGCGACCCGCGGGACCGGGCGGGATCGAGCCGCGGCCGGCGTGCGGGAGAATGGCCGTGATGGACGCCTTCGCAATCGTGCAGCTCGTGCTGCGGATCCTCCTCGCCGTCGTCTTCATCGGCATGGGTGCCGCGCACTTCGTGCCGCGCGTGCGCCGCTCGATGGCGGCGATGATCCCCGCCGGCATCGCGGGCCCCGACCGCTCGCGCGCCGCGACACTCGTCGCGATCTCCGGCGCTGCCGAGATCCTCGGGGGGCTCGGGCTGCTCGCGCCGTGGTGGGGCGTGCGCTTCGCGGCGGGCCTCGCGCTCATCGCGCTGCTGATCGCGGTCTTCCCCGCGAACGTCGAGGCGGCGAGGGACCCCAAGCGCTTCGGGGCCGTCGCGGTGCCCGTCGTGCCGCGCGCGATCGGGCAGCTCGTGCTCGGCCTGCTGCTGCTCGTCGCCGTCATCTGAAGCGGCGCGGCGCGGCTGCATCGGCGCTGCGCTCGAGCGGCGGCGTCGGCGCTAGCCGCCGAGGGCGGTCACGGCGATCTGCCGCGCGAGCTGCTCGGCGAGCAGGCTCAGCTGCGCGCTCACGGCGAGCGCGACGAGCAGCATGCCCGCCTTCGGCACGAGCCGCATCCCGCGGCCCACCCACAGCGCGCCCGCGAACAGCAGCGCGGGCAGCGCGATGCCGGCGACGAGCAGCCACCACGGCGTCGCCTCGGCGATGCCGCTGCCGAGGTAGAGCAGCGGCAGCTGCTGCAGGTTCGCGACGGCCTCGACGGTGTCGTAGCCGAACGCGAGCGCGAACAGCAGCGCGACGATCAAGGCGTCGCCGGGGCGCTCCTCGCGGGGCTCGCGCGCCGCGCGCTGCGGCGCACCGGCCTCGTCTCGCTCGCCCGTCATGCGATCGCTCCGGCGACGAGCGGCCAGGGCGCCGTCACGACGAGCCCGGCGATCCACCAGGGCGCGCGGCGCTCGAGCGGCGCGACGCGATCGACGACGAACCACCACACGAGCGGCGCGATGAGGGCGAGGAGCTCGCCCAGCTGGTACATCGCGAGGCCGAGGAGGCTCGGCTGCTGCACGGGGTTGGCGATGATGATCACGACCCAGCCGGCGGTCGCGGCGAGGGCGAGCAGCAGCACGATCCACCCGAGCGGCCCGCGCGCCCTCGCGGGGCGCTCGACGGGAGCGGCGTCGGCCTCGGTCGCGCGCTCGGCCTCACCATGGTCGCC
>JAPSIA010000181.1 GCA_031179215.1 Agrococcus sp.
TGCGGCGTCATGTGGCCGTTCGTGAGCGCGTAGCGGCCCTTGCGCATGACGATGTCGGGGCGGTCGAAGCGGCTGAAGCGGCCGCCGGAGGCCACGAGCACCGGCTCGGGCGCATTCGAGACCCGGATGCCGGAGGGCTCTCGTCGCGTCGCGGCGAAGGCGCTGCGTCGGCTGTCGATGCCGTGATCTCGAAGGTCGCTCACTCGGTGTCGGCTCCTGCCTGCTGGGTGCGGTCGTCCCAGCCATCGTAACCGGCGGCCGCGGGCGCGCTCCGCGCACGGGGCACGCCTGCATTCAGCCCACGTACACGCCGCGTTCACGCCGCATTCGAGCGAGCGTGCTGGGCTAGCGTGCGAGCAGTGCATCGCAGCACTGGCTCACGCATTGGGACATCGAGACTGGATGGGACGAACCGTGACGACGCGCTCGGCCGAGCACCCTCGGCCTGACCACTTCCTCCTCCACATCTCCGACACCCACCTGCTCGCGGGCGGCGGCCGGCTCTACGACCGCGTGCCGAGCGAGCAGCACCTGCGACGCTTGTTCGCCGAGTTCGAGGCGTCGGGCGCGCGACCGGACGCGATCGTCTTCACGGGCGACCTCGCCGATCGCGGCGAGCCGGATGCGTACCGTCGCCTGCGCGAGATCGTCGACCCGGTCGCGCACGCCCTCGGCGCCCGCGTGGTGTGGGTCATGGGCAACCACGACGAGCGGCGCGCGTTCCGCTCCGGCCTGCTCGACGAGCCGGCGTCCGACGCGCCCGTCGACGCGGTCGTCGACCTCGACGGCCTGCGCGTCATCACGCTCGACTCGACCGTGCCGGGGTTCCACCACGGCGAGGTGAGCGCCGAGCAGCGCCGCTGGCTGCGCGACGAGCTCGCGACGCCCGCCCCGCACCGCACGATCCTCGCGATGCACCACCCGCCCGTGCCGAGCGTGCTCGACCTCGCCGCCACCGTGGAGCTGCGCGACCAGTCGAGCCTCGCCGAGGTCATCGCCGGCAGCGACGTGCGCGCGATCCTCGCAGGCCACCTCCACTACTCGTCGACCGCGATGTTCGCGGGCGTGCCGGTCTCCGTCGCCTCCGCCACGTGCTACACGCAGGACCTCAACGTGCCGGTGGGCGGCACGCGCGGGCGCGACGGCGCGCGCGCCTTCAACCTCGTGCACGTCTACCCCTCGACCGTGCTGCACTCGGTCGTGCCGCTCGGGGAGTTCGCGCCGCTCGACTGGATCGACGCCGACGAGTCGGCCCGCCGGCTCGACCGCGCAGGCCTCAGCTTCGCGCCGAGCGCGCGTGCGGAGCGCGGCTCGCTCGTGGGCGTCTGAGCCGCACCTCGAGCGAGCGCCGGGGTCCGGCGCCAGCTGCGGTGCCGGGCCTCGGGGCGGCGCCTGCTCCTCAGAGCAGGCGCGCCTCGATCATCACGTCGTCGCCGACCTCGACCTGCACGTCGGCGACGCGGATGCCCGGGGGCAGCTCGGAGGCGAGGTCCACGCGCCGGCCCTCGAAGCGCTCGATCTTGCCGCGCACGGCCCCCAGGAGCGCCGCGACGAGCGGGTTGCCGCTCTCGAGCTCGATGCCGGAGAGCGTCACGCCCATGGCGTCGTCGATCGACGCGGTCGCCGAGCCCGTCACCTGCGCCCCGAGGAACCCCTTGCGCACCTTCGCGTGCAGCACGACGCGCAGCTGTCGGGGGCCCGTCTGCTCGACGTCGAGGTCGAACCTCGAGACCGTGATGCCGCGCTCGAGCAGCGCCGACTCGGCGAGCCCGAGCACCGCCTCGCCGAGCTGGGCCTTGGGCACCGCGACGCGCACGTGGCCGTGCAGCGGCCGGTCCTCGTCGGGCTGGGCGAGCTCGACGCCGAGCTCGCCGTTGTCGGTCTCGAGCCAGCGGAAGGGCACGCCGGTGAGCTGCGCGTCGAGCCGCACCGCGGCGCCCGAGACGTGCATGGGGTCGGCCCGCACCCGCAGCTCGCGCAGCACGGCGTCCTCGCTCGAGACGGTGGCGCCCTGCGGCTCGAGCCGGGCGCGGTCGCGGTCGTGCTCGCCGGCGAGGTGGAAGCCGGTCAGGTCGAGGTGCAGGTGCTGCACGTCGGGCCCGTCGAGCTCCGCGTCGATGACGGACGTGCAGGCGATGCCCGCAGGCTCAGCCGCCACCACGAGGGTGCGGATGCGCTTCTCCAGCTGGGCGCCGGAGGTGGGCCTGGGGGCGTGCCCGAGGAGGATGGTTTCAGCCACCCCACGACCCTACGCCGGATCCTCTGCGTGTCCAGTGCCCGCTCCGCTCCGCCCCGGCGCGACGTCGCGTCGAGCGCTCGGCGCCCATCGAGCCCTGGCGCCGTCTCGCGCTGCCGCGTAGCGTCGCCTTCGATGGCGCGGCACGGAGGCCGCGGCGCGACCACGACCGAAGGAGCCAGGCATGAGCCTCGTCGTCCACTTCGAGATCCACGCGAGCGAGCCGCAGCAGCTCATCGACTTCTACTCCGGGCTGTTCGGATGGGAGTTCATGCCTGTCGAGGGCATGGACTACTGGACCATCGAGACCGGCGAGGGCTCGGTGCAGATGGATGCGCCCGGTTGGGGCATCAACGGCGGGCTGACGCGCCGCGACGGCAGCGCGCCGATCGAGAGCACGCCCGTCGGGGGCGCCAACCTCGTGATCGGCACCGACCGCGTCGACGAGCTGTTCGCGAAGGCGCTCGAGCTCGGCGCGACCGCGCAGATGGAGCTCGAGGACGTCCCGGGCGTCGGACGCCTGGGCTACCTGCGCGACCCGGACGGCAACCTGTTCGGCCTCATCAGCCCCGACATGGGCGACGC
>JAPSIA010000182.1 GCA_031179215.1 Agrococcus sp.
GCTCCTGGCTGCGTGGTGGATGGGGCGGCGCTGACGGCCGTGCCCCGATGCTAGGGACGGTGCGGCGCGCGCCTTCGGAATGTGACGTTCCATTACGGCGCGTTCTGCCGCCCATCACCCATGCTATCCGCTGCTCGCGGTCGCGCGCGCCGCTCGAGGCCCGTGCGATCGCCGGGAGCGGACATGGGCGTCCGGCCGCGGCGCATCGCCTATCCTCGGGACCATGGACATCCGCATCGGCATCAAGGACTCCGCTCGCGAGATCGCGTTCGACTCGGCGCAGAGCGCGAAGGAGGTCGAGGAGGCCGTGCTCGCCGCCCTCGGGTCGGGCCACCTCGCGCTCGACGACGCGAAGGGGCGCCGCTACATCGTGCCGAGCACCGGCATCGCCTACGTCGAGATCGGCAGCGAGTCGACGCGCAAGATCGGCTTCGTCGCCTGATGCTGCCGATCCTCGTGCTCGTGCCCATGGTGATGGGCGCGGCGATCGGTCTCGTGGCGCGCTACACCCTGCCGGGGCGCGAGTGGGTGGGCCTGTTCCTCAACCCGCTCGCGGCTGCCGCGGCCGCGGGCCTCGTGTGGACGATCGGCGCGCTGCTCGGCGCTGGCGCCGACAACGGCTGGCTGTGGCTCGGCAGCCTCGCCGCCGCGCTCGCCGTCGCGGTCGTGCTCCCGCGCACCCTGCCGCGCAGGCGCGCCCGCGCCGACGCCGCCTTCCTCGCGCAGCTCCAGGCCAAGAAGGCCTGACCGAGCGACGGGCTCCCCGCCAGCTCAGGCCGTGAGGCCGAGCTCGTCCATGCGGCGCGTGTGCGAGGCGACGATGTCGTTGAACGCCGGCTCGAGCCGCTGCTGGCTCGGCTTCGCGCGACCGGTCTGATCCGGCCCGTTGACCGCGAGGTACATCTGCAGCAGCGCATCGCCGACGAGCCGACGGCCCCACACGGCGAGCCGGTCCGAGAGCCGGGGCGTGGCCTCGATCGCGAGCCGCAGCAGCCGCACGAGCTGCGGGTGCGTGCTCTCGCCGCGCAGCGCGCGCAGCATCGCGTCGCGGTCGTCCTCGGGCAGGCCGGGCACGATCGCGACGAAGAAGTCCTCGAGCAGGCCGGAGACGACGTGGAGCGCGAGCAGCTGCTCGTACCAGTCGGCGCCCTCGATCGCGCGCGAGAAGCCGCGGATCGAGTCGGCGAAGGGCTCGATCGCCGCGTCCGCCTCCACGCCCTCGCTCTCGAGGATGCGCGCGAAGGCGCCCGCGCGGCTCGCGTGGATGCGCACGACGTCGGCGAGCGCGGCGCGCGCCTCGAGCGACGGGGCCTGCTCGAGCACGCGGCCGGCCTTCGCGACGAGCTCGAGCTCGAGCCCGAGCGCGTGACCGACGAAGGGCACGAGCGCCGGGCGCACATCCGACAGCAGCACGCGGTCGCCGACGACCGGCACCCGGTGCTGCCGCAGGAGCTGGCGCGTCACGTCGCGCGGCGTCCGGTCGAACCACTTCACCACGTCCAGGAGTCTAGGGGCGGCGCGGAGCCGCCCGACGCATGCCGCCGGTAGGATCGTCGGAGCATACGAACAGGCGGAACCCTCCCTTGACTTTCCAAGACCTCTCCATCGACGCCGACATGGTCCAGGCGCTCGCCGACCGCGGCATCCTCGAGCCCTTCCCGATCCAGCAGCAGACGATCCCGCTCGCGCTGACCGGCCAGGACATCATCGGCCAGGCCAAGACCGGCACCGGCAAGACCTTCGCGTTCGGCCTGCCGCTCGCGCAGCGCCTCGGCGCGACCCCCGAACCGGGCGTGCAGGCGCTCATCGTCGTCCCGACGCGCGAGCTCGCCGTGCAGGTGACGGAGGACATGGAGCTCATCACCTCCAACCGCCCGACGACCGTCGTCTCCATCTACGGCGGCAAGGCCTACGAGGGCCAGATCGACCAGCTCAAGGCCGGCGCGCAGATCGTGGTCGGCACCCCCGGGCGCCTCCTCGACCTCGTGCAGCAGCGCATCCTCGACCTCGGCAACGTCAAGGAGATGGTGCTCGACGAGGCCGACCGCATGCTCGACCTCGGCTTCCTGCCCGATGTCGAGAAGCTCTTCTCGAAGGTGCCCGCGGTGCGGCACACGATGCTGTTCTCGGCCACGATGCCCGGCGCGATCGTCGCGCTCGCGCGCCGCTTCATGTCGCGGCCCCTCCACATCCGCGCGACCGAGGTCGACGAGACCATCGCGCAGGCGAACATCCGCCACATCGTCTACCGCGCGCACGCGCTCGACAAGGACGAGGTCGTCTCGCGCATCCTGCAGGCCGAGGGCCGCGGCAAGACCGTCGTCTTCACGCGCACCAAGCGCGCGGCGTCGCGCTTGTGCGAGGAGCTCATCGATCGCGGGTTCGCGGCCGCCGCCGTGCACGGCGACATGAGCCAGGAGGCGCGCGAGCGCGCCATGGCGCAGTTCAAGGCCGGGAAGAAGGACGTGCTCATCGCGACCGACGTCGCCGCGCGCGGCATCGACGTCGACGACGTGACGCACGTCATCAACCACACGATCCCCGAGGACGAGAAGGCCTACCTGCACCGCGTCGGCCGCACGGGCCGCGCGGGCCGCACGGGCATCGCCGTCACCTTCGTCGACTGGGACGACCTGCACAAGTGGGCGCTCATCGACCGCGCGCTCGAGTTCAACAAGCCCGAGCCGGTCGAGACCTACTCGTCGAGCCCGCACCTCTACAGCGACCTCGGCATCCCCGAGGGCGCGAAGGGCCGGCTGCACGCGACGCCGCCCAACAAGCAGGCCAAGCGCGAGGGCGTCGCGGGCGG
>JAPSIA010000067.1 GCA_031179215.1 Agrococcus sp.
CCGGCGGCCATCGCGTACGGCGAGCGCTCCTGCGCGTACTCGAGCGCCGCGGCCCGCACGCCCGCGTCGCGGTACCAGCCGTCGCGCAGCAGCGCCGCGATCGACGACTGCGGGTCGGCCGGGTCGAAGAAGCGGATCCACGGCTGGTCGCCGTAGTCGGCGGTGATGGTGTGCTCGTCGGGGAGGATGACGGGCAGGCCGTACGTCGCCGCGAGGTGCATCGACCCGGAGTTCAGGATGTGGCGGTAGGGGAGCACCGCGACATCGGCCGCCGAGAACCAGTCGGCGACCTCGTCGTCCTCGATGAACCGCAGCGCGCTCGTCACGCGCACGTCGGTCTCGTCGAGCCGCTCGATCTCCGCGCGCACCGCGGGCGTCGGGTTGCCGGCGAGCAGCAGCTCGACCGGGCTGTCGGCCTGCAGGTCGAGCGCGGCGCCGAAGAGGTGCTCGAGGCCCTTGTAGGGGCGCATCTGGCCGAAGAACAGCGCCTGGGTCGAGTCCTCGAGCGAACCGATCGTCGCGCGCGCCCGCTCGCGGGGCACGCGCGCGCCGTAGATGCCGGCGTACGACGAGTGCGGCAGCACGCGCAGCTTCTCCGGCGGCAGCCGGTACAGGTCGCCGATCGCCTCCTGCGTCGTCGAGCCCAGCACGTGGATGAGGTGGGCGACGTCGGCGAGGCCCTGGTGGAGGCGGATGGCGGCCTCGCGGAAGCGCGTGTCGTGCGGCAGCACGTTGTGCACCGTCCAGAGGATGGGCCGGCCCGCCGCTCGAGCGTGGGCGAGCGCGTTGAGCACGTCGCGGATGATCTCCTCGGCGTGCTGCTCGTCGCGAGCCTTCTCGGTGAGCGGGCTCGTCCACTGCAGGTGCAGCACGTCGGTGCTGCCCGAGCGCAGCTCGGCGACGAGCGCTCGGGGGTCGACGGTGCCGTCGATGCGCGTGCCGCGTGCCCGCACGCCCGTGTGGAGCATCGCGACGTAGGGGTTCGACATCCAGTTGGGGAACGCGTACATCCGTCCGGCGCGGGGCGCGGCCGCGGGCGCCGGGGCGGTGCCGCTCCGACGGCGCTCGACGCGCAGCGCGAGCGGCGAGGCCGACGCGAACTCGACGCGCAGGGCGGTCTCGCCCCGCCCCCGCAGCGCATCCGGAGCCGAGCGAGCGACGATCGGCAGCTCGAGCGGGCCGCGCCCGCGCCGCTCCCGGCGGAGCGTCACGGCGAGCGTGCGGTCGGAGGCCGAGGTCGCGAGCTCGACGCGGGCGCTCCAGCTCGTCGCCGTGCCCTCGGTGGCCCGCGCCCACGCGGGGGCGACGCGCTGGTATCGGCCGTCGGTCGAGCGCAGCACGATCGAGAGCCGGTCGGCGACGTGCAGGGGGTTCGAGAGCTCGACCTCGCCGCGCAGCACGAGGGCGTCGCCCTCGACGCGCGCGAGCGTGAGCCGGGCGCTGCGCACCGGCAGCGCGTCGAGCGCCGCCCATGCCCGTGCTGCCGTCTCGCCCTGCGCCCGGTGCAGCGGGGCGCTCGGCGGCGCGATCGCCCGCAGCGCCTCGACCGGCAGCTCCTGCAGGGCGCGCCGCGCGCGCTCGAGCAGGTCCGCGGCGTGCTCGCCGTCGACGTGGCCGTGCGCGATGGGCACGAGCACGCGGGCGACGAGCAGCTCGGCCGCGAGCCGGGCCTCGAGGGCGTCGTCGAGCTCGAGGAGCGCAGCGGCCTCGAGCGCGGCCTCGGCGACGACGGGCGCGGTGCGCGGCGAGGGCGCCACGAGGGGGCTCACGACGACGTCGGCCGACTTCGCGTCCCACGAGCGCCTCGTCGAGGCGCCGAGCCGGGCGAGCGCGGCGGGGAGCTCGGCCCAGCGCCGGCTCGCGCCGCGCAGCGCGAAGAAGCGCAGCGCCGTCGCGCGCACCGGGTCGAGCTCGTCGATGTCGTCGCCGAGCGCCTCCACCATGCGCGCGGCGAGCCGCTCGATGCCCTCCACGAGCGAGCGGTCCTCGATGAGCGGCACGAGCTCCGCGCGCGTCCACCACTGGCCGAGCGTGTGCACGCCGACGTAGTGCACGACCGCGGTGCGATCGCCGTGCGCCTCCACCTCGTCGATCGTCGCCGCCGCCTGCTGGAGCCAGTCGCCGAGCGTGCTGGGGCGCAGGTAGTCCGCGCTCACCGTGCCCTCGTGCCTGCGGTGCAGGTAGATCTCGACCGGTGCGACGGCGATCCGGTTCGCGGCGAGCTGCAGCTGCAGCATCGGGTGGATGTCCTCGCACTGGACGCCCTCGGGGAAGCGCAGGTCGATGCGGTCGAGCAGCTCGCGGCGGAACAGCTTCGCCCAGACGACGTGGTCCTCGAGCAGCGTCGGCAGCTGCGCGACCTCGTAGGTCGCCCAGCCGCGCGAGAACTGCGGGCCCTGCATCGTCCAGTACCGGTTGCGGTGCCGGCGCGCGCCCGAGAAGAAGTCGACCCCGATCGCGGTCGCCATGTCGGCGTCGGAGGACTGCAGCGCGGCCGTCAGCACCTGCAGCGCGTGCGGCTCGAGCACGTCGTCGGAGTCGCAGAAGGCGATGAGGTCCCCGCGGGCCTCGTCGAGGCCGAGGTTGCGCGCCCGGCCGATGCCGCCGTTGTCGACCTCGAGCACCCGGAACCTCGAGTCGCGCTCGGCGTAGCGGCGCGCGACGCCCGCCGCGTCGTCGGGCGATCCGTCGATGACGAGCACGGCCTCCCACGAGGTCCACGACTGCGCCAGGAACGAGTCGAGCAGCTCCGGCAGCACCGCCTCCGTGCCGTACACGGGTACGATGATCGACACCAGCGACTGGTCGTTCCGGAAGTCGGACGGCGAGGTCAACATGTGCTCCTGTTCGTCGGGATGCACGCCAAGTCTAGGGAGCAGTGCGTGAGTCGAGCCCGCGAAGCATCGCGAGCGGCCGGAGCCAGCACCCCGTCCGTCGGCGCGCCGGCGGTCACCGTCGTCGTGCCCATGCGCGACGTCGGCGAGTGGGTCTCGCAGACCGTCGATTCGCTGCGCAGGCAGACCCTGCAGGACTTCGAGGCGCTGCTCGTCGACGACGGCTCGAGCGACGATACGGTCGAGCGCGCACAGGCGGCGATCGACGGCGACCCGCGCTTCCGCATCCTGCGCGGCGAGGGCGCGGGCGCCGCGCGGGCGCGGAACCTCGCGATCGCCCAGGCGCGCGGCGAGTACCTCGCGTTCGCCGACGGCGACGACATCATCCCGGCCGACGCGTACCGCATCCTCGTCGACCAGGCGCGGAGCACGGGCGCAGAGATGGTCGTCGGCAACCACCTCGTCATGGAGCCGCAGCGGCTCACGACCCGCGATCAGAGCCTGCCCGTCTACGGCGAGGCGCGCACGGGCATCACGATCGCCGACGAGCCGCGCTTCCTGCGCGACCGCGTGTGCTGGAACCGCATCATCCGCCGCGCGAGCTGGCACTCGGCGAAGCTGCAGTTCGCCGACTCGCGGCGCTCGAACGACATCCAGGCGATGACGCACGCCTACTGCGCGTTCGCGTTCGACGTCGTGCCGCAGCCGGTGTACGCCTACCGGCGGCGCATCGGGTCGACGTCGATGACCTCCTCGAAGCAGCAGCCCGGTCCGCTCCGCGACCACTTCCTGCAGGAGATCGCGTGCCGCGAGGCCGTGCAGCGCCTCCGGGACCGCGACCTCACCGAGCGCTACTACGCCGGCATCCTCGAGTTCGACATCTGGGCGCACGGCACCGCCGCGGTGCTCGACGACTCGCCGGAGTTCGACGAGGCCCGCGACCTGCTCGTCGAGCTCGTCGCGGCCGCGCCGCGGGCGTCGTTCGCCGCGCTCGACCCCATCCGCCGGCTCGTCTACGGCCTGATCGCGCGCCGCTCGTGGGGCCTCGCCCGCGCGATCGTCGCGTCGCACGAGGGCACGATCGAGGCCTTCGCGGCTCGAGACCTCGACGTGCAGATCGCCGCGGCGGTGCTCGCCGACCGCGACGCGCACCGAGCGCTCGCGATCGTGCTGCAGGCGGAGCTCATCACGCCGATGGCCGATCCCACGACCCCCGACGACGAGACGATCCGGCTGCACGGCCTGCTCGTCGACGTCGTGAGCGCGGGGGTCTCGCCCGCCGCGCTCACGCGGCACGTGCGCGACCTCGTCGCGCTGCCCGAGGACGCATCCGCCGAGGCCATCCGCGTCGCGGCGGCGCACGCGATCGCGGCCGGCTCGCTCGGCACGAGCGCCCGCAAGCTGCGCGACGTCGCGGCCGCCGCGGCGCGCGGCGACGTGCGCTCGAGCCTGCGCGCGGCCAGGAGCGTGCGTGCGCACGACCTCGCGACGATCGCGAAGGAGGTGCGGCCGCGGCACGTGCGGCTCGCGCTCCGGGGCGTCGCCCGGAGGGTGCGCCGATGAGCGGCGACGTGCCCACCCGCATCGTCATCTTCCCGGCGTGGCAGGACAACCCCTACCTGAACCTCCTGCACCTGGCGACGGGCGCCGCCGGCTACTGGCTCGACCGCGTCAAGACGCTCGAGGACGCGCTCGCGTCGATCGCCGAGGATCCGGGCGACACGATCCTGCACATGAACTGGACGTCGCCGATCTGCCAGGAGACGCCCGATCCGCTCGAGGCGCGGGCGCGCGTCGACCGCTTCGTCGGAGCCCTCGAGGAGGGCGTCGCCGCGGGGCTCAAGATCATCTGGACCGTGCACAACGCCCTGCCGCACGACGTGATCCACCGCGAGCTCGAGCTCGAGCTCCACGAGGCGCTCGCGCGGCTCGCGCACGCGGTGCACGTCATCAATCCCGGCACGGCCGACGCCGTCGCGCCGCACTACGCGCTGCCGGCGGAGCGCACCCGCTGCATCCCGCACTCGAGCTACCAGGGCGTCTACGGCTCGCCGATCGAGCGCGCCACCGCGCGACGTCGCTTCGGCCTCGCCGACGACGAGCTCGCGGTGCTCTTCCTCGGGCAGCTGCGGCCCTACAAGGGCGTGCTCGACCTCCTGCACGCCGTGAGCCCCGCGCAGCGACGGCGCGGCGGCCGCATCGTGCTGCTGCTCGCGGGCAAGGCGAGGCCCGAGGAGGTCGCCGCGCTCGACGCCGCGATGCCGCTCGACGTGCGCATCGTGCGCCACTTCGCCTACGTGCCCGATGGGCAGGCGCCCTGGTGGTTCGGCGCCGCCGACCTCGTCGCGCTGCCGTACCGCAACATCCTCAACTCGGGATCGATGCTGCTGGCCCAGACGTTCGGCGCACCCGTGCTCGTGCCCGACGAGCCGCACGTCGTCGCCCAGTACGGCGACGAGCGCTGGGTGCGGGTCTACGACCGCAGCCGCCCCGTCGAGGCGCTCGTCGAGGCGCTCGCGGCAGCGCCCATCGACGACGCCGAGGGGCGCCAGGCGGCGTTCGACGCCGCGCGGGCGTGGAGCCCGTACCGGATGTCGCAGGCGATGCTGCAGCTCGTGCGCGACGTGCAGGAGCGCGGGCGGGGAGCGCTCAGCGCGGCATGAGCCGCAGCGTGCCCGACGCGGTCGCGTCGCCGCTGCGCAGCCCGTCGAAGCCCGACGGCAGGTAGAGGGTGCCGCCGCTCGTGCGGTGGTCGCCGTGCCGCACGTCGAAGCGCTTCGCGCCCCACACCTTGTCGGCGGGCGTCTCCGCGCCCTCCGCTCGCACGTCGGCGACGATGTGGTAGCCGCCCGCGCGCACCGGCAGCGAGGCGATGCGGATGTCGACGGAGCCGTGCCCCGCGGGGATGCGCTCCGGCAGCCACTCGCGGTCGTGCCCCGTGATGTTGAACACCGCGGTCTGCTGCGCGTCGCGGATCGAGATCGCGAAGTCAGGGCGCTCGATCGGCTCGTGCGCGAGGAACGAGAGCCGGATGGTCACGGGCTGCGTCGGGTCGACGGAGTCGAGCGGCGCGCCGTCCTCGCCCAGCACCTCGATGTCGGTGAACTGGATCTCGCCCGTGCCGAAGCGCTTGATGCCGTCGCCGAGCTCGACGGCCTCGCCGCCCTTGCCCGTGTAGCGGTCGACGATCTCGCTCGCCCGGCCGATCGCCTGCAGCTCGCCGTGCTCGAGCCACGCCGCGCGATCGCAGAAGGTGCGCATCGTGCCCATCGAGTGCGAGACGACGACGACGGTCTTGCCGTCGGCCTTGAGGTCGTCGAACTTCTGCAGGCACTTCGCCTGGAAGTCCTTGTCGCCGACGGAGAGCACCTCGTCGACGAGCATGAGCTCCGGCTCGGTGTGGATCGCGACCGAGAACCCGAGCCGCACGTACATGCCGCTCGAGTAGTTCTTGACCGGGTGGTCGATGAAGCGCTCGACGCCGGCGAAGTCGATGATCGACTCGAGCTTGCGGTCGACCTCGCGGTCGCTCATGCCGAGGATCGCGCCGTTGAGGTAGATGTTCTCGCGGCCGGTGAGCTCCGGGTGGAAGCCCGAGCCCACCTCGAGCATCGCCGCCATCCGGCCGCGGGAGACGATCGTGCCCGCGTTCGGCTGCAGGATGCCCGCGATGCACTTGAGCAGGGTCGACTTGCCGGAGCCGTTGAGGCCGAGCAGGCCGAAGGTCTCGCCCTGCGGCACGTCGAGCGAGACGTCGCGGAGCGCCCAGAACTCCTCGTACTTCGCGCGCCCGCCCTTGAGGACCGTCGCCTTGATCGACTGGTTCCGGTCGTGGTAGACGCGGAAGGTCTTCGAGACGTTCCGCACCTCGACGGCGTTGCCGCTCATCAGAGCTCCTCCACGATCTTCGCCTGGAAGCGGGTGTAGACGAGCAGTCCCACGACCGCCGTGCCGACCGCCCAGAGCGTGAGCGAGAGCAGCAGCTGCCACTCGGGGATCGCGAAGTCGTAGAGCACGCGCCGGTACGCCGTGAGGAACTGGTAGATCGGGTTCGCCTCGAACACCGCGAGCAGCGGCACGGGCCCGCCGAGGAAGGTGTAGCCGCCGGCGTCGAGCGTCTCGACCTGCACCGTCTCGACGACGTTGCGCGGGATCATGACGCCGGAGGCGTAGAAGAGGACCTGGGTGATGATGCCCCAGAAGTGCTCGATGTCGCGGAAGTAGACGATGCCGACCGCGAGCACGAGCCCGATGCCGTAGATGAACACGATCGTGAGCGCGATGAGCGGCACGAGCATCCAGATGCGCAGCAGGATCTCCCAGCCACCGAGGATGCCGCAGATGATCGCGACGACCGCGACCTCGGTGAGGTACGTCGCGGCGCGGGCGAGCACCTTCGACGCCGGGAGCGTCCAGCGGGGGAGCGCGACCTTCTTCAGCAGCCCCTGGTAGCCGAGGAACGACTGCATCGCGTCGCGGATGCCGACGTTGATGAAGCCCCACGTCACGATGCCGACGCCGAGCCAGAGCGCGAAGACGTGGATGCCCGAGTTGATGCCGGGCTCCGGCTCGGCACGGAAGATGAGGCCGAAGACGATGCCGTAGATGGCGATCTGCGCGAGCGGGTTGATGAGCGACCACACGCGGCCGAGGGCCGTGCGCTTGTACTCTGAGCGGATCTCGCGGAGCGTGAGGTTCTTCAGCAGGTTGAGCGTGATCCTGCGGGAGCGCGCTCGCGCAGGTTCAGCGATCGCCGACATGCTCCTCCACTCGCCCGGCCCGAACCGGGCAATCAACGGCCTCGACGATACCACCGGGGCTCACAGGCCCGCGGCGCTCCGGATGCGGTCGACGAGCTCCGGGCCGAGCGTGCGCATGTAGGTGCCGGTCGTGTGGCTGACGGCGTCGCGGTAGACGATGACGCCGCCGATGACGCCCGGGCACGCGTCGCCGACGCAGTAGCGGTCCGCGACCTCGACGAGCGCCGCGCGCGGCTCGAGCGCGGCAGCGCTCACGAGCGGATCGGCGGGCTGGGAGGCCTCGGCGAGCGGCGTCGCGCAGTCGGCGGGGTCGCCGCTCACGCGCTGGATGCACGCGAGCGTCTCCTCGGAGACCGTGGGCACGTCGGCGACCGCGACGACCCGCGTGCCGGCGTCGAGCGCGCGCCCCCACGCAGCCGCGGAGGACTCGGCGCTCGAGTCGTCCGACGCCCAGCGGGCGGCGCTCGTGATGATGAGGTCGTACTCGCCGCTCGAGAGCCGCTCGTCGACCTGCGCCATGACGTCGGCGCAATCGCTCGCCGCGGCGCCGTCGCGCCACTGGCAGCCGTAGCCGAGGTAGGTGTCCATGCGCCACCCCTGCGCCTCGAGCTGGGGGAGCAGTCCCGGCATCAGCATGGCCGCGTGGCTGTCGCCGACGAGCGCGACCCGCGTCGCATCCGCCCCCTGCGCGCCGTAGGTGCACGTCTCGAGCTCGCCGCCCTTGACCCGCCAGCAGGCGTAGGCGCCCCCGGTGTCCTCGGCCATGACGTCGATCGCGGGCGCGACCTCGCCCGTGAGGTCCTCGGGCGAGCAGCCGTTCGCGAGGTAGGCGGCGCCGAAGCAGTCGACGTCGGCCGCGACGTGCGTGGGAGCGACGGCCTCCGCGGGCCGCGTGAGCTCGCTCGTGACGGCCACGCCGCCCGTGAGCACCACGGCGGCGGCGGCGGCCCAGCCGACGACGACGCGCGGCCGCCAGCGCCAGCGCGAGGTGAGCCACGTCGAGCGCCGAGCGGGATCCTCGACGAACCGGTAGGAGGCCCACGACAGCAGCAGGGTCACGACGAGGGCGAGGCCGTGCAGCGCGGGCGAGTCGGCCGGCAGCAGCGCCTGGCCGAAGATGATGACGGGGAAGTGCCACAGGTACAGCGAGTACGAGATGTCGCCGAGGAACTGGGACGCGCGATTGGTGAGCAGGGCGTTCACGCGCTCGTACGCGGCGCCGCCCTCCACGCCCGCCCAGATCACGAGCGCAGTCGAGAGCACGGGCAGCAGGCCGCTCGGCGCGGGGAAGCCCGGGGTCGGCAGCACGACGAAGCAGCTGAGCACGATGCCCGCCGTGCCCGCGAGGGCCGCCCACGGCGCGAGGGGCGCGGGGATGCGGAGCCTCGTCGTCTGCACGACGATCGCGAGGATCGCGCCCACGCCGAGCTCCCACGCGCGGGCGAAGGTCGAGAAGTACGCCATGTCGGGCGCGGTGGCGGTCTCGTGCATCGCCCAGGCGAAGGACGCGATCGAGATGAGCGCCGCGGAGCCGAACAGCACGCGGCGCCGGCCCGCGCCGTCGCGCCCGAGGCGCGCGGCGAGCCACAGCACGAGCACCATGACGATGGGCCAGACGATGTAGAACTGCTCCTCGACCGACAGCGACCAGTAGTGCTGCAGCGGCGAGGGCGCCTGACCCGCGGCGAAGTAGTCGGTGCCGACCGCCGCGAGCCGCCAGTTGACGGTGAAGAGCGCGGCGAAGGCGGCGTCGATCGTCGCCGAGAGCGCGCGCGGCTGCGGCAGCAGGAACGCCGCCGCGGTGACCGTGGCGGCGAGCACAAGCAGCGCCGCGGGCATGAGGCGCTTGACGCGCCGACGGTAGAAGTCGGCGAAGGAGATGCGGCCCGTGCGCTCGTGCTCGCGGACGAGGAGCCCCGTGATGAGGAAGCCCGAGATGACGAAGAAGACGTCGACGCCGACGAACCCGCCGACCGGCCAGCCGGCGAGGTGGTTCGCGATGACGCTGACGACGGCGAGCATCCGCAGGCCCTGGATGTCGCGGCGCGGTGCGCGTGCGCTGGTCGTGGCGGTGATGATCGTTCCTTGGTCGATGTCCGAGCGCGCCCCGCTCCATATACTCGAGCATCATGACGGATGCCGATGACGAGTCGCTCTCGAGAGCGAGCAGCGGATCGATCGTCGGCGTCGAAGTCCTCGCTGGCGTGCCTGTCGATGATACCGGCACGGTGCGCGCCGCGGTCGCTCGCGCGGCTGCCGGGCTGCGCGCGGCGATCGTCGCGGCGCTCGTGCCCGAGGGCGCGGAGCACGGCGCGGCGGCGCGAGGCCGGCTGCTCGTGGGAGCCAGGTCGCTGCCGCACGCCGCGCCCGGCGACGTCGTGTGGGGCGGCGGCCTCGGCGACGAGCTCGAGCAGCCGCTCGTCGCGACCGCCGGCGTCGACCACCGCGGTGCCGCCGGGCCGCTCGCCGCGCGCGCGATCCGGGAGGCGAGCGGCGACGCGTCGATCGCGGTCACCGGCGACCCGCTGCTGCTCCTGCCGACGGTGCTCGAGGCGCGGGTCTCGGAGGGCGCGGGGGTCGGCGTCCTCGCCGACGTGGATCCGGCGTCGCTCGAGGGCGACGCGCGGCTCCTGCGCCTCGACCCCGATCCCCGGCGCGCGGTCGAGCAGCTGCGCGCGTGCGCGTCGCTCGTCGTCTCCTCCGCCGAGGGCCTCGCGCTCGCGGACGCGCTCGGGCTCCCCGCGCGCCTCGTGCGCGACGAGGGCACGGTGCGGGCGCACCTCGACGACCACGCGCTCGCGACCGGTCGCGATCGGCCCGTCATCGCCGCATCCGTCGCCGAGGCGCTCTCGAACGAGCCGCTCGCGCCCGCGCGGTTCGATGCCGACGCGATCCGCGCGAGCTTCCCGTCGGAGCTGTGGCGGCGCCCGCTCGTGTCGGTCGTGGTGCCGACGGCGAACGTGGCGACCTGGATCGACGAGTGCCTGCACTCGATCCTCACCCAGGAGCTCGACGACCTCGAGGTGATCGTCGTCGACGATCGATCGGTCGACGGCACGGTCGAGCTCGCGCGCGAGGTCGCGCGCCGCGATCGCCGGGTGCGCGTCGTCGCGGGCGCCGTCGCGGGCGGCGGCAGCGCGCGCAACCTCGGCGTCGAGCTCGCGCGGGGCACCTACCTCGCGTTCGCCGACGGCGACGACCTCGTGCCCGAGGGCGCCTACCGCGCGCTCGCCGAGGCCGGGCAGCGCAGCGGCAGCGACCTCGTGCTCGGCCGGTTCCTCAAGTTCTCGGCCTCGAAGACGTGGGACCCCACGCGGGCGTGGGGCGCGTTCAAGGAGCAGCGCACCGCGGTCGACCTCGTGTCGCAGCCGTCGATCATCCGCGGCCGCGCGTGCTGGAACAAGCTGTACCGAGCGAGCTTCTTCCGCGAGGCCGGCATCGTGTTCCCGGACGTGCCGCGCTCGAACGACATCGTGCCCGTCGTGACCGCCTACGTCCGCGCGCGCTCGATCGACGTCGTCCGCGATCGCGTCTACCTCTACCGCGATCGTCCCGGCGGCACGTCGATGACCGCGCAGGCGGGGCAGCTGCGCGGGCTGCGCAGCTACTTGACGCAGGAGTGCCGCTGCCTCGAGCTCGTGCAGGAGACCGGCGACGCCGAGCTGCTCGCCGAGTACACGCGGATGATCGTGCAGTCGGACGGCTGGGTGCTCATCACCCGCGTGCTCGAGACGCTCGCGGAGTCGTCGCCGGAGGACGAGGCCGCGATCGCCGAGCGCATGCGCGCGCTGCTCGGCGGGCTCTCCCCGCACGCGCTCGCCTCGCTGCCGATCGAGCGCGCGATCGTCTTCGCCCTCGTCGCCGGCGGCGACCTCCGCGGCGCTGCGGCGGCGCTCGAGCAGCAGTCGCTGCTGGACGCCGCCAGGGCGATCGGCGGCATCGACCGGCTCGTCGCGGCCTCCGACGCGCTCGAGGCGAACGGAGCGGACGCGAACCTCCACACGCCGCTCGCGCTCGCATCGGCGCGCGTCGCGCTCGCGGCCGTCGAGTCGGGGGAGCGGCGCTCGAGCGAGGCTGCGGCGGCCGTCGCGCGCGTCGCGGGGCGCGCGCC
>JAPSIA010000183.1 GCA_031179215.1 Agrococcus sp.
ATGGCGACCTTCTTGCCCTGGATGATGCCGAGGTCGGCACCGTCGTCGTAGATGACCTCAGTCATGGGTTCTCCTGTTCGTGGTGTTCGAGTCTGGATGCGGTGCGCGCGACGCGCGCGACCGAAGGGCTCAGGCGCGATCGGCCTTGAGCACGCGCTCGCTGATGGACTTGCCGCCGCGGCCGATCGCGAGCAGTCCGGATTGCGCGATCTCCTTGATGCCGTAGGGCTCGAGGAGCCGGAGCAGCGCCTGGCACTTGGGCGAGTCGCCCGTCACCTCGATGACGAGCGCGTCGGTCGTGACGTCGACGACGCGAGCGCGGAAGAGCGTCGCGGCCTCGAGGATCTGCGAGCGCGTCGTGTTGTCGACCCGCACCTTGATGAGCATGTGCTCGCGCTGCACCGACTGGCCGGGCTCGAGCTCGACGATCTTCACGACGTTGACGAGCTTGTTGAGCTGCTTCGTGACCTGCTCGAGGGGCAGCTGGTCGACGTCGACGACGACGGTGATGCGGCTGAGGCCCGGCACCTCGGTGCGGCCGACCGCGAGCGAGTCGATGTTGAAGCCGCGGCGGGCGAAGAGCGCGGCGACGCGGGTCAGCAGACCCGGCTTGTCCTCGACGAGGAGCGACAGGACGTGGGTGCTCATCACTCCTCCTCCCACACGGGGCTGTGATCCTTCGCGTACTGCACGAAGGAGTTCGACACGCCCTGCGGCACCATCGGCCACACCATCGAGTCCTTCGAGACGATGAAGTCGATCACGACCGGCCGGTCGTTGGTCTCGAGCGCGAGCCGGATGGCCGCGTCGACCTCCTCCGGCTTCGTCACGCGGATGGCGAGGCAGCCGTAGGCCTCGCCGAGCTTGACGAAGTCGGGGATCATCCGCGCGTCGTCGCCGGTCTCGAGGTCGGTGAAGGAGAAGCGGCCCTCGTAGAAGAGGTTCTGCCACTGCCGCACCATGCCGAGCGAGGAGTTGTTGATGATCGCGACCTTGATCGGGATGTCGTTGAGCGTGCAGGTCGCGAGCTCCTGGTTCGTCATCTGGAAGCAGCCGTCGCCGTCGATCGCCCACACGACCCGCTCGGGCTCGGCGACCTTCGCGCCCATCGCAGCGGGCACGGCGTAGCCCATCGTGCCCGCGCCGCCGGAGTTGAGCCACGAGTTCGGCCGCTCGTAGCGGATGAACTGCGCCGCCCACATCTGGTGCTGGCCGACGCCCGCGGCGAAGATGCCCTCGGGGCCCGTGAGCTCGCCGATGCGCTGGATGACGTGCTGCGGCGCGAGCTTGCCGTCGCTCGGCTCGGCGAAGCCGAGCGGGAAGCGCTCCTGCAGGCCCTGCAGCCGCTCCCACCAGTCGGTGAGGTCGGGGCGCTCGCTCGCCGCGAGCTCCTGGAACGCGAGCGACAGGTCGGCGAGCACCTCGCGCACGTCGCCGACGATCGGCACGTCGGCGGTGCGGATCTTCGAGATCTCCGCGGGGTCGATGTCGACGTGGATGACCTTGGCGCCGGGCGCGAACTCGTTCACCTTGCCCGTGACGCGGTCGTCGAAGCGGGCGCCGAGGGCGATGATGAGGTCGCACTCCTGGAACGCGAGCACCGCGGGCACCGCGCCGTGCATCCCGGGCATGCCGAGGTGCTGCGGGTGCGAGTCGGGGAAGGCGCCGCGCGCCATGAGCGTCGTGACGACCGGCGCGCCGGTCGACTCGGCGAAGTCGAGCAGCTCGGCGGAGGCGTGGGCGCGGATGACGCCGCCGCCGACGTACAGCAGCGGGCGCTGCGACTCGGCGAGCAGCTGCGCCGCGGCGGTGATCTGCTTGCCGTGCGCCTTCGTCACCGGGCGGTACCCGGGCAGGTCGAGCTTCTCGGGCCACACGAACGGCGCGGACTCCTGCTGCGCGTCCTTCGTGATGTCGACGAGCACGGGCCCCGGCCGGCCGGTCGAGGCGATGTGGAAGGCGGCGCGCAGCGCTGCCGGCACGTCCTCGGGGCGCGTGACCTGGAAGGTGTGCTTCGTGATCGGCATCACGATGCCCGTGATGTCGGCCTCCTGGAACGCATCCGTGCCGATCAGGTGGCTGAAGACCTGGCCGGTGATCGCCACCATGGGCACGGAGTCCATGTAGGCGTCGGCGATCGCGGTGACGAGGTTCGTCGCGCCGGGCCCCGACGTCGCGAGGCACACGCCGACCCTGCCGGTCGCGGCGGCGTAGCCCTCGGCGGCGTGCCCGCCGCCCTGCTCGTGGCGCACGAGGATGTGGCGGATCGCCGACTGCTGCATGAGCTCGTCGTAGAAGGGGATGATCGCGCCGCCGGGGATGCCGAAGACGTCCTCGACGCCGAGCAGCTCGAGCGAGCGGAGGACGGCGCCGGATCCCGTCAGGATCAGCGGCTCGGCGTTGCGCGGGGGCGCAGGCCGTGGGGTGATGGTCATGGCTCTCCTGGGCGGCTCGATCGGCCCGCGGCGACGGGCCGGGGCGTGCGTCAGCCCGTGACCGCGCCGGTGGCGGCGGATTGCACGAGCTTGGCGTACTTGGCGAGGACGCCGCGCGTGTAGCGCGGGGGCAGCGGCTCCCAGCCCTCACGCCGGGAGGCGAGCTCTGCCTCGTCGACGATCAGGTCAAGCGAGCGAGCGGCGATGTCGACCTTGATGCGGTCTCCGTCGCGCACGAAGGCGATCGGACCGGAGTCGACCGCCTCAGGGGCGATGTGGCCGATGCACAGGCCGGTTGTGCCGCCTGAGAATCTGCCGTCGGTCAACAATAGTACGTCCTTGCCGAG
>JAPSIA010000068.1:0-2975 GCA_031179215.1 Agrococcus sp.
ACCTCGCCGCTCGTGAGGTTCTGCGTCACGGCCTCGTTGAAGATCTGCTGCATCTCGCCCGCAGCTTGCGCCGCCTCGACGAGCGCGTCGTCACGGCGCGTCTCGAAGAGGTTCTGGCCGACGGAGGCCGACATGTAGCCGAGCACCCCCACGAGCGCGAGGGTCGAGAGCACCATGCTCGCCGCGACGACGCGCGCCTGCAGCGAGCGGCGGAACACGCCGGTCGCGCGCTCCCAGGCCGAGCGGCGTCGTGCGGCCATGCCGGGCTCAGCTCGAGGGTGCGCCGGCGCGGTAGCCGACGCCGCGCACGGTCGTCACGACGACGGGGTTGTCGACGTCGCGCTCGACCTTGGAGCGCAGCCGCTGCACGTGCACGTTCACGAGCCGCGTGTCTGCCTTGTAGTGGTAGCCCCACACCTGCTCGAGGAGCATCTCGCGGGAGAAGACCTGGTTGGGCTTGGAGGCGAGCGTCACGAGCAGCTCGAACTCGAGCGGCGTGAGCGGGATGGGCGCACCGGCGCGCGAGACCTGGTGCCCCTCGACGTCGATCTCGAGGTCGGCGACGCGCAGGATGCCCGAGTCGGCCGCCCGCTGCGGGCGCAGGCGCGTGCGCACGCGCGCGACGAGCTCCTTGGGGTTGAAGGGCTTGACGACGTAGTCGTCGGCGCCGGACTCGAGGCCGAGCACGATGTCGGTCGGATCGCCCTTCGCGGTCAGCATGATGATCGGCACGCCCGACTCGGCGCGGATCTCCGTGCAGATCTCGATGCCGTCCTTGCCGGGCAGCATGAGGTCGAGCAGCACGAGGTCCGGCCGCACCGCGTGGAAGCGGTCGAGCGCCTCGCCGCCGTCGGCGCAGTACTCGAGCGCGTAGCCCTCCCCCGCGAGCACGATGCCGATCATCTCGGCGAGCGCCGGGTCGTCATCGACGACGAGTATCGTCTGCTGCGACATGGGCCCTCCTCTCGAGCGGGGTGCGGTCGCCGCGGTCGGCGCGCCGGCGCGGCTCTCGCCACTGTATCCGCCCCGCGGCGCCGGGCGCTCCCGGCGCGCAGCGGCGGAGGCTGCGCGTGTCGAGGGGCGGGATCGGCGCCTCGCGCGAGCGCGGCTAGGCCTCGAGGCCCTCGTGCGCCTCGAGCCACGCCTCCTCGAGCGCGCCGATGCGCTCGTCGACGTCGGCGAGCTCGGCCTGCAGGGCGCTGAGCGCGTCGAAGTCGGCGTGGTCGACCGTCTCGAATCGCCGCAGCACCGACTCCCGCTCCGCCGTCGCCTTCTCGAGCCGCCGGTCGAGGCTCGCCGCCTCCTTCTCGAGCGCGCGGCGCTCGGCGCCCGAGAGCGCGGGCGCGCCCGCGGCTCCCTCGCCCTCGCCGTCGCTCGCACCGGGGGCCGCGGCGCTCGCGCGGGCGGCACCCAACGAACCCTTCCCCACGAGCTGCAGGTACGCATCCACGCCGCCGGGCACGTGCCGCAGCGTGCCGTCGATGACCGCGAACTGGTGGTCGGTGACGCGCTCGAGCAGGTAGCGGTCGTGGCTGACGACGATGAGGCAGCCTGCCCACGAGTCGAGCACGTCCTCCATCGCGGCGAGCATGTCGGTGTCGAGGTCGTTCGTGGGCTCGTCGAGGATGAGCACGTTGGGCTCGTCGAGCAGGATGAGCAGCAGCTGCAGCCGGCGGCGCTGCCCGCCGGAGAGGTCCTTGACGAGCGTGGAGAGCTCGCTCGAGCGGAAGCCGAGCCGCTCGAGCAGCTGGCCGGGCGTGAGCTCCTTGCCGCCGGTCTCGTAGCTCGACTTCAAGCGGCTGACGACGACGCGCACGGGCTCGTCCTCGTGCTCGGCGAGCTCGGCGAGCTCCTGCGTGAGCTCGGCGATCTTCACGGTCTTGCCGGTCTTCACCCGGCCGGAGCTCGGGCGGAGGCGGCCGGCGACGAGGGCGAGCAGGGTCGACTTCCCGGCGCCGTTGCGACCGAGGATGCCCGCGCGCTCGCCGGGCGCGATCCGCCAAGTGACGTCGCGCAGGATCTCGCGACCGCCGAGCTCGACGCTCGCATCGACGATGTCGACGACGTCCTTGCCCAGGCGCGTCGCGGCGAGCTGGGCGAGCTGGATGGGGTCGCGCGCGGGCGGCTCGTCCTCGATGAGCTGGTTGGCGGCGTCGATGCGGAACTTGGGCTTCGCGGTGCGCGCCGGCGCGCCGCGGCGCAGCCACGCGAGCTCCTTCTTCATGAGGTTCTGGCGCTTCGCCTCGCTCGCGGCGGCCATCCGGTCGCGCTCGACGCGCTGCAGGATGTACGCGGCGTAGCCGCCCTCGAAGGGCTCCACGACCCCGTCGTGCACCTCCCACGTGCCCGTGCACACCGCATCCAGGAACCATCGGTCGTGGGTGACGGCGACGAACGCGCCGCGGCCGGTCGCGTAGCGCGCGTTGAGGTGGTCGGCGAGCCACGCGATGCCCTGCACGTCGAGGTGGTTGGTGGGCTCGTCGAGGAAGAGCACGTCCCAGTCGCCCGCGAGGAGCCTCGCGAGGGCGACGCGGCGGCGCTGGCCGCCGGAGAGGTCGCCGACGCGGGCGTGCCAGTCGAGGTCGCCGACGAGCCCGGCGAGGATGTCCCGGATGCGCGCGTCGCCCGCCCACTCGTGCTCGGGCCGGTCGCCGACGATCGCCTCGCCGATGCTCGCGTCGCCGTCGAGCGTGTCCTGCTGGTCGAGCACGCCCACCTGCAGGCCGCCGCGGCGCGTGACGCGGCCGCTCGTGGGCTCGAGCCTGCCCGCGAGCACGCGCAGGAGGGTCGACTTGCCGTCGCCGTTGCGGCCGACGATGCCGATGCGGTCGCCGTCCTCGAGCCCGAGCGAGATCGACTCGAACACGGTGCGAGTGGGGAACGCGACGCCGACGCGCTCGGCGCCCAGGAGGTGTGCCATATCGCCTCCATCATCCCGCACCCGCCGCTCCCCCGCCGCCTCCGCCGGCCCGCGC
>JAPSIA010000068.1:3075-11602 GCA_031179215.1 Agrococcus sp.
CGAGATCGACTCGAACACGGTGCGAGTGGGGAACGCGACGCCGACGCGCTCGGCGCCCAGGAGGTGTGCCATATCGCCTCCATCATCCCGCACCCGCCGCTCCCCCGCCGCCTCCGCCGGCCCGCGCGCCTGGTGGAGCCCCACCCCTCCACTGGCGCCCCGCCCGCCCGAGCGGCGCCCCGCACGTTCGAGTGGCGCCCCGCGCGATCGAGTGGCGGGTTACGCCACCGAGTGGCGCCCCGCACGTTCGAGTGGCGGCCCGCGCGATCGAGTGGCGGCTCACGGCGCTTCTCGGCACGCTGCGGCTCCCGTCTCCGCGATGATGCCAGGACGCGGTCAGCCGTCCGGGAGGACGCCCGGCTCAAGCCGCCACCCGTTCGCACGCCACTCGAGCACCGGACGCGCCACTCGAGCGCGGGGGCGCCACTCGATCGCCGGACGCGCCACTCGATCGCCGGACGCGCCACTCGATCGCCGGAGGCGCCACTCGATCGCCGGAGGCGCCACTCGAGCGCGCACGGCGCCACTCGAGCGCGCGAGGCGCCACTCGATCGCCGGCGGGCGGGCGGATGCGGCGGGCTCAGTCGATGAGGCGGGCGCCGGGCACGGGGCCGGTCACCTTGACCGCCATGAGCTGCGCCGCCGAGAGGGAGACCTGCAGCTCGATGGCCGATTCGAGCCCGTCGCACAGGAACGCGACCGTGGGACCGGAGCCCGAGACGATGCCCGCGAGCGCGCCGGAGCGCTCGCCGAGCTCGAGCGTGCCCGCGAGCCGCGGCATGAGCCGCAGCGCCGGCGCCTGGAGGTCGTTCTGCAGCGCTTCGGCGAGCAGCTGCGGGTCGCCGGCGCGCAGCGCCTGCAGCACGCGCGCGTCGACCGTGGGCACGTCGTGCGCGGGGGCGATGTCGGCGGCGTGGAGGGCGCGGTGCTCGTCGAGCGCGCGGTAGACGTCGGGGGTCGAGAGGCCGTCGTCGGCGTAGGCGAGCACCCAGTGGAACTGGCCCTTCGCGAGCGCGGGGCTCAGCTGGTCGCCGCGGCCCGTGCCGATCGCCGTGCCGCCCGCCAGCGCGAAGGGCACGTCGGCGCCGAGCTCGCGCGCGATCTCGTGCAGCGCCTCGCGCCCGAGGTGCAGCCCCCACAGCGCGTCGCACGCGACGAGGGTGGCTGCCGCATCCGCCGAGCCGCCGCCCATGCCGCCGGCGATCGGCACGTGCTTCTCGATCGAGAGCGCGACGCCGCCGGTGACGCGGCCGCGCCGCGCGAGCGCCATCGCCGCGCGGATCGCGAGGTTGTCGGCACCGGTCGACAGGTGCGCGTGCGGGATCGGCCCAGAGAAGCGCACGGAGAAGTCGGGCGCCTCGGTGGCCTCGACGAACTCGTAGAGGCTCACCGCCTGGTAGGCGGTCGCGACGTCGTGGTAGCCGTCGTCCTGCAGCGCGCCCACCCCGAGGTGCACGTTGATCTTGCCGGGAGCCTTCGCCCGCACCGTGCCGCCTCGTCCCACGCGTCAAACCTAGTGGTGTCTCGAGCGCTGTCTGCACGCGCGCTGTGCGGGCGGGCACGAGGGTCGCTACCCTCCCCGCATGGCGCATCCGCTCATGTTCGACGACGACGATCCGCTGCTCGCTCGCGTGCGCGACCTCGCGCTCGCGCTGCCGGGCGCGGCCGAGAAGGTCTCGCACGGGCGGCCGGCGTTCCACACGACGAAGGTGTTCGCCTACTACGGCGGCGAGACGCGGCAGGAGCATCGCGAGGGCGTGCGACCGCCGCGCGTGTGCGTGCTGCTCGAGCCCGACGAGCGCGCCGCGATGCTCGAGGAGGGCGCGGTCGCGCCCGCCTACCTCGGCCCCTACGGATGGGTCGCGGTCGACCTCGAGGGTGCCGACTGGGCGCGCGTGGCGGAGCTCATCGACGCGAGCTTCCGCGTCACGGCCCCCAAGCGCCTCGTGGCGGAGCTCGACCGGCGCTCGGACGCGACCGGGTAGCGGCTACTCGCCGCTCGGCGCGAGCGCCGGGCCGGCAGCCTCCGCGATGCGGATGAAGTCGGCGAGCTCGAGCGCCTCGCCGCGCAGGGTCGGCGCGACGCCCGCTCGCTCGAGCACCTCCGACGCCGCAGCCGATGAGCCGAGCACGCCCGCGAGCGCCTGGCGCAGCATCTTGCGCCGCTGCCCGAAGGCGCCGTCGATGACCGCGAAGGTGCGGCGCCGCAGCTCCTCCGAGCCGCGCGACGGCCCGCGCCGGAAGCCGACGAGCACGCTGTCGACGTTCGGCACCGGCCAGAAGATCTGCCGCGACACGTCGCCCTCGAGCGCCCACTGCCCCCACCACGCGACCTTCGCCGACGGCGAGCCGTAGGTCTTCGATCCCGGCTGCGCCGCGAGGCGATGCCCGACCTCTGCCTGCACCATCACGAGCACGCGCTCGATCGAGTCGAAGCGCTCGAGCAGGTGGATGAGCACGGGCACCGACACGTTGTAGGGCAGGTTCGCGACGACCGCGCGCGGCGGGAACGGCAGCGCCTCGATCGTGAGCGCGTCCTGCTGCACGACCTCGAGCCGCGCGTGCGGCTGCTTGCGCGCGACCGTGCTCGGCAGCAGTTGCGCCAGGCGCGGGTCGATCTCGACCGCCGCGACGCGCGCGCCTGCCTCGGTGAGGCCGAGCGTGAGCGAGCCGAGCCCTGGGCCGACCTCGACGACGTCCATGCCCGCCACATCCGCCGTGCGCACGATGCGCCGCACCGTGTTGGCGTCGACGACGAAGTTCTGGCCCCAGCGCTTCGTGGGCGTGAGGTCGAGCTCCGCGGCGAGCGCCCGGATCTCGGTCGCGCCCAGGAGCGCGTCGGCGCTCGGCCTGCCGCTCTCGGGCGCACCGCCCGGTTGCCTGTCGACGCGCTCGCTCACGCGTCGAGCCTATGCTGAGCGCACGGGCAGGCCGCGCATAGCGGCACCGAGGACACTGCTCGAGAGCGTCCATCGCCGCCGAGAGCGGCGAGGTCACGAAGGAGAGCCCATGGTCGCCCACTCGCGCTTCGCGACGTCGCGCCGGCCCGTCGCGACCGGGCGGCGGATGCTCGTGGCCGCCGCGCTCGTGGGCGCAGCCGCGCTGCTGGCCGGGTGCGCCACCGCGGGCGGGCCGGGCGCGACCCCGCCGACGAGCGCGCCGTCGCAGCCGAGCGCGCCGCCGGCGGGCTCCGATCCCGTGCCGCTCGACGAGTCGCAGCTGCAGGACGCGGGTCTCCTCGACGGCCTCGGCGCGCAGGGCATCGACGTGCGCTGGCTCCAGCCCGGCGCGTCGATCGCGGTGCTCGTCGGCGGCTCCGGGAGCGGCGGCGACTGCATCCCCCAGCCGCACGCCGCGCGGCTCGAGGGCGACGCGATCGTCGTGCGCTTCGACGCGCCGGCCCCCGACGTCGCGTGCACGATGGACTTCCGCCTCCACGGCTGGGAGCTCGCCCTGCCCGCCTCCCTCGACGCTGCGGAGCCCGTCTCGGTGCAGCTCGTGGATGCCGCCGGCGACGACGAGACGACCGAGGTCGAGCTCGGCCCCGATCGGCTCCTGAGCACCGATCCGACCGCCGATCCGCAGCCCTCGCTCGTGCCGGGCGCGCCCGTCGACGCCGCTCCGGCGCCCATCCCCGCGCACCGACTGCCCGACGTCTCGAGCGCCGTCGACGCGACGCAGGATCCCCCGGTCGCCGTGCACTGGCTCGAGCCCGGCACGACGCTCGCGGTGCTGCTGGCGGGCTCCGGCACCGAGGCGTGCGTGCCCCAGCCCATCGCGGCCCGGTCGACCGGACCCGGCACGATCGAGATCGCGTTCGAGCGCCTCGACGAGCCCGTCGACTGCTCGGCGGACCTCGCGCTGCACGGCTGGCGGCTCCCGCTGGCCGAGGCGGTCTCGGCGACGCTCGACGTGCAGGTGACGATCACCGGGCTCGGCGACGACGCCGAGCTCGTGCTCGCCCCGACGGACGTGCTCGAGCTCGACTGACCGGAGCGGGCGTCCAGGGCCCGCGCAGGGCCCGCCCAGGCCCGTCGGGCACCGTGGGGACCACCCGCGAGCGTCGTGGGTCGAGAGGCCGAGGAGCGCACCGCATGCGAACCACCATCCCGCTGGCGATCGTCGGCATCGCCGCGCTCGCCGGCTGTGCCTCGCCGAGCGCGCCGCAGGAGGCCGCATCGCCCTCGCCGAGCACGAGAGGGTCGGCGCCGGCGCCGAGTCCGAGCGCGCCCTCGCCGAGCGCGAGCGGCGACGCGACGCAGGCCGCGGCGCAGCCGTTCCGCATCGAGGACGAGTCGCTCCTCGGTGCCTACAGCCTCGACGACGTCCCTGGCGACGAGCCGCTCGTGGCGTGGGCGGACGCCGAGCGCACGCTCGTGCACGTCATCGGCGCCGGCAGCGGCAGCGAGCCGTGCCAGCCGACGGGCGAGTCGATCGAGCTCGATGACGGGGTGCTCGAGATCGAGTTCGACGCCGCCGACCCCGCGACCGCGTGCACCGACGATCGGCGCGTGTTCGGCTGGGCGTTCCCCGTGGCCGCGGTCGACGCATCCGTCACGCAGGCACGCGTCGACGGCTGGAGCGAGGCCGTCGACGACCTGACGGTGCCGATCCAGCCCGCGGCGAACCTGCGCTGAGCGGAGGCGGGGCCGCGCGCCCTCAGTCCCAGCTGCCGTAGGCGCGCAGCGTGTTCTCGGCGGTCTCGGCCGCGAGCTCGTCGGCGTCGACGCCGAGCCGCTCGGCCATGGAGCGCACCGTGAGGGGCGTGAGGTACGGGCTGTTGGGTCGGCCGCGGAACGGCGCGGGGGTGAGGAACGGCGCGTCGGTCTCGACGAGGATGCGGCTGCGGTCGGCGACCTGCAGCGCGGCGTGCAGGTTCCTCGCGCTGCTGAAGGTCACGGTGCCGGCGAACGAGAGGTACCAGCCGTGCTCGGCCGCGACCCGGGCGAGCTGCTCGTCGCCCGAGAAGCAGTGGAAGACGGTGACGTCCGGCGCGCCGACGCGCAGCAGCGTCTCGACGACGTCGTCGTGCGCGTCGCGATCGTGGATCTGCAGCGCGATGCCGTGGCGCTTGGCGATCGCGATGTGCGCCTCGAACGACTCGTGCTGCGCGCGCCGGCCCTCCTCGCCGGTCCGGAAGAAGTCGAGCCCCGTCTCGCCCACCGCGCGCACGCGCGGCTGCGCCGCGAGCGCGTCGATCGTCGCGAGCGCGTCGCCGAGCGTGCCCGCGCTCGCGTAGCCCGGCGCCTCGTTCGGGTGGATCGCGACGCCCGCGAGCACGCGCGCGTCCTGCGCGGCGAGCGCCGCCGACCACTCGGAGGACTCGACGTCGCCGCCGACCTGGATGACGCCCGCGACGCCCGCGCGACCGGCCGCGTCGAGCGCATCCGCGTACGTGAAGCGCTCGCCGTCCTTGATCTCGAGGTGCGTGTGGTTGTCGTAGATCGGCACCCCGAGCGGCTCCGGCAGCGGCGGCCGCGAGAGGTCGCGCTTGCCGTCGTCGTGGCGCTCGCGGATGTACTCGCCGCCGGGCAGCGTCGTTTCGCGGGGGGCGTCGTGCAGGGGGATGCGGCGCTCGCCGTCAGGGGCGGGAGCGGTTCCGTCGTGGCTCGCAGGCATGTCCATCACCCTACGAGCACGCGAGCAGAGGTTATCCTGAGGTTTCTTCCAGACGGTGCCCTGGCAGCGCTGGGACCATCGACGGATGCCACGAGCAACGGGAGGATCGCGCGGGATGACTCGAGGGCTCGCTGTCGCGGCAGCGCTCGCCGCCGTGCTGGCGGTCGCGGCGTGCCACTCCGAGGCCCCTGCGTCGCCCGGCGCGCCGCAGCCGTCGGCGCAGCGCTCGCAGCCGCCCATCGACGTCGGCGGCGACGACTCGAGCAGCCTGACGAGCGGTTCCGGGCTGCAGGTGCGCGGCGACGAGGGCGAGCCCGGTCTGCCGGAGGCGAGTGGCGTGTCCATGGACGACGTGCTGCGCGTCGGCGCGGTCGCGACGTGGGTCGACGAGCCGCGCGTGCTGGCCGTCTCGCTCGCGGTCGCCGAGGAGTGCTGGCCGGCCGCGGGTGCGCCCGTGGTCGCCTCGTCGACACGGCTCGCGATCGAGTTCGCGCCCGCCGAGTGCGGCAGCGCGCACGCCGTGCGCACCTACACGGTCGAGGTGCCGGAGGGCATCGATCCCGGCCCCGACTTCGAGGTCGCCGTCGAGGGCCTGCCCCACGAGCTCACGCTGCCGCTGCCCGCCGACTGACCGCGAGGCAGGCGTCGTCGCGACGGCGCGAGGCGCTCAGCTCGCGGGCGACTCCTGCTCGATGCGGGGGAACAGCGGCGGCACGCTCGTCACGCGACCCGTGCCGCGCCACTCGTGCGCGCGCTGGATCGGCTGCGCCGAGACGTCGCCCTCGCCGCCGATCGCAGCCCACAGCCGCTGCGCCGACTCGGGCATGACGGGCGCGAGCAGGATCGCGGCGGTGCCGATGCCCTGCACGTTCGAGGCGAGCACGGCGTGGAGGCGCAGCTGCTGCGACTCGTCCTTCGCGAGCACCCACGGCGCCTGCTCGGTGATGTAGCCGTTCAGTCGCTCGACGATCGACATCGCGGCGTCGACGGCCTCGTCGATCGCGAACCGGTCGATCGCGCGGTCGGCGCGGGAGACCGCATCCGCCATGAGGGTCGCGATCTCGGCGTCGGGGATCACCTCGGGGACGACGCCGTCGCAGTACTTGTGGACCATCGCGATCACGCGCGAGGCGAGGTTGCCGAGGCCGTTCGCGAGCTCGGCGTGGTAGCGGGCGTCGAGGTCCTCCCACGAGAAGGAGCCGTCGGAGCCGAAGGCGATCGCCGACATGAAGTAGTAGCGGAACGCGTCGACGCCGAAGACGTCGGTGATCTGCCGCGGCTCGATGCCCGTCGCCTTCGACTTCGACATCTTCTCGCCGCCGACGAGCAGCCAGCCGTGCCCGAAGACGTGGTCGGAGATCGGCAGGCCCGCCGCCATCTGCATCGCGGGCCAGATGACGGCGTGGAAGCGCGCGATGTCCTTGCCGACGATGTGCGTGGCGGGCCAGCGGCGCGCGAACGCCTCCTCGTCGACGCCGTAGCCGATCGCGGTGATGTAGTTGAGCAGGGCCTCGAACCACACGTAGACGACGTGCGACTCGTCCCACGGCACCTTGATGCCCCAGTCGAACGTGTTGCGGCTGATCGAGAGGTCGGTCAGGCCCTGCTTGACGAACTGGCGCACCTCGTTGCGCACGTGCTCGGGCTGCACGTAGTCGGGCCGCTCGTCGTAGAGCGCGAGCAGCCGCTCGCCGAACTCGGAGAGCTTGAAGAAGTAGTTGGACTCGTGCACCGTCTCGGTCGGGCGGGAGTGGATGGCGCACACCTGCTGGCCCTCGTACTCCCCCGTGCCCGGCACGAGGTCGTTCGGCGTCTTGTACTCCTCGCAGCCGACGCAGTACTGCCCCTCGAACTCGCCGTGGTAGATGTACCCGGCCTCCTTGAGGCGCTCGAGGAAGATGCGCACGCCCGCCTTGTGCCGCTCGCTCGTGGTGCGGATGAAGTCGTCGTTGGCGATGTTGAGCAGCTCGAGCTGCGGCTTCCACGCGCTCTCGACGAGCCGGTCGGTCCACTCCTGCGGCGTCGTGCCGTTCGCGACCGCCGTGCGCAGGATCTTCTGCCCGTGCTCGTCGGTGCCCGTGAGCATGAACGTGTCGTCGCCGCGCATGCGGTGCCAGCGCGCCAGGACGTCGGTGGCGACCTCGTTGTAGGCGTGGCCGATGTGCGGCACGTCGTTGACGTAGTAGATCGGCGTCGTGACGGTGAAGCGCTCGGGCATGGGCTCAATCCTACGAGTGCGGCTCCGAGTGTGACGACGAGGGGGCGGGGTGGGCCAGGGCCGCCCGGTAGAGGGCGTTGCGCTGGTGCCCCGTGGCCTCCGCGACCTCTGCGGCGGCTTCCTTCAGGCGCATCCCGCCCTCGCGCAGCCGCAGCACCTGCTGCACGGCGTCGTCGAGGCCCGTGAGGGCCGGCTTCGCGCCCTCGAGCACGAGCACGAGCTCGCCCTTGACCCCCGCGCGCGCCCACGCGACGAGCTCGCTCGCCGTGCCGCGCCGCACCTCCTCGAAGCGCTTGGTGAGCTCGCGGCACACCGCGAGCCGGCGCTCCGGCATGGCGCGAGCGATCGCCTCGAGCGACTCGGCGAGCCGGTGCGGCGCCTCGAAGAGCACGAGCGTGCGCTCCTCGCGCGCCGCGGCCGCGAGGAACCGGTCGCGCTCGCCGCCCTTGCGCGGGATGAAGCCGTCGAAGGCGAAGCGATCGGTCGGCAGGCCGCTGAGCGCGAGGGCCGTGAGCACCGCCGAGGGGCCGGGCAGGCACGTCACCTCGACGCCCGCCGCGACGGCGGCCTGCACGAGCCGGAAGCCGGGATCGCTCACCGTCGGCATGCCGGCGTCCGTGAGCACGAGCACGTCCTCCTCGCGCGCTCGCGCGACGAGCGCTCCGGCGGCGGCCTCCTCGTTGTGCTCGT
>JAPSIA010000184.1 GCA_031179215.1 Agrococcus sp.
CCTGGTGGCGCGGCGCGCGCGAGGACGGCGGCTCGCTCGCGCTCCACGACCTCGTCGAGGCGCTGCGCGCGGCGGGCATCGAGGTGGCGGCGCTCATCCGCGGCGGTGACGACCGCATCCAGCGGGCATCGGTCGACCACTGGCTCGCGACGACGCTGGGATTCCCGTTCGTCGAGCGCGTGCTGCTCACCGCCGACCCGCTCGCGCTCGAGGAGCGGGCCCTCGATCCAGGATCCGCCTGGGCTGCGATGCAGCGCTCCGGCTACCCGATGGACGTCGTCGCGCGCGACCTGCGACGCGCGGCGCCGCCTCGGCAGATCGCGACCAACGTCGGCGCCCTCAAGGTGCTCGAGCGCTGGCCGGAGGAGCTCGCCGGCGGTCCCCGCCCGCGGCTCGCCGTGCTGGCCCACGTCTACTACCCGGAGGCGCTGCCCGAGATCGGCATCGCGCTGCAGCACATGCCCGTCGACTGGACGTGGATCGTCACGACCGGGAGCGAGGAGTCGAAGGCGGCGATCGAGCGCAGGTTCGAGTTCGAGGTGCGCGGCTGGCTGCAGCGACTCGAGCGCTTCGAGGTGCGCGTCGTCGACTCCAACCGAGGCCGCGACATCTCCGCCTTCCTCCTCGCGTGCGCGGACGCGCTGCGCCCTGGCGCCGACGGCACCTACCCCTTCGACGTCGTGCTCAAGCTGCACTCGAAGCGGTCGCCGCAGGACCCGTACCCGCGGGCGACGCGCTTCCAGCGGCACGCGCTGGGCAGCGTCACGGGCGCGATGCACGCCCTCCTGCAGCTCTTCATCGACGAGCCGGAGCTCGGCATGGCGATGCCGCCGCAGATCCACGTCGGCTACCCGACGCTCGGCCGGGCCTGGTTCGGCAACCGCCCCCTCGCCGAGCAGCTCGCGAGCCGGCTCGGCATCGACGTGCCCTTCGACGACGGCTCCCCGCTCGCGCCCTTCGGCTCGATGTTCGCGGCCCGGCCCGCGGCGCTGCGGCCGCTCGTCGACGCGCTCGGCTGGCACGACTTCCCCGACGAGTCCGGCTACCGCGACGGCGGCCTCGCCCACGCGGTCGAGCGGCTGTTCGCCTACGCCGCCATCAGCGAGGGCTACACCGTGCGCACCGTGACGACGCCGGAGATCGCCGCCGAGTCGCACCAGATGCTCGAGTGGAAGCTGCAGGAGATCCTGCAGGACGTTCCGGGCACCGCCCGGCAGCAGGTGCTCCTCGCCAAGGCCGCGACGCGCGCGGTCGCGACCCCGGCGGCCGCCGTCGTGCGCAGCGCGCGCGTGGCCGCCGCGGGCGCCGGCAGGCTGCGCGGCAGCGCCGTCCGCGGCGCGAAGAGCGCGATCGGCCGCTTGCGGCACCGCGGCGAGTGAGCGGGCACCCCGTGCGCGTCGTCGTCTTCCCCGCCTACCGCGAGAACCCCTTCCTCGGCATGCTGCTCGGCGCCGTCGAGCGCGCGGGCGCAGAGATCGTCGACACGCGCACGCTCGACGAACTCGAGGCCGCGCTCGCCGAGCGGCCCGCCGAGACCGTGCTGCACGTGCACTGGACCAACCCCATCGCGCAGTCGACGAACAACCCCGTCGTCGCCGCGCGCAACGCCGGTCGCTTCCGGCGCGCGGTCCGTCGCGCGAAGGAGCGGGGCGCGCGCGTCGTCTGGACCGTGCACAACGTGCTGCCGCACGGCGCGAAGCACGCGCGCGTCGAGCGCGGCGTGCACCGCTTCCTCGCCGAGGCCGCCGACCGGATCCACGTCATGCACCCCGACACCGCCGCGCTCGCCGCGCCGCACTACCGGCTGCCCGCCGAGCGCATCCGCCACATCCCGCATCCGAGCTACGTCGGTGCGGTGCCGCCCGCCGTCGACCGCGCGGCGGCGCGAGCGCGGCTCGGCATCGGCGAGGACGCGCTCGCGGTGCTCTTCCTCGGGCAGATGCGCGCCTACAAGGGCGTGCTCGAGCTCATCCACGCCGCGGGTGACGCGGCGGAGGATCGCGAGCTCGTGCTCCTGCTCGCCGGCAACGCGACCCCCGACGAGGCCGCCGCGATCGACGCGGCGCTCGCGGCGCACCCGCGGCTCACGGCCGTGCGGCACCTCGCCTTCGTCGACGACGCCGAGCTGCCGGGCTGGTTCGCCGCCGCCGACGTCGTCGCGCTGCCCTACCGCGACATCCTCAACTCCGGCAGCGTGCTGCTGGCCGCCACCTACGGCGTGCCGGTGCTGCTGCCCGACGCGCCGCACCTCGCGCGCGAGCACGCTTCCCGCGCGTGGGTCACGCGCTTCGAGGGGGCGGAGGGGCTGCGCCGCGCCCTGGAGCAGGCGCGCGTCGACGACGAGGCGGCTCGAGCGGCAGCGCTGGCGGACGCCGCGGCGTGGACCGCCGACGACGCCTCCGCCGCGCTCGGCGAGCTGCTCGGGGAGCTCGAGCCGCGCTGAGCGCGGGCCGGCTTCGCGGCAGCCTCGATCAGCGACCGCGACGGCCGCTCCCGCCGCGCCTCAGCCCGCGTCGCGCGCCGCGATCGCCTCGACCTCGTCGAGCAGCTCGAGGAATCCGGCGGCCATCGCGTACGGCGAGCGCTCCTGCGCGTACTCGAGCGCCGCGGCCCGCACGCCCGCGTCGCGGTACCAGCCGTCGCGCAGCAGCGCCGCGATCGACGACTGCGGGTCGGCCGGGTCGA
>JAPSIA010000012.1 GCA_031179215.1 Agrococcus sp.
GGCGGGGGCCCCGCGGGCCTGCGCGCCGCGCTCGAGCTCGCGCAGCTCGGGCACGACGTGACGCTGCTCGAGCGCGACGAGCGGCTCGGCGGGCAGCTGCGGCGCGCGGCGCGCGTGCCCGGCCGCGCCTCGGTCTCGCTGCTCGCCGCGGATCTCGAGCGCGACGCCCGCGCCGCGGGCGTCGCGCTGCGGCTCGGCGAGGAGGCCACGGTCGCGTCCATCAGCGCGACGGCGCCAGACGGCGTCGTGCTCGCCACGGGCGCAATCGCCCCCTCGGGCACCGCGCTCGCCGTCGACGCGGCCTTCGACGGCGCGCGCCCCGCGACGGTCGACGCGTGGACGGCCATGGACGATCCCGCCGCGCTCGGCGAGCGCGTGCTCGTCGTCGACGACGACGGCACCGCGCACGCCTCCGGCGTCCTGCTGCACCTCGTCGCGAGCGGCGCGCGCGTGCAGGTCGTGACCCCCTTCGAGCAGCTGCTGCCGCACGTCGGCACCGGCTACGAGCGGCAGCTCGTGCTGCGCACCCTCGCCGAGGGCGCCTTCGACCGCGTCACGAGCGCGCGCGTGCGCGCGACCGGCGCGGGCTTCGCGGCCGTCGACGTCCTCACGGGCGCCGCGACCCCGCTCGCGGCGCCGACGGCGATCGTCGCGCTCACCCCGAGGCGCTCGGTCGGCCTCGGCGCCGTCGACGCCGAGGAGCTCGAGGCGGCGCTCGGCGTGCCGGTCCGGCTCATCGGCGATGCGCTCGCGCCGCGCGGCATCGACGCGGCGATCGCCGAGGCGTGGCGGCTCGCGCTCTCGACGGCGACCTGACCCCTGGCAGCCGAGGCGCGGCTGCGCGATGCTGACGACGGGCGACCGCCCACGACGATGCGGAGGACGAGGATGACGACGCTGCTCAACCCCTACCTGGCCTTCGAGCGCGACGCGCGCGAAGCCATGAACTTCTACCACGGCGTGTTCGGCGGCGACCTCGTCGTGAGCACCTTCGCCGACGGCGGCATGCCGCACGAGCCCGTCGACGCGGAGCTCGTGATGCACGCGCAGCTGACGACGGGCGACGGCCACACGATCATGGCGAGCGACACGCCCTCGACGATGGACGCGCCCGCGCGGGCTCAGCAGGTCTCGCTCTCGGGCGACGACGCGCACGCCCTCACGCGCTACTGGGAGGCGCTCGGCGAGGGCGCGACGATCCTCCAGCCGCTCGAGCGCGCGCCGTGGGGCGACACGTTCGGCATGCTCGCCGACCGCTGGGGCATCGTCTGGATGGTGAGCATCGCCCCGGCGACGGGCGGTGCGGGATCAGCGGAGTCCGAGCCCCGCTGATCCCCGCGCCGCTCAGCGCGAGTGGTCCGGCTCCTGGGGCGCGCCGCCCGAGGCGGTGTCCTCCTCCGTGGCGGGGTCGTGCTGGTCGGGCTCCGGCCGCTCCTGCTCGCGGCCCTGGGGGTCCTGCTGCTCCTGCTCGCTCATCGCGTCGCTCCTTCCGTCGGGTCCCTCCGTTCTAGCCGGTCCGACTGGGAGTCGCGCCGGAGCCTGCGCGAAGGTGCCCCTTCGCCCGGTCGCGACTACGCTGGAGGCATCCCGACCTGCGAAGGAGCAGCCATGCCCGAGACGATCATCGCCGGCTACGCCCGCACGCCGTTCGCCAAGTTCCTCGGCCAGCTCGCACAGACGCCGTCGACGGAGCTCGGCGCGCACGCCGCGAAGCACGCGCTCGCGAAGGCCGGGATCGAGCCCGGCGAGGTCGACGCCGTCATCGTCGGCCAGGTGCTGCAGGCGACCGTCGGCCAGAACCCGCCCCGCCAGACCGCCGTCGCCGCTGGCGTCCCCATGACGGTGCCCGCGCTCGGCGTCAACGCCGTGTGCCTCTCGGGCACCGAGGCCATCGTCACCGGGCACCGCATGATCCAGCTCGGCGAGGCCGACGTCGTGCTCGCCGTCGGCCAGGAGTCGATGTCGCTCGCGCCGCATGCCGCCCCCGTGCGCTCGGGCAGCAAGTTCGGCGAGCTGCGGCTCATCGACACGATGCAGTTCGACGGGCTGACGGATGCGTTCGACCGCGTCGCGATGGGCGAGTCGACCGACGGGTTCAACGAGCGGTTCGAGATCACGCGCGAGCAGCAGGACGAGTTCGCGGCAGCCTCCCACGCGCGGCTCGTGCGCGCGCAGGCCGACGGCACGCTCGACGACGAGATCGTGCCGATCGAGGTGCGCGCCGGGCGCAAGGCCGTCACGGTCTCGGTCGACGACGGCGTGCGCGCCGAGACGACGGTCGAGTCGCTCGCGGCGCTGCGCCCCGCCTTCCGCGAGGACGGCTCGATCACCGCCGGCAACGCCTCCCAGATCACCGACGGCGCTGCCGCCGTCGTGCTCGTCTCGGGCGCCTACGCCGACGAGCACGGCCTGTCGGGGCTCGCGAGGATCCGCTCGACGGGCTTCGTCGCGGGTCCCGACGTGTCGCTGCACTCCCAGCCCGCCGACGCGATCGCCCAGGCGCTCGAGCGCGCGGGGCTCAGCACCGACGACCTGCAGGCGATCGAGATCAACGAGGCCTTCGCCGCCGTCGGCGTCGCCTCGATCCGCCAGCTCGGCGTCGACCCCGAGATCGTCAACGCCAACGGCGGCGCGATCTCGCTCGGCCACCCCATCGGGGCCTCGGGCACGCGCGTGGTCGGCCACCTCGCGCGTCGGCTGCAGCAGCTCGGCTCGGGAGCCCTCGGCGCCTCGGGCATCTGCGGCGGCGGCGGGCAGGGCTCGGCGATCGTGCTCGAGGCCATCTGAACGGCTGAGCCGACGACCGAGGCGCCGGCCTCGACCGCCCCGGGCCTCGGCTCGCGAGGCGGGCGTAGGCTGGTCGCGTGCGTCTCTCTGTGCTCGACCTCGCCCACGTCAACCCCGGCGAGTCGGTCGGAGCGAGCCTCGCGGGCTCGGTCGAGCTCGCGCAGGCGGCCGAGCGGCTCGGCTTCGCGCGCGTCTGGTACGCCGAGCACCACAACATGGCGACGATCGCCTCGAGCGCGACGAGCGTGCTCATCGCGCACGTCGCCGCGCACACGTCGACGATCCGCCTCGGCGCGGGCGGCGTCATGCTGCCCAACCACTCGCCGCTCGTGATCGCCGAGCAGTTCGGCACGCTCGCCGAGCTGCACCCTGGCCGCATCGACCTCGGGCTCGGGCGGGCGCCCGGCACGGACCAGCGCACGTGGACGGCGCTGCGCCGCGACATCCGCGCCTCCGAGCACTTCCCCGAGGACGTCGTCGAGCTGCGGGGCTACCTCGCCGGCGAGCCCGTCGTCCCCGGCATCCAGGCGGTGCCCGGCCACGGCACGAAGGTGCCGCTGACGATCCTCGGCTCGTCGCTGTTCGGCGCCCAGCTCGCGGCCGCGCTCGGGCTGCCCTACGCCTTCGCCTCGCACTTCGCGCCCGACGCGCTGCACCAGGCCGTCGCGGTGTACCGCGAGCGCTTCGAGCCGAGCGAGCAGCTCGCGCAGCCCTACGTCATCGCGGGCATCAACGCCGTCGTCGCCGACTCGCGCGAGGAGGCGCTCGCGATGCAGCGCGAGGTCGCCCGCGCGCGCGTGCGCAGCCTCCTGCTGCGCGACAGCCCCATCGCGCGCACCGTGGGCGACGACGAGCTCGACGCCCTCGCCGCGAGCCCGCAGGGGGCGCACGTCGCGAAGATGATGCAGCACACCGCGCTCGGCACGGGGGAGGAGGCGACGGCGACGCTGCGGCGCTTCCTCATCGAGGCGGATGCCGACGAGCTCATCATGGCCGTGCAGGGCACGACGCCGCAGCGCGTGCGCGCCCTCGAGCTGCTCGCCGAGGCCGGAGCGCTCGGCGAGGCGCCCGCGACCGAGCGGTAGCGGCCGGCGGCGCTACCGCGCGGGAGGGAGCGCGAGCCGCACGACCGAGGCCGCGGCTGCCTCGAGGAGGCCGGCGGCGCCCTGCTGGAGCTCGGCGAGCGACGCGGGCCCCGCCGCGAGCGAGAACGCCGGCACGCCCATCGCCTCGGCCGCCGCCGCGTCGACGGCGCCCGCGAGGACGCACAGCGGCACGTCGTGCCGCAGCGCGGTCGCGTGCACGACCGAGACGACCTTCCCGCCCGCGGACTGCGCGTCGAAGCGCCCCTCTCCCGTCAGCACGAGCTCGGCCGACGCGACCGCCTCGTCGAGTCCCGCGAGGCCGGCGAACCAGTCGCCGCCCGCGACGATCGAGCCGCCCGTGAGCGCGCGCAGCACGCTCGCGACGCCGCCAGCCGCCCCGGCGCCCGGCACGTCGGCGATGGTCGCGAGGGGCACGTCGAGCGCCGCGGCGCCGACGCGCGCGAGCCGATCGAGCGCGGCGTCGAGGAGCGCGACGTCGTCGGCGCCTGCGCCCTTCTGCGGCCCGAAGACGGCTGCAGCGCCGCGCGGGCCCGTGAGCGGCGCGTCGACGTCGGTCACGAACCGCCAGGTCGCCGCGCGGGCGCGCGCGTCGAGGCCGCTCGCGTCGAGGTGCGCGAGCGATCGGAGCCCGCCGCCGCCGGGTCCCACGAGCGCGCCCGAGGCATCCGTCAGCCGCACCCCGATGGCTGCGAGGAGCCCGGCGCCGCCGTCGGTCGTCGCCGAGCCGCCGAGCAGCAGCGTGATCTCGTCGGCACCCCGGTCGAGGGCGTCGAGCACGACGCGCCCGAGTCCGGCGGTCGACGCCCGCAGCGGCTGCAGCGGCGCATCCTCCACCTGCGGCAGGCCCGCGGCCTGCGCGAGCTCGATGACGGCGTGCGAGCCCTCGAGCGCCCAGCGCGCCCGCGTGGGCCTGCCGATCGCGTCGACCGTCTCGGTCACGACCTCCTCGCCGCCGCGCGCGAGCAGCGCGTCGAGGCTGCCCTCGCCGCCGTCGGCCATCGGCACGAGCACGACCTCGGCGCCCGGGCGCACCGAGCGGATGCCCCGCGCGGCGGCATCGCACGCCTCGGCGGCGGTCAGGCTGCCCTTGAACGCGTCGAAGGCGACGACCGCCCGCAGCGCCGTCACCGCGCGATCCCGTAGCGCTCGGCGAAGCGGGCGAGGATGACCTGCGGCTGCTCCACGTGCGCCGCGTAGCCCGCGGCGACGAGGTCGTCGACCTCGGCGGGGGAGAAGTAGCCGTGGTCGCGGTAGGCGCGGATGCGCTGCTCGAGGCCGTCGGCGTCGAGCTCGGGATGGAACTGCGTGCCGACGACGTGCTGCCCCACGCGCACCATGTGCACGCACGCGGCCGAGACCGCGAGCGTCGTGGCGCCCTCCGGAGCCTCGGCGATGCCCTCCTTGTGGCCGCCGAAGGCGGTGAAGGCGCGCGGCAGCCCGTCGGTGAGCCAGTCGTGGCCCACGAGGCTCAGCTCGACGGGCGCGACCGACTCGGCGATGCCGCGCACCATCCGCCCGCCGAGCGCGTGCACGAGCGCGCCGAGGCCGAGGCACGCGCCGAGGTACGGGATGTCGTCGCGGATCACGCGCGCCGCGAGGTCGGTGAGCCACGCGACCGTCGCCGCGTGCACCGGCGCTCGCCCGTGCTCGTCGCTGAAGTTGGCCGGCCCGCCGCCGACGAGCACGGCATCGACACCGCCGAGGTCCATCGCCGGTCGCTCGCGGTCGAGCCGCACCCGGCGGATGCGCGTCGCATCGAGGGCGCCGAAGCGCACCATGGCCTCGAGCTCGGCGTCGGCGACCTCGTCCTCGGGTCGCGACTGCACGATCAGGATCTGCCGCACGGAACCTCCACTCCGGCTCGCGACGCGCTGCGCGCACCCGCCGCCCGCCTCATCGCCGCGCCTCGCCGGCCGCGCCATCGGTGCTCCACACGCCGCTCGAGCCGCGCCGGTGCGAGCCGACGAGGTGCGTGTCGACGATGCCGACGGCCTCCATGAGCGCGAACATCGTCGTGGGGCCCACGTGCGCGAAGCCGCGGCGCTTGAGCTCCTTCGAGAGCGCGATCGACTCGGCGCTCTGCGTCGGCACGTCGGCGATCGTCACGGGAGCCGGCGTCGTCTCCGGCTGGAACGACCAGATGAGCGCCGGCAGGCCCTCCCCGTCCCGCAGCGCGACGGTCGCGCGCGCGTTCTGGATCGTCGCCTCGATCTTGCGCCGGTTGCGCACGATGCCCGCGTCGGCCAAGAGCCTCGCGACGTCCTCCTCGCCGAAGCGCGCGACCGCATCCGCCTCGAACCCGGCGAACGCGGCGCGGAAGGCGGGGCGCTTGCGCAGGATCGTCGCCCACGAGAGCCCGGACTGGAACGCCTCGAGCGAGAGCCGCTCGAACAGGCCCGTCTCGTCGCGCACGGGCATGCCCCACTCGCGGTCGTAGTAGTCGCGCAGCAGCGGATCGCTCGCCGCCCACGCGGGCCTGGCGAGGCCGTCGTCGCCGACGAGGAGGCTCATGCGCTCCAGGCTAGCCGCGCTCCGCCTCCGTCCCGCGCACCCGCATAGGCTGGAGCGGTGCAGACGGAAGCGGTGGCTCGCGCGTGGCGCGAGGGCCTCTCGGTCGCCATCGCCACGAGCGCGTACGGGCTCTCGTTCGGCGCGCTGTCGATCGCGAGCGGCCTCGATGTGTGGCAGACGATCATGCTGAGCGCGCTCATGTTCTCCGGCGGCTCGCAGTTCGCCTTCATCGGCGTCATCGCCTCCGGCGGCGGCATCGCGGGCGTCGCGAGCGCGGCGATGCTGGGCCTCCGCAACGCCCTGTACGGCATGAGCATGCGGCGCGTCGTGCAGCCGAGGCTCGCCATGGTGCCGCTCGCCGGGCACGTGACGATCGACGAGTCGACGGCCGTCGCGCTCGCCCAGTCGGAGCCGCGGGCGCAGCGCGTCGGCTTCTGGGTCACGGGCGTCGGCATCTACCTCGGGTGGAACCTCGCCACCGTCGCCGGAGCGCTGCTGGGCGACCTCATGGGCGACCCGAAGCAGTGGGGCCTCGACGCCGCCGCGGCCGCGGCGTTCGTCGGGCTGCTCTGGCCGCGGCTCAAGGCACGCCAGGCCGCCGCGGTCGCCGCAGCGAGCGCCGTGCTCGCGGCGGCCCTGCTGCCGGTGCTGCCGTCCGGCATGCCGGTCATCGTCGCGGCAGCCGTCGGCGTCGTCGTGGGGCTCACGAACTGGCTGGGCCCCAAGCACGCGTCGCGGCTGCCCGACGGTGGCGAGGGGCACGCGCGGGCCGCGCGTGCCGACGGCGCGGGTCGGGGCGCGGGGGAGGCTGCCCCGTGACGCTCTGGCACCTCATCCTGCTGGCGTCGATCGCCGTGCTCGCGATCAAGCTCCTCGGCTACGCGGTGCCCCCGCGGCTGTTCGAGAAGCCGCGGCCGCGCCGCACGCTCGAGCTGCTCACGGTCTCGCTGCTCGCGGGGCTCGTCGCGGTGCAGACGCTCGGCGGCGACGCGGGCCTCGTGCTCGACGCCCGCATCCCCGCGGTGCTCGTGGCGGCCGGCCTGTTCGCCGTGCGCGCGCCCTTCATCGTCGCGGTCGCGGCCGCCGCGGCGGTCGCCGCGCTGCTCCGGCAGGTCGCCGGGTTCGCGTGAGCCCCGCGCGCGCCGCGCATTCGCTAGGGTGGGCGCTCAGGCGGCGTCCGCCCGCAGCGCCAGCGCGTGCTCGGGACCAGGCGCCGTCGCTATGCTGAACGTCCCGCCAGCGTTGCTGGCACCATCGCGTGGAGGAAGCGCATGAGCGAGCAGGACGCCCGCAGGCCGGGTCCCGACGGCGAGAGCACCCAGTCGTGGGGTGACGACTACCGTGCGCAGCTCGCCGCCATGATCGAGGGCACGACGGCCGAGGACCGCGACGCCGTCGCGTCGCTGCCCTCGGGCTCCGCGATCCTCGTCGTGCGCCGCGGCCCCAACGTCGGCGCGCGCTTCCTGCTCGACCAGGACTCCACGATCGCGGGCCGCCACCCCGACGCCGACATCTTCCTCGACGACGTCACGGTCTCGCGCCGGCACGCGGAGTTCTCGCGCTCGGGCACGACCTTCGAGCTGCGCGACCTCGGCTCGCTCAACGGCACCTACCACAACGGCGAGCGCGTCGAGCACGTCGTGCTGCGCGACGGGGCAGAGGTGCAGGTCGGCAAGTTCCGCCTGACGTTCTACCGCTCCCGGCTCGACCTCGAGCCACGCGCGTGAGCGCCCAGCCGGCGCGCAAGGCCGCTGGCCTGCTCTCCATCGGGCAGGTGCTCGCGAAGCTCGGTCCCGAGTTCCCCGACCTGTCGCCCTCGAAGCTGCGCTTCCTCGAGGACCAGGGGCTCATCTCGCCCCAGCGGACGGCGTCGGGCTACCGGAAGTTCGACGCGGCCGACCTCGAGCGGCTCCGCTACATCCTCACGCTGCAGCGCGACCACTACCTGCCGCTCAAGGTGATCCTCGGCCACCTCGACGACATCGACGCCGGCCGCACGCCGCAGATCCCCGGCGCGAACGTGCGCGTCGAGGCGCCGTCGATCCTCGGCGCCGAGCGACGGCTCTCGCGCGCCGAGCTGCAGGCCGAGGCGGGCGCCTCGAAGCAGCTGCTCGCCGACGCGATCTCCGCCCAGCTCGTGCCCGGCGCCGAGCCGTTCGGCGAGGCCGCCGTGCAGGCGCTCAAGGCCCTCGTGGAGCTGCAGCGCTTCGGCATCGAGCCCCGGCACCTGCGCGGCATGCGGCAGTCGGCGCAGCGCGAGGCAGCGCTCATCGAGTCGGCGCTCAAGCCCATGCGCGGCCGCCGCGAGACGGGCAGCCAGGCGCAGGCCGCCGAGGCCGCGCGCGACCTCGCGAGCCACATCCAGTCGGTGCGCGAGCTGCTCACGCGCGACGCGCTCGGGGCGTGAGCCGCGCGTCCCTGTCCGTCGTCGGCGGCAGGGCGTAGACTCGGCTGCGACACGCCGCGCCGATCGCGAGATGCACGGACGAAGGCCGACGGGTCGCTACGGTGGGGCCAACACTCAATCCGAACTTGAAGGTTGAGCCCACGACTGCGGAAGGGACGGCCATGCGCGAGCGCCACGGCGATGCGGACGAGAGCGGCACCGTGCCCGAGGGACGCGGTCGGCTCGACCTCGGCCTGCTGTTCACCGACGGGCTCCCGCAGGAGGAGGACGCCGTGGGCTACAAGGGCGCGATCGCGGCGGACGCCGCGGGCATCACCTACCGGCAGCTCGACTACTGGGCGCGCACGGGACTCGTCGAGCCGTCGATCCGCCCCGCGAAGGGCTCGGGCAGCCAGCGCCTCTACTCGTTCCGCGACATCCTCGTGCTCAAGCTCGTCAAGCGACTGCTCGACACCGGCATCTCGCTCCAGCAGATCCGCGTCGCGATCCAGCAGCTGCACGACGCCGGCGTGCGCGACCTGACGCAGACGACGCTCATCTCCGACGGCGCGAGCGTCTACCTGTGCACGTCGAGCGACGAGGTCATCGACCTCCTCGGCCGCGGCCAGGGCGTGTTCGGCATCGCGGTCGGCAAGGTGCTGCGCGAGGTCGAGACGCAGCTCATCGAGCTCGAGGTGACCCCCGTCGAGCAGCAGCCGATCGACGAGCTCGCCGCTCGTCGCGCGCGCCGCAGCCGCACCGCCTGAGCCGATCGGCCCGGTCCGAGCAGCCTCGTCGCGAAGCGTGCGCTGCGGCTCGCGCTCCCGTCCCGCGGTGCCTGACGCGCGCAGCTGAGCCTCGCCTCGCGCGTGCCGCGCCACGGCACGCACGCCTTCGGCCTCGCGCACGCCGTCGACGTCGTCGGCATCGACGAGCAGCAAGTCGGCCCCGCGCTCGGCGCGCTCGCTCGTCGCGGTCGAGCCGCCCGAGCGCTTCGCCGGCTTCGGCCGCCCGAGTGGCGCCGTGCGTGATCGAGTGGCGTCGTGCGTGATCGAGTGGCGCCGTGCGTGATCGAGTGGCGCCGTGCGCGATCGAGTGGCGCCGTGCGCGATCGAGTGGCGCCGTGCGTGATCGAGTGGCGCCGTGCGTGATCGAGTGGCGCCGTGCGCGATCGAGTGGCGCCGTGCGTGATCGAGTGGCGCCGTGCGTGATCAAGCGCGGGGGCCGCCACTCGAGCGTGGGGGCCGCCACTCGAGCGCGGGGGCCGCCACTCGAGCGCGGGGGCCGCCACTCGAGCGCGGGGGCCGCCACTCGATCGCGGGGGCCGCCACGCGACCCCGCGAGCGGAGACCGTTGCGCCGCCGAGCGCGGCCGCCTCCTACTGCTTGCCGGGCTCGGGCTCGCTCGCGTCGCCCTTGGCGGCCTCGGCCTCGGCGGCCGCGGCCTCCTCGAGCTCGGCAGCCGCCGTCGCGTCGACCGCGGCGGTCGGCGCGGGCACCTTGCGGCCCGACGCCGCCTCGTCGCCGGCGCGGCCGGCGGAGGTGAGCACGGTCTGCAGCAGCTCGTCGAACTGCAGTGCCATCTCCTGCGCACCCTCGCCCGGCCACACGTGCAGGGGACGCGCGGCGCCCTGCGCTTGCTGCATCGAGGTGCGCTCGGGCAGCACCGTCTCGAGCACGAGCGGACCGAACATGTCCTTGAGCTCCTGGATGCGGTACTGGTGCTCGAGCGACTGCGGCCGCGCGCGGTTGACGACGATGCCGAGCGGCTGCAGGCGCGGGCTGAGCCCGCGACGGATCTCCTCGATCGCGCGCAGCGCGCGGTCGGCGGCCGCGACCGAGAACAGGCCGGGCTCGGTGACGACGAGCACGCGATCGGAGGCCGCCCACGCCGTGCGCGTCAGCGCGTTGAGCGACGGGGCGCAGTCGACCAGCACGAGGTCGTAGTCGTTCTCGACGGTCGTGAGCGCCGTCTCGAGCTTCCAGATGTCCTTGATCGTCGGGTGCGGCCCGTCGAAGTTGATGGCCGAGGGGCTGCCGATGAGCACGTCGATCGTGCCGCCGTGTCCCTGCGTCCAGCCCGAGGGCGAGATCGCCTGCTGCACGACCTTGTCCTTCGGGTTCGAGAGCACATCGGCGATGTTGAGCCGGCCCTCGATCTCGATGTCCATGCCGGTCGAGGCATCGGACTGCGGGTCGAGGTCGACCACCAGCGTGCGGAGGCCCTTCGCGAATGCGGCGGAGGCGAGACCGAGCGTCACCGTGGTCTTGCCGACGCCGCCCTTGAGCGAGCTGATCGAGAGTACGTGCACGGCGGCCAAGCCTACGCCACTAGATTGAGTCGGACGCGCCGCCACACCCGGAGGGTTCCTGCATGTTCCAGAAGCTGCTCGTAGCCAATCGCGGCGAGATCGCGATCCGCGCGTTCCGCGCCGCCAATGAGCTGGGCATCAAGACGGTCGCCGTCTACGCCCACGAGGATCGCAACTCGCTGCACTGCCAGAAGGCCGATGAGGCCTACCAGATCGGCGAGCCGGGCCGCCCCGTGCGCGCCTACCTCACGGTGAGCGAGATCGTCCGCGTCGCGAAGGACGCCGGCGCCGACGCCATCTACCCCGGCTACGGCTTCCTGAGCGAGAACCCCGAGCTCGCGACCGCTGCGGCCGAGGCGGGCATCGCCTTCGTCGGCCCGGGCCCCTCGGTGCTCGCGATGGCGGGCAACAAGGTGACGGCGAAGGAGCACGCGATCGCCGCGGGGGTCCCCGTGCTGCGCTCGACGCCCGCGACGACCGACGTCGAGGCGCTGCTCGCCGGAGCGGACGAGATCGGGTTCCCGGTCTTCTGCAAGGCCGTGGCCGGCGGCGGCGGCCGCGGCATGCGGCTCGTCGAGCGCCGCGAGGATCTCCGCGACGCGCTCGAGGCGGCGATGCGCGAGGCCGACAGCGCCTTCGGCGACGCGACGATGTTCATCGAGCAGGCCGTCGTGCGGCCCCGGCACATCGAGGTGCAGATCCTCGCCGACGCGACCGGCGAGACCGTGCACCTGTTCGAGCGCGACTGCTCGGTGCAGCGCCGCCACCAGAAGGTCGTCGAGCTCGCCCCCGCGCCGAACCTGTCGGAGGAGAAGCGCGCCGAGCTCTACCGCGACGCCGTCGCGTTCGCGAGGTCGATCGGCTACGTCAACGCCGGCACCGTGGAGTTCCTGCTCGACACCGCGGGGGAGCGCGCGGGCGAGCACGTCTTCATCGAGATGAACCCGCGCATCCAGGTCGAGCACACCGTGACCGAGGAGATCACCGACGTCGACCTCGTCGGCAGCCAGATCCGCATCGCCGCGGGCCAGTCGCTCGCCGAGCTCGGCCTCACGCAGGACGAGATCCGGATGCACGGGGCCGCGCTGCAGTGCCGCGTCACGACCGAGAACCCCGCCGACGGCTTCCGCCCCGACACGGGCCGCATCACCGCCTACCGCTCGCCCGGCGGCGCGGGCGTGCGCCTCGACGGCGGCACGATCAACCCCGGCACCGACGTGAGCCCGCACTTCGACTCGATGCTCGCGAAGGTCACGTGCCGCGGGCGCGACCTCGACACCGCGATCCGCCGCGCCCACCGCGCCGTGAGCGAGTTCCGCATCCGCGGCGTCGCCACGAACATCCCGTTCCTGCTCAACCTGCTCGAGCACCCCGAGTTCCAGAGCGGCGACGTCTCGACGCACTTCATCGACGAGCACCCCGAGCTCACCCGCATCAACCCGCCGAAGGACCGCGCCTCGAAGGTGCTCGCGTGGCTCGCCGACGTCACCGTCAACAAGCCGCACGGATCGGCCGACGGCGTCATCAACCCCGCGATCAAGCTGCCGGCGGTCGACCTCGAGGCACCCGCGCCCGACGGCGAGCGCCAGCGGCTGCTCGAACTGGGCCCCGACGGCTGGGCGAGGGCCCTGCGCGAGCGCACCTCGCTCGCCGTGACCGAGACGACGTTCCGCGACGCGCACCAGTCGCTCCTCGCGACGCGCGTGCGCACCGCCGACCTCGTGGCCGTCGCGCCGCACGTCGCGCGGCTCACGCCGCAGCTGCTGTCGATGGAGGCGTGGGGCGGCGCGACCTACGACGTCGCGCTGCGCTTCCTCGGCGAGGACCCGTGGGAGCGGCTCGCGCGCATCCGCGAGGCGATGCCGAACATCCCGCTGCAGATGCTGCTGCGCGGCCGCAACACCGTCGGCTACACGCCGTACCCGACGGAGGTGACGGCGGCGTTCGTCGACGAGGCCGCCGCGACCGGCATCGACGTGTTCCGCATCTTCGACGCCCTCAACGACGTCGACCAGATGCGGCCCGCGATCGACGCCGTGCTCGAGACGGGCTCGACCGTCGCCGAGGTCGCGCTGTGCTACTCGGGCGACCTGCTCGATCCGGCGGAGGACCTCTACACGCTCGACTACTACCTGCGGCTCGCCGAGCGCATCGTCGACGCGGGCGCGCACGTGCTCGCGATCAAGGACATGGCGGGCCTGCTGCGCGCGGGCGCCGCATCGCGGCTCGTCGCGGCGCTGCGCGAGCGCTTCGACCTGCCCGTGCACCTGCACACGCACGACACCGCCGGCGGGCAGCTCGCGACGCTGCTCGCGGCCTCCGCGGCGGGCGTCGACGCCGTCGACGTCGCGAGCGCGGCCATGTCGGGCACGACGAGCCAGCCCTCCTTCTCGGCGCTCGTCGCCGCCGTCGCGCACACCGAGCGCGACACGGGCTTCGACCTGCAGGCGGTGAGCGACCTCGAGCCGTACTGGGAGGCGGTGCGCCGGCTCTACAAGCCGTTCGAGTCGGGCCTGCCGGGCCCGACGGGCCGCGTCTACCACCACGAGATCCCCGGCGGCCAGCTCTCCAACCTGCGGCAGCAGGCGATCGCGCTCGGCCTGGCCGACGACTTCGAGAAGATCGAGGACTGGTACGCCGCCGCCTCGCGCATCCTCGGCCGCCCGACGAAGGTGACGCCGTCGTCGAAGGTCGTCGGCGACCTCGCCCTCCAGCTCGTCGCGCAGGGCGTCGACCCCGACGACTTCGAGCGCGACCCGCGCAAGTACGACATCCCCGACTCCGTCATCGGCTTCATGGCGGGCGAGCTCGGCGACCTCCCCGGCGGCTGGCCGGAGCCCTTCCGCTCGAAGGTGCTCGAGGGCCGCAGCGTCGACGTCTCGGTCAAGCCGCTCGAGCCCGCGCAGGCAGAGCGGCTCCGGGCGCCGGGCGCCGACCGGCAGCACGCGCTCAACGAGCTGCTGTTCCCCGGCCCGACGAAGGCGTTCGACGAGACGCGGCGCCTCTACGGCGACCTGTCGGTCGTCGACACGATCGACTACCTCTACGGCATGCAGGCGGGGGAGGAGCACCAGGTCGGCATCGGCCGCGGTGTCACGCTCAACGTCGAGCTCGAGGCGGTGGGCACGCCCGACGACGACGGCATCGTCACCGTCATGACCGTGCTCAACGGCCAGCTGCGGCCCGTCTACGTGCGCGACCGCTCCGTCGAGGTCGACCGGCCCCAGGCCGAGAAGGCGGATGCGTCGGTGCCCGGCCAGGTCGCGGCGCCCTTCGCGGGGGCCGTCACCGTCAAGGTCGCGGAGGGCGACGTGCTCGCCGCGGGCGACCCCGTCGCCACGATCGAGGCGATGAAGATGGAGGCCGCGATCACGACGCCCGTCGCCGGCGTCGTGCGGCGCCTCGCGCTCACGGGCACGACGCCCGTCGAGGCGGGCGACCTCATCGTCGTGGTGGACCCCGCGTGAGCGTCCGCGAGATCCGGGTCTTCGGCGATCCCGTGCTGCGCGAGCGCGCTGCGCCCGTCGATCCGAGCGATCCCGCGACGGCAGCGCTTGTGCAGGACCTGCTCGACACCGTGCAGCTGCCGGGCCGCGCGGGCGTCGCGGGCAACCAGATCGGCGTGGCGAAGGCCGCGTTCGCGTTCCTCGTCGACGGCGAGCTCGGCTACGTGCTCAACCCGCGCATCGTCGAGGTGCGCGGCGAGCCGGAGCTCGTCGACGAGGGGTGCCTGTCGGTGCCCGAGCTCGGCTTCCCGACGCCGCGGCACCCGTACTGCCGCGTCGAGGGCGTCGACCTCGCTGGCGAGCCGCTCGTGCTCGAGGGCGAGGGCCTCATGGCGCAGATGCTGCAGCACGAGATGGGCCACCTCGACGGGAAGCTCTACCTGCAGGTGCTCGAGCCGGAGACGCGTCGGCTCGCGATGGGCGAGGTGCGCAAGGCCGCCTGGTACTGACATGAGACGAGCGATGCCCCGGGCCGCGGCCCGGGGCATCGCTCGTGCGCGTCGTCACTCGCCGACGTCGTGCGCCTTCGAGCCGGTCGCGTAGAGGTCGTCGATCTCGGCCGCGAAGTCCTGCAGGATGTTGTGCCGCTTGATCGACATCTTCGGGGTGAGGTGTCCGTTCGACTCGACGAACTCGACGGGCAGGATCGTGAACCTGCGCACCGACTCGGCGCGCGAGACGAGCGCGTTCGCCCGGCGGATCTGCTGCCGCACCTCCTCGACGACGGCGGGGTGGTCCGCCGCCTGCGCGAGCGACATCGCCTTGTCGTGGCCGTGGTTCTCGAGCCACGTCGGCAGCATCTCGCTGTCGAGCGTGATGAGGGCGGCGACGTAGGGCCGCTGGTCGCCGACGATGACCGGCTGGCCGATGATCGTGTGCGAGCGGATCGGGTCCTCGAGCGTGTTCGGGGCGACGTTCTTGCCGCCCGCGGTCACGATGAGCTCCTTCTTGCGGCCGGTGATCGTGAGGTAGCCCTCGCTGTCGAGCGAGCCGATGTCGCCGGTGCGGAACCACCCGTCGGCCGTGAAGGAGTCGCGCGTGGCCTCCTCGTTCTGCCAGTAGCCGGCGAAGACGCACACGCCCTTCGCGAGCACCTCGCCGTCCTCGCCGATCTTGACACCGTTGCCCGGCAGGGCGGGGCCGACGGTGCCGATCTTGAAGTTGTCGGGCACGTTGACGGTGAGCGGCGCCGTCGTCTCGGTCAGGCCGTACCCCTCGAGGATGCGGATGCCGAGCGAGCGGTAGAAGTGCGCGAGGAAGTGCGACAGCGGCGCGGAGCCGGAGACGGCGTACTTGACGTTGCCGCCGAGCGCGACCTTGAGCTTGCTGAGCACGAGGCGCTCGAGCACGGCGAAGCGCAGCTTGAGGCCGAGCGGCACGTGGCCGGCGTCGAGCGCCTCGGAGTGCGCGACGGCAGCGGCGGCTGCGGCGCGGAAGATCCTGCCCTTGCCGCCCGCCTCGGCCTTCTGCTCGCTCGCGTTGTAGACCTTCTCGAACACGCGCGGCACCGCGAGGAAGAACGTGGGCTTGAACGAGCTCATCGATGCCAGCAGCTGCTTCGTGTCGGACTGGTGGCCGACGCGCACCGCCGATGCGACGCCGAGCACCGAGATGAACCGCGCGAACACGTGCGCCTGCGTGACGAACAGGAGCGTCGAGGAGCCGGGGCCGACGACGTCGGACATCGCGACGGCGGCGTTGCGGCACAGCTCGACGAAGTTCGAGTGCGTCAGCATCGTGCCCTTGGGCCTGCCCGTCGAGCCCGACGTGTAGATGAGCGTCGCGAGGTCGCTGCCCTTCGCGAGCGAGCGGCGACGCTCGATCTCGTCGTCCGGCACGTCCTTGCCGCGCTCCACGAGCGCGTCGAGGTCGCCGCGGTCGATCCGCCACACGTCGGTGATGCCCGGCAGGTCGCCGTGCGCCTCGTCGAAGCGCGACACGAGGTCGGCGTCCTCGAGGATCGCGCGCGTCGCGCCGCTGTCGGAGAGGATCCACTGGATCTGCGAGGGCGCCGAGGTCTCGTAGACCGGCACCATGCGGGCGCCGGCGTACCAGAGGGCGAAGTCGACGAGCGAGAACTCGTAGCGCACCTTGCACAGGAATCCGACGCTGTCGCCGGGCTGGACGCCCGCCGCGACGAAGCCCTTCGCGAGCGCGACGACCTGGCGCCGGAACTCGGTCGCGGACACGTCCCGCCAGCCCTCGCCCGCCGGGATGGAGAACAGCGGAGCATCGGGGTGGCTGCGCACCGTGCCCTCGAGGAGGTCGGTGACGTTCGCGTCAGGGTCGGCAGCGACGACGGGAGGGACGACGCCCTCGGGGGCGATGAGCTCTGGCACTGGGACTCCTTCGGCGTTCGTGCGTTGCCGTCATTCTATGGTCGGGCGCGCGAGGCCCCGGCAGGACGCATGTCCGCGCGGTGCGCGCCCCTGCCCTAGGCTCGGTGCCACGGGAGGTGGCGTTGATCTACTGGCTGCTGCGGCACTGGGTCGTTGGCCCCTTCATGACGCGCGTGTTCCGGCCGTGGGTCGCGGGCATCGAGAACCTGCCAGAGCACGGCGGGGCGATCATCGCCGGCAACCACCTGTCGGTGATCGACTCCTTCCTCATGCCGCTCGTGCTCGACCGTCGCGTCTACTTCCTCGCGAAGTCCGACTACTTCAACGGCAAGGGCCTCAAGGGCAGGCTCGTGCGCTGGTTCTTCCTGGGCGTCGGGCAGCTGCCGATGGACCGCTCCGGCGGCGAGAAGAGCTCCCAGAGCCTCGACGCCGCGCTGCAGAAGCTCCAGGAGGGGCAGCTCATCGGCATCTACCCCGAGGGCACCCGCAGCCCCGACGGCAAGCTCTACCGAGGCCGCACGGGCGTCGCGCGCATGGTGCTCGACGCTCGCGTGCCGGTCATCCCGTGCGTCATGGTCGACACCGAGAAGGTCATGCCGATCGGCCGCCGGCTGCCGAAGGTCGGCCGCGTCGGCATCATCTTCGGCGAGCCGCTCGACTTCTCGCGCTACTACAACCTCGAGGGCGACCGCTTCGTGCTGCGCTCGATCACCGACGAGATCATGGTCTCGCTCATCCGCATCTCCGATCAGGAGTACGTGGATGTGTACGCCTCGAGCGTGAAGGCGCGCGTCGAGGCCGAGCGCAAGGCGCTCGCCGCCCGCCGCTGACCGCGCGGTGCGCGACTAGACTTGACCGAGGCGCACCCGGCGCCGCCACGAGCATTGAGGCACGCATGACTGACACGATCGCGATCCCCGACCTCATGGAGCGCAGCTCCATCGAGCAGGGCCTCGACGCGTATCGCGCGCTGCCGATCAAGCAGCAGCCGGCGTGGCCAGACGAGGCGGCGGTCGAGCAGGTGCGCCGCGAGCTGCGCAGCGCGCCGCCGCTCGTGTTCGCGGGCGAGGTCGACATGCTGCGCGACCGGCTCGCGGCCGCCTCGCGCGGCGAGGCGTTCCTCCTGCAGGGCGGCGACTGCGCAGAGACCTTCGCCGGCGCGACGGCCGACAACATCCGCAACCGGGTCAAGACGATCCTGCAGATGGCGGTCGTGCTCACCTATGGCGCCGCGATGCCCGTCATCAAGATGGGGCGGATGGCCGGCCAGTTCGCCAAGCCGCGCTCGAGCGAGACGGAGACCCGCGGCGACCTGACGCTGCCCGCCTACCGCGGCGACATCGTCAACGGCTACGACTTCACGCTCGAGTCGCGCACGGCCGACCCGCAGCGCATCCTCCGCGGCTACCACATGGCTGCCTCGACGCTCAACCTCGTGCGCGCCTTCACGCAGGGCGGCTTCGCCGACCTGCGCCAGGTGCACTCGTGGAACAAGGGCTTCGCGCAGAACCCCTCCTTCGCCCGGTACGAGGCGCTCGCCGGTGAGATCGATCGCGCCGTGCGCTTCATGGAGGCCGCGGGCGCCAACTTCGACGAGCTCAAGGGCGTCGAGTTCTTCACGGGCCACGAGGGCCTGCTCATGGACTACGAGCGCCCGATGACGCGCATCGACTCCCGCACGGGCCTCGCCTACAACACCTCGAGCCACTTCCAGTGGATCGGCGAGCGCACGCGCGAGCTCGACGGCGCGCACGTGGACTTCTTCTCGCGCGTGCGCAACCCGATCGGGATCAAGCTGGGCCCGTCGACGACGCCCGCCGACATGGAGGCGCTCGTCGACCGGCTCGATCCCGATCGCGAGCCCGGCCGCATCACGTTCATCACGCGCATGGGCGCGGGGCGCATCCGCGACGTGCTGCCGGGGCTGCTCGAGGCCTCGAAGTCGCTCGAGTCGACGCCGCTGTGGGTCACCGACCCGATGCACGGCAACGGCATCACGACGAAGAACGGCTACAAGTCGCGCCGCTTCGACGACGTCGTCGACGAGGTGCGCGGCTTCTTCGCGGCGCACCGCGAGGTCGGCACCTTCCCGGGCGGCATCCACGTCGAGCTCACGGGCGACGACGTCACCGAGTGCCTCGGCGGCTCGGAGGACATCGACGAGATCGCGCTCGAGACGCGCTACGAGTCGCTGTGCGACCCGCGCCTGAACCACATGCAGTCGCTCGAGCTCGCGTTCCTCGTGGCCGAGGAGCTGCGGGCGGCGCCGCGCCCCTGACGCGCTCGGCGCGGTCGCGCTCGGGATCGCGGCGCTAGAACGTCGCGTCGAGCACGACGGTCGTGCCCTCCTCGACGGAGGTGCCCGGCTCGACGCCCTGCTCGCGGATGTTCGAGCCGGGGAAGCCCCACAGGGGCTCGGGGATGTTCGTCTGCAGCTCGGGCTCGAGGCCCGCGTCGCGCATCGCCTGCATCGCGTCCTCGATCGGCTGGCCCACGACGTCCGGCACCTCGACCATGACGGGGCCGAGCGAGACGACGCCCGTGACGCGATCGCCGGGGCGCAGGTAGCGGTCGGTGGGGTAGGAGAGCGAGATGAGCCTGCCCTGCTCGACCTCGCTCGAGTGCTCCTGGGCCGAGAAGTCGACCTCGAGGCGCGCCGCCTCGAGCGCGGCGCGCGCCGCATCGGCGACCTGGCCCGCCTCGGCCGGCACGGGACCGAGCGAGACGCGCAGCGCGATGCTCGAGCGCTCCTCGAGCGTGTCGAGCTCCGCGAGGGGCGTGCCGTCGGCGGTGAAGGCGGCGATGACCGTGCCGGCGGGGCGGCTCGAGTGGAAGACCTCGTCCGGGTCGCCCTCGGCGACCGCGAACTCCGCCTCCTCGATCGCGGCTCTGGCCTCGTCGAGCGCGAGCCCCTCGAGCTCCGGCAGCGGCAGCTGGCGGCGCCCGGAGGAGACGACGAGCTGCACGGGGTCGCCGTTGCCGATGACGGCGCCCGCATCCGGATCGGTGCGCAGCGCGTGCCCGACCGGCGTCTCGTAGCTCGGCTCCGTCACGACGCCCGCGACCTCGATCCCCTCGGCGGCCAGCATCGCGCGCGCCCGATCCTCGGTCTCGCCGGCGACGGAGGGCACCGTCGCGTCGCCGCCCGGGCCGGCGTTGAACCACCAGCCGATCCCCGCCGCGAGCAGCGCGCCGAGCAGCACGACGCCGAGCCAGAGCAGCCCCCGGCGCCGGCGCACCGTCACGCGACGCGCGAGCGCGGCCGTCGCGACGCCGTCGCCCGTGTCGTCGACGACCTCCGGCTCGGCAACGAGCGGCCGGCGGCGCGGCTTCGGCCGGTCGATGACCGTCGTCGACCGCTCGTCCTCCGGCACGGGGGGTAGCACGCTCGTCGGCGCGTCGATGCCGCGCTCTCTGATCGCGTGCAGCTCGGCGAGCATCTCGCCCGCGTCGGCCGGGCGCAGGTTCGGGTCGCGCTGCGTCGACCAGTGCACGAGCGAGTCGAGGGCCTCGGGGATGCCGGGGGTCGTGCTCGAGGGCAGCGGCACGTCGTCGTTCGCGTGCTGGAAGGCGATCTGCATCGGCTCGTCGCCCGTGAAGGGCTGCGTGCCCGTGAGCATCTCGAAGAGCATGATGCCCACCGCGTAGATGTCGCTGCGCGTGTCTGCCACGCCGCGCGTGACGAGCTCGGGGGAGAGGTAGGCGATCGTGCCGAGCAGCGCCTTGCCGGTCGCGGTGTTCGCCGTCGCGGCGCGCGCGAGGCCGAAGTCGCCGATCTTGATGCGCCCGTCGTGGGCGAGCAGGATGTTCTCGGGCTTGAGGTCGCGGTGCACGATCCCGGCGCGGTGCGCCGCGGCGAGGCCGGCGAGCACCGCCTCGAGCACGTCGAGCGACTGCTCGGGCGTGATGCGGCCGCGCTCGGCGAGCAGGTCGCGCAGCGTGATCGAGGGCACGAGCTCCATGACGAGCCACGCGAGGTCGTCCTCCTCGCCCTGGTCGTACGTGTTGACGACGTTCGGGTGGGCGAGGCGCGCGGCGGCCCTCGCCTCCTGGATGAAGCGCTCGCGGAAGTCAGGGTCGTCGCTCAGGTGGGGGTGCATGACCTTGACGGCGACCTTGCGGTCGAGCCGCAGGTCGACCCCCTCGTAGACGCTCGCCATCCCGCCGCGGGCGATGCGCTCGCCGACCTCGTACCGGCGGTCGATCAGCCGTCCGATGACGGGATCGCGGGAGTCGACGGGCACGGAGCGAGGATAGGCGCTCCGCGGCGCGCACGCCGTGCTCCACGCCGACCCGGCGCGAGTCAGGGCATGATGGATGCGTGATGCACGACGCTGCGAGACACGACTCCGGGGCCGAGGACACCGCGACGAGCGGCTCGGCGACGCACGGGACCGAGTGGCTGACGGTGCCCGACCTCGTCGACATCCTCGGCGAGCCGGTCGGCCGCATCCGTCGCCTCATCGAGGAGCACCGCTTGCCTGCCACGCGCCGCAACGGACCGCTCCAGGTGCCCGCCGCCGTGCTGCGCGACGGCGAGCCGATGTCGGAGGTGCGCGGCACGCTGCTCGTGCTCCTCGACCTCGGCTTCACCGAGGACGAGGCGATCGACTGGCTGCTCGGTGAGGACGAGACGCTCGGCGCGACGCCGATCGACGCGCTGCGCCAGGGCCGCAAGGCCGAGGTGCGGCGCGTCGCGCAGACGCTCGGCTGAGCGCGCGGCCATCACGCGAAGGGCCGCGACGCGCGTCCGAGCCCGCGCGCTGGGCCGACCCGCACGAGGCGGCCGCTTCGTGCGGGCCGTGGCGACCGGATGGTGCAGGTGCGGTCAGGCGAGCTGCACGAGGTGGCCGCTTCCCGCGGGCCGTGGCGGCCGCATGGTGCAGGTGCGGTCAGGCGAGCTGCACGGAGTGGCCGCTCCGCGCGGACTTTGGCGGCCGTTGATGCAGGTGCGGTCGGGCGAGCTGCACGAGGTGGCGGCTTCGTGCGGGCCGTGGCGGCCGGATGGTGCAGGTGCGGTCGGGCGAGCTGCACGAGGTGGCGGCTTCGTGCGGGCCGTGGCGACCGGATGGTGCAGGTGCGGTCAGGCGAGCTGCACGAGGTGGCCGCTTCCCGCGAGCCGTGGCGGCCGAGTGGTGCAGGCGCGCAGAGGGCGCGGTCGCGAGGCGGGGTGCGGTGGGACTAGCGGTCGCGGTTCGCGACCGTGTCGGCGAGCCGCTCGAGCTCGAGCACGGCCGAGCGCGAGAGCTCGCCCTCGTGGAGCGATTCGAGCGCCTTGCCGACGGCGCGGTCGATGAGCGCCTCGAGGCGCTGCGGCGCCTCGGATCGCTGGATCGCGTCCTGCAGGATCGCGATCTGCCGGTCGTCGAGCTCGCGATCGCCGAGCAGCTCGTCGAGCATCGTGCGCACGCCGGGGGAGAGCCGCTGCCGGGCGATCTCGATGAGCACGGTGCGCTTGCCCTCGCGCAGGTCGTCGCCGGCGGGCTTGCCCGTCACCGCGGGGTCGCCGAAGACGCCCAGGAGGTCGTCGCGCATCTGGAAGGCGACGCCGACCGGCAAGCCGTAGCCCGCGAGCGCGTCGAGCTGCGCCGCGTCGCCGCCCGCGAGCAGCGCGCCGAGCGTGAGCGGCGCCTCGACGGAGTACTTCGCCGACTTGTAGACGGCGACGGTGTGCGCGCGGTCGAGCAGCGCGCCCGGCTCCTGCCGGATCCACGCGGCCTCCTCGAGCACGTCGAGGTACTGGCCGAAGGTGACCTCCTCGCGCATGCGCCGGTAGGCGTCGTGCACGGCGTCGCCGTGCGCGGTGGCGCGGCACGCGCGCAGCATGCGGTCGTCGGCCCAGTTCAGCAGCAGGTCGCCGACGAGCACGGCGGCGTGCTCTCCCCACGCTGCGGCCTGGCCCGCCCACTCGGCGCCGCGGTGCATGCCCTCGAGCGCGCGGTGCATCGACGGCTGGCCCCTGCGGGTGTCGGAGCGGTCGATGATGTCGTCGTGCACGAGCGCCGCGGCGTGGAAGAGCTCGATCGCCGTCGCGACCCCGACGACGTCGGCCCACGCCGGATCCTGCTCGGTGCCGGCGGTATGGGGGGCGTCGGGCCGTGAGGCGGTGACGGCGTGCCAGCCCCACAGCACGAAGGCGCTGCGGACCCGCTTGCCGCCCGAGACCATCTCGCGCACGAGGCGCAGCAGGGGAGCGGCGTCGCCGGAGATCTCGCGCAGCGCGAGCTCGCGCTCGTCGAGGTACTCGAGGATCGAGGCCTCCACGGCCATGGCGAAGCGCTGCTGTGCTGACACAAGACACATGCTATTGACAGCCGTACGACGTAGACTGTCGTTCCGCACCGGTTGAGCGAAGGGGGTGTGAGATGGGCCTCTCAGAGCACGAGCAGCGACTGCTCGACGAGATGGAGCGCAATCTCTACAAGCACGAGGCCGACATCGTCAACACGTCCGCCGGGCCCCGCACCGTCAACTACACGAAGGTCGCCGTCGGCGTGCTGGGTGTCGTGCTGGGTCTCGTGCTCATCGTCGTCGGGGTGAGCCTCAAGCTCGCCGTCGTCGGCGTGGCCGGGTTCGCCGTCGCCGTCCTCGGCGCGCTCTGGGCGCTCTCCGCCTCGCGCCCCGCCACGGGGGACGACACCGCTCCCGCCGGCCGTGCGGGGCAGGGTCCCGCCGCCGCCAAGCAGGGCCCGAGCCTCATGGATCGCCTCGCGCAGGAGTGGGACGACCGCAACCAGCGGTGAGCGCTGCGCGCACCGCCATGGTGCGCGCAGAGACCTCGCGCTCGACGAGCGCGCGTCCGCCGAGGGGCCACGGCAGTAGATCGCGCCCGCCTCCACGGCGCTCCACCCCCGCCTCCACTCCGCTCCACCACTTCCCTCCACCACTCCGCTCCACCCAGGGCCGACTCCGCCGAGTCGGCCCTTTCGCATGCCCGGCGACGCTCGTTCCTGCAGCACGGGCCGCTCGCAGCGCGGCAGCACGCCCGGCGATGAGCGATCGCGCGCCGAAGCCCTCCACCGCAACATCGCCACAACTCCGCGGAACACGCCGCGATCCTGGGGCGATTCTTGGGGAAAGTGGCGCGAAGTGGAGTACGGTGGAGGAAGTCGGCGGATGCTGGCGGATCTCGGTGGCCGGACGAGAGGGGGCGATGTGTTCCTCGGCACCCACACGCCCAAGCTCGACGACAAGGGCCGCGTGATCCTCCCCGCGCGCTTCCGGCAGGAGCTCGAGGGCGGCCTCGTCCTCACGCGCGGCCAGGAGCGCTGCATCTACGTCTTCTCGATGCGCGAGTTCGAGCGCGTCCACGAGCAGATCCGGCAGGCGCCGCTGACCTCGGCCGGTGCGCGCGACTTCCTGCGGCTCTTCCTCTCCGGCGCCTCGAGCGAGCAGCCCGACAGCCAGCACCGCGTCACGATCCCGGCCAACCTGCGCGACTACGCCGGCCTCGGCCGCGAGCTCACGGTGATCGGCGCCGGCACCCGCGCCGAGATCTGGGACACCGCCGCCTGGAACGAGTACTACGCGGCCAAGGAGGCCGACTTCGCGAGCACCACGGAGGAGGTGATCCCCGGCATCTTCTGACCCGGCCTGTGACCCCCAGCTGTCCGCCGCGCCGCACCTTCCCCGGTGGCGCGTCGAACGGATGGGGATCAGGGATCGGGACGGAGGAGGGAGAGCGATGGACGCATCCGCACTGCACACCCCGGTCATGCTCGCGCGCACGCTCGCGCTGCTCGCTCCCGCGATCGATGCGGCAGCGGCCGCCGACCGCGCACCCGTCGTCATCGACGGCACGCTCGGCATGGGCGGCCACACCGAGGCCCTGCTCGCGGCGCACCCCACGCTCGTCGTCGCGGGCATCGACCGCGATCCCGACGCGATCCGGCTCGCCGGTGAGCGGCTCGCCCGGTTCGGGGAGCGCTTCCGGCCGGTCGCCGCGACCTACGACCGCATCGACCTCGCGCTCGCGGAGGCCGGCGCGACGCGCGCCGATGGCATCCTGCTCGACCTCGGGGTCTCGAGTCTCCAGCTCGACGCCGCCGACCGGGGCTTCGCCTACGCGAAGGACGCGCCGCTCGACATGCGCATGGGGCAGGAGGGCGACGTGACCGCCGCGACGATCCTCGCCGAGCGCAGCGCGCGCGAGCTCGCTCGGCTCTTCCGCGAGTACGGCGACGAGAAGCTCGCCGACCGCTACGCGCGAGCGATCGTCGCCGCGCGCGAGGAGGCGCCGATCGAGACCTCCGCGCAGCTCGTCGACATCCTGCAGGCGGCGACGCCCCGCGCGGTCGCGAACCAGGGCCACCCGGCCAAGCGCGTCTTCCAGGCGCTGCGCATCGAGGTCAACCAGGAGCTCGCGATCCTCGAGCGCACGATGCCCGCCGCGATCGACGCGCTCGCCGTCGGCGGCCGGCTCGTCGTGCTCGCCTACCAGTCGCTCGAGGATCGCATCGTCAAGCGCGCCCTCCAGGCGGCGGCGAGCTCGACCGCGCCGCGCGACCTGCCCGTCGAGCTGCCGGAGCACGCGCCGCACCTGCGGCTGCTCGTGCGCGGCGCAGAGCTCGCCGACGAGGCCGAGCGCGCCGCGAACCCACGTTCCGCACCCGTCCGCCTCCGCGCGGCCGAGCGCATCCGACCCGCAGTCCCGCAGCGCAGGGAGCAGTCATGAGCACCGCCGTCATCGCCGACCTCCACGCGACCGAGCGCGCCCCGCAGCTCGAGCCGACCCCCGAGCGGCACCTGCGGGCGCTGCCCGCGCCCGCGGTGCGCCGAGCGCCGAGGCTCGTGCACGGGGTGCTCGCCCTCGCCGGGCTCGCGGGCATCGTGTGCGCGCAGCTCGGGCTCACGGTCATGATCAGCGAGGGCGCCTACACGCTCAGCGCGATGCAGGGCGAGTCGAGCGCGCTCGCGCGCGCCGAGCAGTCGCTCGCCGAGGACGTCGCGGTGCTCTCCTCGCCGCAGCACGTCGCGGTCGCGGCGGACGAGCTCGGGATGCTCGCCGGGCAGCCCTCGCAGTTCCTCACGCTCTCGGGCACGGCGACCGCCGGTGGCCCCGACGCGCTCCACATGCAGGCGCCCGCGCTCGACCGCTTCGGCATGTACGTGCCCAACGCGCTGCTGCAGTCGCAGTCGCAGACCGCGCAGGTCGTGCAGCAGGTGCGCGCCGAGATCCCGCCGTACCCCGGCAAGCTCCTGCCCGCGGGCGAGAGCGCGCCCGCGCCGGCGCCCGCGCCCGCGCCGGGCGAGGAGGCCGGCTCGGCATCGAGCGCGGAGGTCCCGGGCGCCGCGCCGGGGGCAGAGCAGCCCGCGCCCGGCACGCTGCTGCCGGCGACCGCGGCGGAGTGAGGCGTGGCGGCGCCGGGCACCGCCCCGCCGCCGCTACCGTGCTGAGACGCAACCGATCGAGAGAAGCCGAGGTGGCAGTGGCGGCCAAGCGCACGCGGTCCCGCACACGAGTGCGGACGACGATCGTCGCGATCCTCACGTTCGCGCTGCTCGCGACGTTCGTCGTGCGGCTCGCGGACATCCAGCTCGTGCGGGCCGAGGCGCTCAACGCCGAGGCGGATGGGCGCCGAGGCGTCTCGCAGACGCTCTTCGGCACCCGCGGCGCCATCGTCGACGCCGGCGGCACCGTGCTCGCCGAGAGCGTCGACCGCTGGGACCTCACCGTCTCGCCCCAGTACACGCGGGACCTCCGGCCGGGCGTCGACAGCGTCGAGGAGACGCTCACGGTCGGCGACGCGCTCGTCGCGATCGCGGGCATCACGGGCGACGACCCGCACGACCTGCAGGCGATGATCTACGCCGAGCTCGAGCGCAACCCCGACTCCGACTACCTCATGCTCTCGACGGGCCTCGACGCGCGCCAGTACGAGGCCGTGCGCGACCTCGGCATCCCGTGGGTCTACCTGCGGCTCAACCCGCAGCGCGTCTACCCCTCCGGCTCCGTGGCCGGCAACCTCGTCGGGTTCATGGGCACCGACGACCCGCTCGCGGGCATCGAGCGCAGCCACGACGCGTGCCTGCGGCCCGAGGACGGCCAGCGGACGTTCGACCGCTCGGCAGACGGCACTCCCATCCCGGGCTCCGTCGTCACCGAGCCCGCCGTCGACGGCGGCACGGTGCAGCTCACGATCGACGCCGACGTGCAGTACCAGGTGCAGCAGCTCACGGCCCAGTACACCTCCCAGCTGCGCGCCCGCAGCGGCACGAGCATCATCATGCGCACCGACGGCACCGTCGTCGCGGTCGCCGAGTCGCCGACCGTCGACCCCAACGACCCCACGGCGTCCTCCTCGCGCGACCGCGGCTCGCGCGCCTTCACCGCCGCCTACGAGCCGGGCTCGATCTTCAAGACCTTCGCGTTCGCCACGATGCTCGACCTCGGCCTCATCGAGCTGACGGACGAGCTCAGCGTGCCGTGGACGTACACGGGCAGCGGCGTGCGCGTGCGCGACGCGCACTCGCACCCGGTCGAGCAGTGGACGGCCGCGGGCGCGCTCGTGAACTCCTCGAACGTCGGCATGGTCGACCTCGCGCAGGAGATGGATCGCGCCGACTACTTCGAGTACCTCGATCGCTTCGGGTTCGGCGAGCAGACGGCGGTCGGCTTCGCGGGCGAGCAGGCCGTGCCGCTGCGCGATCCCGCGGCGCTCGACCCGCAGACGCAGCTCAACGTGCTCTTCGGCCAGGGCATCGCCGCGACCCCGATCCAGCTCGCCTCCGCCTACCAGGCGATGGCGAACGGCGGCGTGCACCTGCCGGTGCAGCTCGTCGCCGGCTGCACCGACGCCGAGGGCGAGGTCTCCGCGCCGGAGCTCCCCGACGGCGAGCGCGTCGTGAGCGAGGAGACCGCACGGCAGACGCTCGAGGCGCTCGAGCGCGTCGTCACCGACTACGGCTACGACACCTTCCCCATCCAGGGCTACCGCATCGCCGCGAAGACCGGCACGGCGCAGATGGCGTACGAGGACGGCCGCGGCTACGACCCCAACCGGATGATGATCTCCGTCGCTGGCGTCTTCCCCGTCGACGACCCGCAGTTCGTGGTGCTGACGATGTACGACAGCCCGCAGACGAACCGCACGAGCGGCGGGGCCATCCCGGCCTTTCACGATATGGTGAACCTCTTGATCCGCCACTACGACATCCCCCCGAGCACGACTCCTGCGTCGGATGTGCCGCTGGAGTGGGGCGCGGATCAGCCATGACGCTGCAGAGCCAGGCACGCTGGCAGAGACACTGAGGAGACGATGTCCGTGGCGGGCGTGACCCCGAGGATCCTGCGACCCGAGCACCCCGCGGCGCGGCCCCTCGCCGGGCTCGTCGACGAGTTCGACCTGTCGGTCGAGGCGGACCTCGACGGCGTCGAGGTGACGGGCATCACGAACGACTCCTCCGACGTGCAGCCGGGCGACATCTTCGCCGCGCTGCCGGGCGCGAGCCGGCACGGCGCGGAGTTCGCCGCGGCCGCGATCGAGCGCGGCGCCGTCGCGATCGTCACCGACCCCGCCGGGGCGGCGCTCCTCGACACCGACGTCCCCGTCATCGTCGTCGAGGACCCGCGCGCCGCCCTCGGCGAGATCGCCGCGTGGGTGTACCGCACGGGCGAGCACCCCCCGAAGCTCTTCGGCATCACGGGCACCAACGGCAAGACGTCGACCTCGTTCATGCTCGAGGGCCTCCTGGCCGACCTCGGCTTCGTCACCGGCCTGTCGACGACGGCGGAGCGCCACGTCGGGGATCTCGTGGTCACGTCGAAGCTCACGACGCCCGAGGCGAGCGAGCTCCACGCGCTCCTCGCGCGCATGCAGGAGGCCGGCGTGCGCGCCGCGGTGCTCGAGGTGAGCGCGCAGGCGATCGAGCGGCACCGCGTCGACGGCGTCGTCTTCGACGTCGTCGCCTTCACGAACCTCAGCCACGACCACCTCGACGACTACGGCTCGATGGAGGCGTACTTCGACGTCAAGCTGCAGCTGTTCACACCCGATCGCGCGGTGCGCGGCGTGGTGTGCGTCGACACCGACTGGGGCGCGCGCATCGCCGAGCGAAGCCGCATCCCCGTCACGACCGTCTCGAGCGACCCGCAGCGCCCCGCCGACTGGCACGTCGACATCTGGGAGGAGACGCCCGTCTCCACGTCGTTCACGCTCACGGGCATCGACGGCGGCGCGATCGAGGTGCAGGTGCCGTTCATCGGCAGGCACATGGCGGTCGACGCCGCGATCGCGATCCTCATGCTCGTCGAGGACGGCTTCGAGATCGAGGCCATCGCCGAGGCGATCGACCGCGGCATGCGCCCGACGCTGCCCGGCCGCATCGAGCGCGTCTCGGGGGCGGAGGGGCCCGCGGTCTTCGTCGACTACGGCCACAGCCCCGACGCCTTCGAGCAGACGCTCGTCGCCCTGCGGCGCGTCACCGAGGGCCGGCTCATCATGGTCTTCGGCGCCGACGGCGACCGCGACGCGACGAAGCGCGCCGACATGGGCCGCATCGCCGCTCAGCTCGCCGACGCCGTCATCGTGACCGACTTCAACCCGCGCACCGAGGACGCCGCGAGCATCCGCGCGCAGGTGCTCGAGGGCGCGCGCGCCGCGGCGGGCGACAAGCCCGTGCTCGAGGCCGCGCCCGAGGAGGTCGCGATCCGCGAGGCGATCGCACTCGCGGGACCGGGCGACACCGTCCTGTGGGCGGGTCCCGGCGACGCCGACTACCGCGACGTCGCGGGCGTGCGCGAGCCGTTCGTCGCGCGCGACGAGGCCAGGCTCGCGCTGCGCGAGGCCGGGTGGTCCGTCGACCCGGATGCGCGGCGCGACGGCGACGCGCAAGCGCGCGGGCCCGCCTCGGTGGGCGGCCGCTGATGCTGCGGATGCGCGCGAGCGAGATCGCGGATGCCGTCGGGGGAGTGCTGCACGGCGACGACGTCGAGGTGACCGCGTCGGTCGAGACCGACTCGCGGCTCGTCGCGCCCGGCGGCGCGTTCTTCGCGATGCCGGGCGAGGTCACCGACGGCCACCGCTTCATCGACCAGGCGCTCGCCGCCGGCGCCGCGCTCGTCGTGGCCGAGCGGCCCGTCGAGCAGGACGTGCCGCACGTGCTCGTGCCCTCGGGCGTCGTCGCGCTCGGCGCGCTCGCCGCGGAGGTCATCCGGCGCGTGCGCGCCGCGGGCGACCTCACGGTCATCGGCGTGACGGGATCGAACGGCAAGACGACGACGAAGAACATGCTGCAGGCGATCCTCGAGCAGCACGGACCGACCGTCTCGCCCGTGAAGTCGTTCAACAACGAGGTCGGCGCGCCGATGACGATGCTGCGCATCGACGAGTCGACGCGCTACCTCGTGCTCGAGATGGGCGCGAGCGTCGAGGGCGACATCGCGCGCCTGACGGCCATGTCGCATCCCGACGTCGGCGTCGTGCTCAAGGTCGGCCTCGCGCACGCGGGGGAGTTCGGCGGCATCGAGCGGACGACGCGTGCGAAGACCGAGATGGTGCGCGACCTCGCGCCCGAGGGGCTCGCCGTGCTCAACCGCGACGACGAGCGCGTGCGCGGCATGGCCGCCGCGACGCGCGCGGGCGTCGTGTGGTTCGGCACCGAGCCAGGGCCGGCCGACGACCCGACCAGGCTGTGGGCCGACGGCATCGACACGACGCTCGAGGGCACGGTCGCGACCGTGCACCGCGGCGGGCAGTCTTGGCCGCTGCGCATGCGCATCCTCGGCGAGCACCACGTCATGAACGCCCTCGCGGCGCTCACGGTCGTCGACGCCCTCGGGCTCGACGTCGCGCGCGCGATCGACGCGCTCGCCACGATGGAACGTGCCGAGCGCGGCCGCATGGAGCTGCTCGAGCCCGGCGGCGGGGTCACGGTCATCAACGACGCGTACAACGCGAGCCCCGACTCGGCGGCAGCGGCGCTGCGCGCGCTCGCCCACATGTCGCGCCGCGCGAATCGTCGCTCGATCGCGGTGCTCGGTGAGATGGCGGAGCTCGGCCCGCACGCGGTCGAGGAGCACGACCGGCTCGGCCGCCAGGCGGTGCGGCTGCGCATCGACCGGCTCGTCGTCGTCGGCGCGGGCGCGAAGGCCATCCACGACGCGGCCGAGCTCGAGTCCTCCTTCGGGCAGGAGACGACCTTCGTCGAGACGGCCGACGAGGCCGAGGCGCTCCTGCGGCGCGAGCTCGCCGCCGGCGACGTCGTGCTGTTCAAGTCGTCCAACGTCTCGGGCCTGCAGGCCCTGGCAGAGCGGATCGGGGGCCTCTGATGCTCGTGCTGCTGGCATCGGCGGGCATCGCCCTGCTCGTCTCGCTCTTCGCGACGCCGCTGTTCATCAAGGGCTTCTCGCGCATCGGCTGGGGCCAGTTCATCCGCGACGACGGCCCGCAGTCGCACCACACGAAGCGCGGCACGCCCACGATGGGCGGCCTCGTCTTCATCGTCGCGACGCTCGTCGGCTACTTCGGCGGCAAGCTGCTCGGCCAGGACCTGCCCACGCAGCCGGCGCTGCTCATCCTGCTGCTCATGATCGGCATGGGCGCGGTCGGCTTCGTCGACGACTTCCTCAAGATCTCGAACCAGCGCTCGCTCGGCCTCGGCGGCTGGGCCAAGGTCGCGGGCCAGGTCGTCGTCTCGGTGCTGTTCGGCGTGCTCGCGATCATGCGCCCCTTCGACGACAGCGGCCGCACGGTCGTCGATCCCGTCATCTCGGCCGTGCGCGACATCCCGTGGCTCGACCTGTCGGGCTGGGGCACGCTCGGCGCGATCGTGTTCCTGCTCTGGATCCTGCTCATGAACGTCTCGGCCTCGAACGCCGTGAACGTCACCGACGGCCTCGACGGCCTCGCGACGGGCGCCGTCATCCTCTCGATGGTCGGCTACGCCGCGATCGCCTTCTGGCAGTTCAACCAGTCGTGCTTCATCGACGGCGCGGAAGCCGGCTGCTACGACGTGCTCAAGCCGCTCGACGTCGCGACGCTCGCCGCGACGCTCGTCGGCGCGCTCATCGGCTTCCTGTGGTGGAACACGAGCCCCGCGCAGATCTTCATGGGCGACGTCGGCTCGCTCGCGCTCGGCGGCGCGCTCGCGGGCTTCGCCGTCATGACGGACACGCACCTGCTGCTCATCCTCATCGCGGGCCTGCCGATCATCGTCACGGGCTCGGTCATCCTGCAGCGGATCTACTTCAAGCTCACGGGCGGCAAGCGCATCTTCCTCATGAGCCCGCTGCACCACCACTTCGAGCTCAAGGGCTGGGCAGAGGTGACGATCGTCGTGCGCTTCTGGATCCTCGCGGGCCTGTTCGTCGCCGCGGGCATCGGCCTGTTCTACTTCGAGTGGGCGCTGCGAAGCTGATGCGCTCGCTCGAGACCCTCACCTCCTGGCACAGCGACTGGTCGGGACTGCGCGTGGCCGTGCTCGGCATGGGCGTCACGGGCTTCGCCGCGGCCGACACGCTCGTCGAGCTCGGCGCATCCGTCACCGTCGTCGCCGAGCGCGTCGACGACGAGCGCCGCACGATCCTCGGCGTGCTCGGCGTGCCGATCGTCGACGCGGTCGCCGACGAGCTGCCCGCGGCGCTCACCGAGGCCGAGGTCGTCGTCGCCTCGCCGGGCCTGCGGCCCGATCACCCGTGGCTCGTGGCCGCGCGCGACCGCGGGATCGCGGTCTGGGGCGACATCGAGCTCGCGTGGCGCGTGCGCGACAAGGTCGCCGCCGCCGAGTGGATCCTCGTCACGGGCACGAACGGCAAGACGACGACGACGCAGCTCACCGCGCACATGCTGCGCGAGGCGGGCCTGCGCGTCGCGCCGGTCGGCAACATCGGCACGCCCGTGCTCGACGCGGTGCGCGACCCCGGCGGCTTCGACGTGCTCGTGGTCGAGCTCTCGAGCTTCCAGCTGCACGCGCTCGCCGAGGGCGGCGCGGGAGCCCTGTGGCCCCACTCCGCCGCGGTGCTCAACATCGACGACGACCACCTCGACTGGCACGGCTCGGCGGATGCCTACCGCGCGGCCAAGGCGAAGGTGTACACGAACGCGCGAGTCGCGGCGGTCTACAACGTCGAGGACCCCGTGACGATGGGGATGGTCGAGGAGGCCGACGTCGTCGAGGGATGCCGCGCCATCGGCTTCTCGCTCGGCACTCCCGGCCCGAGCGACCTCGGGCTCGTCGAGGACGTGCTCGTCGACCGCGCGTTCCTCGACGCGCGCCACTCGCGCGCGCTCGAGCTCGCGAGCCTCGCCGATCTCGAGCCAGCGGGGCTGCGCTCGCCGCACATGACGCGCAACGTGCTCGCGGCGGCTGCCCTCGCGCGCGGCTTCGGCGTCGAGCCGATCCACGTGCGCGACGCCATCCGCTCCTTCCGCCTCGACCGCCACCGCACCGAGCTCATCGCCGTGCAGGGCGGCGTGCGCTTCGTCGACGACTCGAAGGCCACGAACCCGCACGCGGCAGAGGGGAGCCTGAGCGCCTTCGACCGCGTCGTGTGGATCGTCGGCGGGCTCTTCAAGGGCGCCGACGTCGGGCCGCTCGTCGAGCGGCACGCGCGGCGCATCGTCGCCGCGGTCGCGATCGGCGTCGACCGCGCACCCGTGCGCGAGGCGTTCGCACGACACGCGCCCGGCATCCCGCTCGTCGAGGTCGACACGGCGGACACTGGAGCGGTGATGCGGCTCGCCCTCGAGGCGGCCGCGGAGCACGCCGCGCCGGGCGTGACGGTCCTGCTGGCGCCGGCGGCGGCATCGATGGACCAGTTCAGCAACTACGCGGAGCGCGGCGACCGGTTCGCCGAGGCGGTGCGGGAGAGGGGGGCCCATGGCGACGACGGCAGCTCCCTTCCCCGGGGCTGACTCCGGCCGCGCCGAGCAGATGGGCAGGCGCGCCCTCGTGCGCGTGCGCGCGATCTTCGGCGCCCCCACGCTCAACGCGGCGCTGCTGCTCGGGACGACGCTGTTCCTCGTGGTGTTCGGCCTCGTGATGGTGCTCTCCTCCTCGGCGGTCGAGAGCTACGTCGTGACCGACTCGTTCTTCACCGACTTCGTCAAGCAGGGCAGCTTCGCCGCGGTCGGCGTCGTGCTCATGCTCATCGCCGCGCGGATGCCCGCGACGACGTGGCAGCGCATCGCCTGGATCGCCGTGATGCTCGGCATCGCCCTGCAGGTGCTCGTCTTCACGCCGCTCGGCTTCGGCGCGGGCGGCAACCGCAACTGGATCGGCGTCGGCGGGTTCTCGATGCAGCCCTCCGAGTTCGTGAAGGTCGCGCTGTGCGTGTGGCTCGCGATGATCATGACCCGCAAGCAGCAGCGCATCGGCAGCTTCTGGCAGGCCTGGATCCCCGTCGGGCCCGTCGCCGCGCTGTCGATCGGGCTCGTCCTCCTCGGCAGCGACCTCGGCACCGTCGTCATCATGGTCGCCCTGTCGCTCGGCGCGCTGTGGTTCGCGGGCGTCAGGTGGTGGCACCTGCTGCTGCCCGTCGTCGGGCTCGTCGTGCTCGCGGTGCCGGTCGTGCTCGCGAGCCCCTCGCGCGTGCGGCGCATCTCGGCCTTCCTGCAGGGCTGCACCGACGCCGACTACTACTCCGGGTGCTGGCAGCAGCTGCACGGCACGTGGGCGCTCTCGGCCGGCGGCCTCTTCGGCGTGGGCCTCGGCAACTCGCGGGCGAAGTGGTCGTGGCTGCCGGAGGCCGACAACGACTACATCTTCGCGATCATCGGCGAGGAGCTCGGGCTCCTCGGCGCCGTCGTCGTGCTCGCGCTGTTCGCGCTGCTCGCCTGGACGATGCTGCGCATCGTGCGGCACGCGGAGCGGCAGATGACCCGCGTCGTGACGGGCGCCGCGACCGTGTGGCTCGTCGGCCAGGCGCTCGTCAACATCGGCGTCGTGCTCGGGCTCCTGCCCGTGCTCGGCGTGCCGCTGCCGTTCATCTCCTCCGGCGGATCGCAGCTCATCGCCGCGCTGCTCATCGTGGGCATCGTCCTCTCGCTCGAGCGGGTCGACAACCCGCGGGCGCGGGGCGAGGCGCTCGAGCCCTTCGACGCGCGCCCGGTCGAGCGCGCCGCGCGAGCGGGGGGCTGAGGCGTGCGCGTGCTCCTCGCCGGCGGCGGCACCGCCGGCCACGTCAACCCGCTGCTCGCGACGGCGCAGCGCCTGCGCGAGCGGCACCCCGCCGCCGAGCTCACCGTGCTCGGCACCGCCGAGGGCCTCGAGCGCGAGCTCGTGCCGCGCGCCGGCCTCGAGCTCGTGACGATCGAGAAGCTGCCCTTCCCGCGCAGGCCGGACCTCGCCGCGCTGCGCTTCCCGGCGCGATGGCGGCGCGCCGTCCGCGAGGTGCGCGCCCTCATCCGCGACCGCGACATCGACGTCGTCGTCGGCTTCGGCGGCTACGCCTCCGCCCCCGCCTACCGCGCGGCGCGCCTCGAGCGCGTGCCCATCGCCATCCACGAGGCGAACGCCAAGCCGGGCATGGCGAACGTGCTCGGCGCCCGCTGGACCCAGTTCGTCGGCCTCTCCTATCGCGCGACTCGGCTCGACGGCGAGCTCGTCGGCATGCCGCTGCGGCCCGAGATCACCGGGCTCGACCGAACGGCGCTGCGCGCGGAGGCCATCGCCGAGCTCGGGCTCGACGCGGCGCGGCCGACGCTGCTCGTCACGGGCGGCTCGCAGGGCGCGCGCTCGATCAACCGCACGATCGTGGCGACGGCAGCCGAGATCGAGGCGGCGGGCTGGCAGATCCTGCACCTCTCCGGCGGCCGCCAGACCGACTTCGAGCCGGCGACGACGCCGCACTACGTCGCGATCGAGTACCTCGACCGGATGCACCTGGCCCTCGCCGCGGCGGACCTCGTCGTCTGCCGCGCGGGCAGCCTCACGGTGTCGGAGCTCATGGCCGTCGGCCTCCCCGCCGTCTACGTGCCCCTGCCCTACGGCAACGGCGAGCAGGGCCTCAACGCGGCCGACCAGGTCGCGGCGGGAGGAGCCCTGCTCGTCGAGGACCGCGAGTTCACGGCAGAATGGGTGCGCACGCGACTCGTGCCGCTGCTGCGCGACGCCGACCGGCTCGCCCGGATGGCCGGAGCCAGCGCCGGAGCGGGAGCGAGCGACGGCAGCGACCGCATGTGCGATCTCATCGAGCGGGCCGCAGCCACGAGGAGGCAGTCGTGATCGAACCGGACTTCAGTCAGCCCATCCCCGCGCGGATCGAGCGCGTGCACTTCATCGGCATCGGCGGCTCGGGCATGTCGGGCATCGCCCACATGATGCTCGAGGAGGGCATCGCCGTCTCGGGCTCCGACCGATCGGGCTCCGCGACGGTCGACCGGCTCGTGGAGCGCGGCGCGAGCATCGCGATCGGGCACGACGCGGCCAACGTGCCCGTCGAGGGCCCGCACCGCGTCGACGCCGTCGTCGTCACGAGCGCGCTGTGGCCCGACAACCCGGAGCTCCTCGCGGCGCGCGAGCACGGCATCCCCGTGCTGCACCGCTCGCAGGCGCTGCACGTGCTCGCGCGCGGCAAGCGCGTCGTCGCGGTCGGCGGCGCCCACGGGAAGACGACGACGACGGGCATGGTCGTCGTCGGCCTGCACGCCCTCGGCATCGATCCGGGCTTCGTCAACGGCGGCGTCATCGCGGGGCTCGACGCCTCGAGCGGCCACGGCAGCTCCGACGTCTTCGTGCTCGAGGCCGACGAGTCCGACGGCTCCTTCCTGCTCTACGACGTCGCCGTCGCGCTCATCACGAACGTCGACACCGACCACCTCGACCACTACGGCACGCCCGAGGCGTTCGACCAGGCGTTCGCCCGGTTCGCGAACGGGGCGAGCGAGGCCGTCGTCATCTCGGCCGACGACGCCGGCGCGCGACGCGTGCGCGAGCGCATCGAGCACGAGCGGGTCGTGACGTTCGGCGAGGCCGAGGGCGCCGACGTGCGCATCCTCGAGATCCGCACGGGCGCGAGCGCCGCGTGCACGGTCGAGGTCGGCGGGGAGCGGCTCGAGCTCGAGGTGGGCGTGCCAGGGCGCCACAACGCCGTGAACGCGGCGGGTGCCCTCGCCGCGCTCGTCGCGCTCGGCTTCGCACCCGCGGACGCCGCGCGCTCGCTCGCCGGCTTCCGCGGGACGGGCCGGCGCTTCGAGCTGCACGGCGAGCGCCGCGGCGTGCGCGTCTACGACGACTACGCCCACCACCCGGCGGAGGTCGACGCGGCGCTCTCCGCCGCCCGCACCGTCATCGGCGACGGGCGCATCATCGCGATCCACCAGCCGCACCTGTACTCCCGCACGCGCGACATGGCGGGCGAGTTCGCAGCGGTGTACGAGCGGGTGGCCGACCACACGGTGGTGCTCGACGTCTACGGCGCCCGCGAGGACCCCATCCCCGGCGTCACGGGAGCGCTCGTGGCCGATCGCTTCGAGCACCGCGACGAGGTCGACTACCTGCCCGACTGGCAGGCCGCCGCCGAGCGCGCCGCCGCGCTCGCCGAGGAGGGCGACATCATCGTCACGCTCTCGTGCGGCGACGTGTACCGGATCATCCCTCAAGTGCTCGCCGCGCTCGAGGACGGCGACGAGGCGTGAGGCGGCCGGAGGGCTTCGAGCGGCCGGTCGACGAGCGCACCGATGCCGCGCCCTCGCGCGACCGCGATCGCGGCCTCACCGCGGAGATGCGCGAGGTCGTGCGCCTCGACGCGCTGCGCCGGCGCCGCGACGAGCTCGAGCGGCGCGCCGAGGAGGCCCAGGCCGCTCCCGAGCCGCGCCGATGGGCGCTGAGCGCCTACGCCGACCTCGACGTCGAGGAGGCGCACGACGTCGACACGCCGATCGGCACCGATCCGTCGGCGACGACGACCGGAGACGGCGCGCTCGAGGGCGGCTCGCACGCCCAGCGCGTCGATCGCGCATGGCGCCTCGCGGAGCGCGAGCAGCGCCGCCTCGATCGAGCGGCGGCCGCGGAGGCGAAGCGCCAGGCGCGCGCGGCGAAGCGCTCGCGCATGCGCTCCGAGCGCGCGGAGGTGCGCAGGTTCACGGCGGCGCGTCGCCGGCAGCTGCGGATCGGGCTCACGGCCGTCGGCGGGCTCGCGCTCGCGCTCGCGCTGCTGGTCGGGCTCGTGTGGTCGCCGCTCATGGCCGTGCGCGAGGTGCGCGTCGAGGGCACCGAGCGCATCGACCCGGCAGCGGTGCGCGCGGCGCTCGCCGACCAGGTGGGGGAGCCGATCGCGACCGTCACCGAGGAGGGCGTCGCGCAGCGGCTCGGCGCCATCCCGCAGATCGAGTCGTTCCGCCTCGACGTCGTGCCGCCGTCGACCGTCATCGTGCGGCTCGTCGAGCGGCGACCCGTCGCGCTCGTCGAGACGGATGCGGGCACGTCGGTCATCGATGCCGCCGGCGTCGCGCTCGGGCAGGTCGACGAGTCGACGCAGGCGCTGCCCCGGCTCGACGGCGTCGAGATCGGCAGCGAGCAGTTCGAGGCCGTCGCGACCGTGCTCGTCTCCGTGCCGAGCGAGGTGCTCGAGGCGACGGCGTCCATCGCGGCGCCGACGCCCTCGGACATCCGGCTCGCGCTCACCTCTGGGCAGACGGTGCAGTGGGGCGGGCCCGAGCAGAGCCCGCTCAAGGCCGATGTCGTCGCCGCGCTCATGGAGACGCAGGACCCCTCGGCGGCCACCGTCCTCGACGTGCGCGCGCCCGAGCACCCGGTCGTCCGCGGCACCGCGACCGACGGAAGCTGACGAATCTTTTTCTTGCCGCATCCGCGCGCGACACGCCCCGCGGGTCCTCGGCTCGCGCCTCCCTCGCCCGTAGCGTCGGAGGCGTCAGCATGAAGTGAGGAATTCTCTAAACCTCAAGTAGAGGTTGAGAGTTCGATCGAGGGGCCGGAACGTGACTTCCAACAACAACTACCTCGCCGTCATCAAGGTGGTCGGCGTGGGCGGTGGCGGCGTCAACGCCGTGAACCGCATGATCGACCTCGGCCTGCGAGGGGTCGAGTTCATCGCCATCAACACCGATGCGCAGGCGCTGCTGCTCAGCGACGCCGACGTCAAGCTCGACGTCGGCCGCGAGCTCACCAAGGGGCTCGGCGCAGGCGCCGACCCCGAGGTCGGCCGCCGCGCCGCGGAGGACCACGCGGAGGAGATCGAGGAGGCGCTCGCGGGCGCCGACATGGTCTTCGTGACCGCAGGCGAGGGCGGCGGCACCGGCACGGGCGGCGCGCCCGTCGTGGCCCGCATCGCCAAGAGCCTCGGCGCGCTCACGGTCGGCGTCGTGACCAAGCCGTTCTCGTTCGAGGGCAAGCGCCGCCAGGCGCAGGCCGAGGCGGGCGTCGAGGCGCTCAAGAACGAGGTCGACACGCTCATCGTCGTGCCGAACGACCGCCTGCTCGAGATCAGCGACATGGGCATCTCGATGGTCGAGGCGTTCGAGACCGCCGACCAGGTGCTGCTCGCCGGTGTGCAGGGCATCACCGACCTCATCACGACGCCGGGCCTCATCAACGTCGACTTCGCCGACGTGAAGTCGGTCATGCAGGGCGCGGGCAGCGCCCTCATGGGCATCGGCTCGTCGCGGGGCGCCGACCGCGCCATCAAGGCGGCGGAGCTCGCGGTCGCGAGCCCCCTGCTCGAGGCGAAGATCGACGGCGCGCACGGCGTGCTGCTGTCGATCCAGGCGGGCAGCAACCTCGGCATCCACGAGACGTACGACGCCGCGAAGCTCGTGCAAGAGGCCGTGCACCCCGAGGCGAACATCATCTTCGGCACCGTCATCGACGACACGCTCGGCGACGAGGTGCGCGTGACCGTGATCGCTGCCGGCTTCGACGGCACGGGACCGGTCAAGAAGGACGACGACTCCGTCATCCGCACCGCGTCGCGCGACGAGATGGGGCTGCGCGCCTCCGCACCGAGCACGCCTGCGCCCCGCGGCGAGGAGCGAGGCGGCCACGAGACCGTCGAGCGCCGCCCCGTGCCGACGCCGCCCGTCGCCGACCACCTCACCGGGCCCGTCCAGCCGCTGACCCAGGTCGACGAGGAGGAGGACGAGTTCCTCCCCGACTTCCTGCGCTGACACCCGCATGACCGACGCCCCCGCCGCGCGCCTGGCCGCCTTCCTCGACGAGCTCGAGGGGGCGCGCCAGGCGCGCGACGTCACGGTCATCGTCGTCACGAAGTTCCATCCCGTCGAGCTCGTGCGCGAGCTCGCCGACGCCGGGCACCGCGACTTCGGCGAGAACCGGCACCCCGAGGCGCGCGACAAGGCCGCCGCGCTCGACGGGCTCGGCCTCACCTGGCACTTCCTCGGCCAGCTCCAGCGCAAGAAGGCGCGTCAGGTCGCCCGCTACGCCGACGTGCTGCACTCGATCGACGCCATCGAGCTCGTCGAGGCGCTCGAGGGCGGCGAGCCGGGCGACGAGCGCCCCGTGCGCGACGCGCTCGTGCAGGTCAACCTCACCGACGACCCCGGCCGCGGCGGCGTCGCGCCCGAGGGGCTCGAGGCGCTCGCGGAGCGCGTCGCCGCCTCCGAGGCGCTGCGGCTCCGCGGCATCATGGCCGTCGCGCCGCTCGACGAGGAGCCCGGCCGCGCGTTCGAGCGCCTCGCGATGCATGCCGAGCGCGTGCGCCGCGTCGACGCATCCGCCGACTGGATCTCGGCCGGCATGAGCGCCGATTGGCGCGAGGCGCTGCAGCACGGCGCGACACACCTGCGGATCGGCACGGCAATCACGGGAAACCGCCCCGCCGGCGGATAGCGTGAACCCACGCCACGAGGAGGATCCATGAGCAACGCACTGAAGAAGGCGGCGATCTACTTCGGCTTCGCCGAGGAGGATGAGCTGACCCAGGAGGTCCGCCCCGTCGAGCGGACCGAGGAGCACGAGCGCGCTCCCCAGCAGCAGCAGCAGCGCGAGCGCGTCGAGGAGCCGCGCCGCGCTCCCGTCACCAAGCTCCGCGCCGCACAGAAGGTGAGCGACATGAGCGAGATCCTCACGGTGCACCCGCGCCAGTACAAGGACGCCAAGGCGATCGCGCAGGCGTTCCGCGACGGCACCCCCGTCATCATCAACCTCTCGCAGATGACCGACGGCGACGCGCGCCGCCTCATCGACTTCTCGGCGGGCCTCACGCAGGGCCTCGAGGGGCGCATCGAGCGCGTCACGACGAAGGTCTACCTCCTGACGCCGGAGCACATCGCCGTCTCGGGCGGTCGCGGCGTCGACGAGGACGCGGACTCGGCCGTCTTCTCGCACTGACCCGGTGGTCATCGTCTCGATCCTCGCCTGGATCGTCCACACCGCGGCGCTGGTCTCGTTCTACGTCCTCTGGGCGCGGATCATCCTCGACTTCGTGCGGCAGCTGCGGCACGACTGGCGACCGACGGGCTTCTGGCTCCTCGTGTCGGTGTGGCTCCTGCGCGTGACCGACCCGCCGCTGCGCTTCGTGCGGCGGTTCGTGAAGCCCGTGCGCATCGGCGGCGCGATGCTCGACCTCGCGATGCTCGTGCTGCTGCTCGCGCTCCTGCTGGTCATGACGATCGTCGGCCCGCTGCGGTAGCGCGGGCGCCGAGGCCACCAGCAGAATCCGCGCGCGCGGCGCTACGATCGGCGGAACGCGCTCGCGCCGGTACAGTGAACCTGCGCCGCTGCCCACCGGCATGCGGCTGATGAAGAAAGGCACGCCATGGCACTGACTCCTGACGACGTCGTCCACAAGCGCTTCGAGACGACGCGCTTCCGGGACGGCTACGACCAGGACGAGGTCGACGACTTCCTCGACGAGGTGGTCACGGAGCTCCGTCGCCTCATCGAGGAGAACGACACGCTCCGCGCCGAGAACGAGCGCCTGAAGGCCGGCGGTGCCGCCCCCGCTCCCGAGGTCGCTCGTGAGCCCGACGCCGGTGCCGAGCGCGTCGACACCGCCGAGCTCGAGGCGCTGCGTGCCGAGAACGAGCGACTGCAGCAGCAGCTCGCCGAGCGCGACGCCGCCGCCGCAGCAGCCGCGCAGGCCGCCCCCGAGGAGCAGGCTCCCGAGGCCCAGCCCGAGCAGCCCGAGGCCGCGCCCGCAGCGCCCGCCGCGCCCGCCGTCTCCAACGCCGATGGCCTGCTCGCGCTCGCGCAGCGCGTGCACGACGAGCACGTCGCCGAGGGCGAGCGCCGACGCGATGAGCTCATCGCCGCCGCCGAGGCCGCCGCGCAGCAGATCGAGGATGCCGCCGAGCAGCGCAAGGTCACGCTGCAGGAGGAGTTCGACGCGCACAAGGCTCGGCTCGAGGAGCAGAAGGCGAGCCTCGAGTCGAAGATCGACGAGCTCAAGAGCTTCGAGCGCGACTACCGGCTCAAGCTCCGCGGCTACATCGAGAGCCAGCTGCGCGACCTCGACCGGTCCTCCTCG
>JAPSIA010000069.1 GCA_031179215.1 Agrococcus sp.
CGGATGCCGTCGCGCTCGACGAGCGCGTCGGCGAGCGGCATCGTGACGGCCGTGTCGCGCCGGAAGCGCCACGTCTCGCCGTCGCTCGGGTCGAGCAGCACCTCGTACTCCCACAGCCCGTAGGCGCTGCGGCGGAGCCAGATGCTCGTGGTGCCGATCGGCAGCACGTCGGAGTCGTGCGGGTGCAGGGGCTTGAGCGCGCCCTGGAACGCGCACCACAGCTGCCACCTGCCGCCGAGCCAGCCGCGCAGCAGGCTCAGCTCGCTGCGAGGGATCACGATGTCGAGGTCGCCGTGCGGTCGAGCGCGACCGGTCGCGGTGTCGACCGCCCAGCCGCCGCCGATCCACCACGAGCCGGAGTAGCCGTCGAGCAGCTCCGCTGCATCGGTCGGCCAGCGCTCCGCCCAGGCGCCGTAGAGCTCGCGACCTTCCTCGCTCTGCATCAGCCCTCCTCGCCGAGACTCCGGGCGCGCGCGCCCAAGCCACGAGCCTAGCCCAGCGCCGCATGCCCGAGCACGCCGAGCGCTCCGTCTGCACGGTCGCGCCGCGGGCGGGCGTCCGCGCCGGCGCGGCTCGGTAGAATCGAGGTTCACGTGCCGCGTCCCAGCCAGGGGCGCATGGCAGATCCCGAGGAGCATCCGTGGCCCAGAACCGACTCGACGCCGTCATCAACCTCGCGAAGCGCCGAGGCTTCGTGTTCCAGGCGGGCGAGATCTACGGCGGATCGCGGTCCGCCTGGGACTACGGCCCCCTCGGCGTCGCGCTCAAGGAGAACATCAAGCGCCAGTGGTGGAAGACGTTCGTGCAGGGCCGCGACGACATGGTGGGCCTCGACTCGTCGATCATCCTGCCGTCGGCCGTGTGGAACGCATCCGGCCACGTCGCCACGTTCACCGACCCGCTCGTGGAGTGCCTGCAGTGCCACAAGCGCCACCGCCAGGATCACCTCGAGGAGGCGTTCGAGGCGAAGAAGGGCCGCGCCGCCGCCTCGATGGAGGAGATCACGTGCCCCGATTGCGGCACGACCGGCAAGTGGACCGAGCCGCAGCTGTTCTCGGGCCTCATGAAGACCTTCCTCGGCCCCGTCGACAACGAGGCCGGCCAGCACTACCTCCGCCCCGAGACCGCGCAGGGCATCTTCGTCAACTTCTCGAACGTGCTGACCGTCTCGCGCAAGAAGCCGCCCTTCGGCATCGGCCAGGTCGGCAAGGCGTTCCGCAACGAGATCACGCCCGGCAACTTCATCTTCCGCACGCGCGAGTTCGAGCAGATGGAGATCGAGTTCTTCGTGCCGCCGGCCGAGGCGCCCGAGTGGTTCGAGCGCTGGGTCGAGGCGTGCTGGGACTGGTTCGTCGACCTCGGCGTCGACCCCGCCAACATGCGCCGCTTCGACGTGCCCGAGGATGAGCGCGCCCACTACTCGGCGGGCACGATCGACGTCGAGTACCGCTTCGGCTTCCAGGGCTCGGAGTGGGGCGAGCTCATGGGCATCGCGAACCGCACCGACTTCGACCTCTCCTCGCACTCCGAGGCCTCGGGCAAGGACCTCGTCTACTTCGACCAGGCGACGGGCGAGAAGTACACGCCGTTCGTCATCGAGCCCTCGTTCGGCCTCACGCGCAGCCTCATGGCGTTCCTCGTCGACGCCTACGACGAGGAGGAGGTGCCGAACGCGAAGGGCGGCACCGACACGCGCACCGTGCTGCACCTCGACCCGCGCCTCGCTCCCGTCAAGGTCGCGGTGCTGCCGCTGAGCCGCAACGAGCAGCTCTCGCCGCTCGCGCGCGACATCGCCGCGCGCCTGCGCAAGCTCTGGGCGATCGAGTTCGACGACGCGGGCGCCATCGGCCGCCGCTACCGCCGGCAGGACGAGGTGGGCACGCCCTTCTGCGTCACCGTCGACTTCGACTCGCTCGAGGACGGCGCCGTCACGGTGCGCGAGCGCGACTCGATGCAGCAGACGCGCGTCAAGGTCGACGAGCTCGAGGCGCACCTCGCGCAGGGACTCATCGGGGCGTGAGCATGGCGACGAGCACGCTGCCGGCGCTGTCGATCGGGCCGATCGCCCTCGACGCGCCGGTCGTGCTCGCGCCCATGGCCGGCATCACCAACACCGCCTTCCGCCGGCTGTGCCGCGAGTACGGCGCGGGGCTCTACGTGAGCGAGATGATCACGACGCGCGCGCTCGTCGAGCGCACGCCGGAGACGATGCGCCTCATCAGCCACCACCCCTCCGAGTCGCCGCGCTCGGTGCAGCTCTACGGCGTCGACCCGAAGACCGTCGAGCAGGCCGTCGGCATCCTCGTCGACGAGGACCGCGCCGACCACATCGACCTCAACTTCGGCTGCCCCGTGCCGAAGGTCACGCGCCGCGGCGGCGGCAGCGCCCTGCCGTGGAAGCGCGACCTGTTCGCGGCGATCGTGGAGCGCGCGGTGCGTCGCGCGGGCGACATCCCCGTCACCGTCAAGATGCGCAAGGGCATCGACGACGAGCACCTCACCTACCTCGACGCGGGCCGCATCGCCGAGGACGCGGGCGTCGCCGCCGTCGCCCTCCACGGCCGCACCGCCGCCCAGCACTACTCGGGCACCGCCGACTGGGATGCGATCGGCCGGCTCAAGCAGCACGTCACGTCGATCCCCGTGCTCGGCAACGGCGACATCTGGCAGGCCGAGGACGCGCTGCGCATGCTCGAGCAGACCGGTGCCGACGGCGTGGTCGTCGGCCGCGGCTGCCTCGGCCGACCGTGGCTCTTCGGCGACCTCGCCGCCGCCTTCGCCGGCAGCGACGAGCGCCACCGCCCCGACCTCGGGCAGGTGGCCGATGCGTTCCGCCGCCACGCCGAGCTGCTCGTCGAGTTCTTCGGCGAGGAGGACCGTGCGTGCCGCGACATCCGCAAGCACGTCGCCTGGTACTTCAAGGGCTACCCGATCGGCGGCGACGCCCGCCGCGCCCTCGCCGCGGTCGCATCGCTCGCCGAGCTCGACGAGCTGCTCGGCGCGCTCGACCGCGACGAGCCCTACAACGCCGACGGCGTCGAGGGGCAGCGCGGCCGCTCGGGCAGCCCGCGCAAGCCGGCGCTGCCCGACGGCTGGCTCGAGAGCCCCGAGCTCAGCCCCGCGCAGCGCGAGGCGCTCATCGAGGACGAGAGCGACACCCGTGGCGGCTGAGGCGCGCGGCTACGGCCCGCGCGACGTCGAGCGCTGGCTGCCGGAGACGCACACCTCCTCGCGCACCGACTTCGCGCGCGACCGCGCGCGGCTGCTGCACTCGAGCGCGTTCCGGCGGCTCGGCCAGAAGACGCAGGTGCTCTCGCCCACGATGGGCTTCGACGACTCGCGCACACGGCTGACGCACTCGCTCGAGGTCGCGCAGATCGGCCGCGAGATCGCGGGGGAGCTCGGCCTCGACCACGACGTCGTCGACACCGCCTGCCTCGCGCACGACATCGGCCACCCGCCCTTCGGCCACAACGGCGAGAAGGGGCTCAACGAGTGGGCCCTCGCGATCGGCGGGTTCGAGGGGAACGCGCAGACGCTGCGCGTCATCACGCGGCTCGAGCCCAAGGTCATCCGCGACCGCCCGTACGGGCTCAACCTCACGCGCGCGAGCCTCGACGCAGCGTGCAAGTACCCGTGGTCGTCGAGCTCCGACGTGCACGACGCGTCCGGGCGCATCAAGTTCGGCTACTACGCCGACGACCGCGAGGTGTTCGAGTGGATGCGCGAGGGCGCGCCGGAGGGCCGTCCCTCGATCGAGGCGCAGGTGATGGACCTCGCCGACGACATCGCCTACTCGGTGCACGACTTCGAGGACGCGGTCGTCGGCGGCTACGTCGACGTCGCGAAGCTGCAGAGCCGCGTCGGCCACGACGAGCTCGTCTCGATGATGCTCACGTGGGTGGGGCCCGAGTTCACGCGCGACGACCTGCTCGCGGCCTTCGACCGGCTCGACGACCTCGAGACGTGGCTGCGCTCGTTCGACGGCTCGCGCGCCGACCACGCCCGGCTGAAGAACCTCACCTCCAAGCTCATCGGCCGCTTCGCCAACGCCGCCACCCGGCGCACGCGCGAGTCGCACGACGGGCCGCTCGCCCGCTTCGGCGGCACGGTCGAGGTGCCGCGCGAGGTGCGCGCCGAGATCGCGGTGCTCAAGGGCACGGCGGCGAGCTTCATCCTCGCCGAGCGCCGCCAGCCGATCTACGCGAGCCAGCGGCGCGTGCTGCAGGAGCTGTGCGATGCGCTGCTGCGCATCGGGCCCGATGCGCTCGATCGCGCGTACGCCGACGACTGGCGCGCCGCGCGCGACGATGCCGCCAGGGCACGCGTCGTGGTCGACCAGGTCGCGAGCCTCACCGACCGCGGCGCCTTCTCGTGGCACGAGCGGTACGTCGGGGACTGAGGGGGCGAGCATGGCGGGGCGGATCCGGCGGAGCGACATCGACGAGCTGCGCTCGCGCATCTCGATCGTCGACGTCGTCGGCGAGCACGTCACGCTGAAGACCGCCGGCGTCGGGAGCATGAAGGGGCTGTGCCCGTTCCACGACGAGCGCACGCCCTCGTTCCACGTGCGACCCGCGGTGGGGCGCTACCATTGCTTCGGCTGCGGCGAGGACGGCGACGTCTTCCAGTTCGTCATGGCGATGGACCACACCTCGTTCGCCGAGACGGTCGAGCGCTTCGCCGCGCAGCTGGGCTACACGCTGCACTACGAGGACGGCAAGCCGCAGGAGGAGACGAGCGGGCGGCTGCGGCTGCTCGAGGCGAGCCGCGCCGCCGAGGCGTTCTTCAGCGAGCAGCTGCTGACCCCCGCGGCGGCGCTCGGCCAGCGCTTCCTCGGCGAGCGCGGCTTCGACCTCGCCGCGGCGCAGCGCTTCGGCGTCGGCTTCGCACCCGCCTCCTTCGACGCGCTCAAGCAGCACTTGCGCGGCAAGGGCTTCACCGAGGCGGAGCTCCTCGGCGCCGGTCTGCTGAGCGAGGGCCAGCGCGGCAGCTACGACCGCTTCCGCGGCCGGCTCGTGTGGCCCATCCGCGACGTCGCGGGCGCGACGGTCGGCTTCGGCGCGCGGCGGCTCTCCGACGACGACAAGGGCCCGAAGTACCTCAACTCGCCCGAGACGCCCATCTTCCGCAAGAGCCAGGTGCTCTACGGCCTCGACCTCGCCAAGCGCGACATCGCGAAGGGCCACGAGGCCGTCGTCGTCGAGGGCTACACGGATGTGATGGCGTGCCACCTCGCGGGCGTCACGACCGCGGTCGCCACGTGCGGCACGGCCTTCGGCGTCGATCACATCAAGGTGCTGCGACGCGTGCTCGGCGACGTGTCGACGACCGACACGCGCTCGCTCGGCCGCGTCATCTTCACGTTCGACCCCGACGAGGCCGGCCAGCAGGCGGCCGCCCGCACGTTCGCCGAGGAGCAGCGCTTCGCCGCGCAGACCTTCGTCGCCGTGCCGCCGCAGGGCCTCGACCCCTGCGACCTGCGGCTCGAGCGCGGTGACGACGCGGTGCGGAAGCTCGTGCAGCAGCGCCGTCCGCTGTTCGAGTTCATGCTGCGCCGCATCGTCGCCGAGCACGACCTCGAGACGGTCGAGGGACGCGTCGCTGCCATGCGGCGCGCCGCCCCCGTGCTCCAGTCGATCCGCGATCGCGCGCTCGCCGACGGCTACGTGCGCACGGTCGCGGGCTGGCTCGGCGTCTCGCCCGAGGAGGTGCGGCGCGCCGTGCGGCAGGTCGGTCCGCGGCCCACGCCCACCGGGGGCGGGGCAGCGCCCGCGCATCCGCCGGCCGACGTCGCGCTGCAGCAGCTCGAGCGCGACCCGGCCTCGCGGCTCGAGCGCGACGCGATCGCGGCGCTCCTGCAGCAGCCCGCCGTGATCGGCAAGGACCTCGCCGCGCGCGGCGCGTCGGCGTACGTCGCGAATCCCTCGCTCGCGGTCGTGCGCGACGGGGTGCTCGCCTCGCTCGATGCGACCGAGGCGCCCGACTTCTCCGAGCGGGTCGCGGCGACCGTGCCGGCCGAGATCGTGCCGCTCGTGCGCGCGCTCGCGATGGCACCGATCCCGCAGTCGTCGCCGGAGGGCGTGAAGGACTACGTGCGCGGCATCGTCTCGTCGCTCGTCGATCGCGACATCCTGCGGCGGAAGGCCGCGCTGCTCGGCAGCCTGCAGCGGCTCGGCTCCGCAGACCCCGAGGGCGCGAAGCGGCTGCAGGAGCAGCTCGTCGAGCTCGAGCGCGAGCGCCGGTCGCTGCGCGAGGAGTAGCCGACGCCTGCGCCGGTCAGGGCTGCAGGAAGTTGATCTGGAAGTGCTCGAGCACGACGTCGTCGATGTGCTCGACGCCGCCCGCGCCCGCGGGGCAGCTCGCCTCGATCGAGCTCGTCGAGCCGCTCGACTGGAAGTTGCGCGCGAACCATGCCTCCGCGCCGCCGTCGTCGTGCTCGCGGACGATCGAGAGGAACTCCACGGCGACGCCCTGCGACGCCGAGGGCGCGAGCTCGAGCACGTCGGGCTCCCAGTCCTCGGGCGAGGATTCCGAGAGGATCCCGAGCGTCTCGGCGCTGCTGACGGCCTCATCGGTCGACTCGCTGTCCTGCGTGCCCTGGTAGGCCCAGAAGGTGCAGCCCGTGGCGGTCTCGACGACGCTGATGGTCGGGCCCTCGGGGAAGTCGGAGTCGGGCTGCGGCTCGAACGCGTCATCCGTCAGGATGCTCGTCTCCCAGCCGGCGAGGGTGCCGGGCGGGAGCAGCGTGTTGATCTCGACGAGCTCCGGCAGCCCGCTCGCGGCGGCGGGCGAGCCGGTGGAGGCCGGTGCGCTCGTGGCAGCCGGTGCGCTCGTGGCAGCCGGGGCGGGCGTCGGCTCCGGCGGCGTCGTCGGGTCCTGCGCCGTCGGCGACGGTCCTGCGGTCGGCAGCGGCGGGGGAGTGAGGCACCCGGTGAGCGCCAGCGCCGCGCCTGCGGCCAGGATCGCGAGGGGTGTGGCAGCGGGGCGTCGGGGAGAGGACATGCGCGGCTCCTGGGCGTGCGATGCGGTGCGGTTGCTCGAACGCTAGCGCGGAACGCGCCGATCGTGGGGCCCTGTCTGGGAGCGGAGCGGGGGCGGGACTCGCGCGATGCGAGCGGGAGTCGTGAGGGATGCTACGATGGTCGTCGCTCCCGCAGCGATCCTCGATAGCTCAATTGGCAGAGCAGCCGGCTGTTAACCGGCAGGTTGATGGTTCGAGTCCATCTCGGGGAGCGACCGGCCCCGCCTCACGGCGGGGCCTTTTGCTTGCTTGCGCAGCGAAGGCCCCGCCTCACGGCGGGGCCTCGTGCTCGTGGGTCGAGGAGCGTCAGCCCTCGAGGTCGTCGACGCCGGGCAGCCAGGCGTTGCCGGGCACGCCCCACTTGTTGCGCTTGATCGCCTTCTGCACGCCCTTCGTGCCGAACGCATCCAGCCGGTCGGCGTAGAGGATGCCGTTGAGGTGGTCGAACTCGTGCTGCAGGATGCGCGCGAGCCAGCCGGAGGCCTCGAGCTCGTAGTGCTCGCCGTGCTCGTCCTGCGCCTTGAGGATGGCGCGCTCGGCGCGCTTGAGCGCGAAGCGCTCGCCGGGGATCGAGAGGCAGCCCTCCTCCTCGTCCTCGTCAGGGATGCCGACCGGCAGGGGAGCGATCCACAGCTCCGGGTTGGCAGCGACGCCGCGCGTGCGCACGCCCTCCGCATCCGTCCAGTCGTAGACGAACAGCCGCTTGCCCACACCCACCTGGGGCGCGGCGAGGCCGACGCCCGGCGCCGCCTCCATGGTCGCGAACATGTCCTCGACGAGGGTCGCGAGCTCGGCATCGAAGTCGACGACGGGCTCGGCGACGCGGTGCAGGACGGGCTCGCCGGTGATGCAGATGGGCAGAACGGTCATGTCCTCCAACCTATCGACGCTGACGCAGAGTACGGTCTTGAGGTGCACTTCACGGCGATCGACGACTTCGCGGCCGAGATCTCCCTCACGCCGCTGCAGGCGCTCGGGATCCCGGTCGCGCTCGTGGGCGCCGTCTTCCTCTCGGTGGGCACGCAGTTCCAGCACCGCGGGGTCGGCCACTTCGAGGGCGGCGACCAGCGCGGGGCGCACCTGGGCGGCTCCGCGCTCGTGCGGCTGCTGCGCAGCCGCGCGTGGGTGGTCGGCACGCTCCTGCTCGGCCTCGCGATCGTCATGCAGATCGGCGCGCTCGCGCTCGCGCCGCTCATCGTCGTGCAGCCGCTCGGCGCCGTCGCGCTCGTCGTGACCGCGATCCTCAACTCGCGCCTCGCGAAGATCCGCCTCGACCACCGCACCATCCGCGCGATCGTCACGTGCCTCGTCGGCATCGGCATCTTCGTCACCGTCGCGGCGATCTTCGCCGTCGAGCGGCCAATCCAGGATCGCCAGCTGCTCACCGTGCTCTCGCTGCTCGCCGTCGCGCTCGTCGGCCTCGGCATCGCCTGGTGGCGCTTCCGCGGCAGCGCCAACGCGATCTTCTACATCGTCTCGGCAGGCGTGCTCTACGGCTTCGTCGTGACGCTCTCCAAGATCGTCATCAACCGCATCATCTCCGGCAACTTCGAGTGGCTCACGATCGTGTGCGCCGTCGCGCTCATCATCGCGATGATCGTGGGCAGCTACGCGGTGCAGCTCGCGCACGCGTCGGGCCCGCCCGACCTCGTCATCGCCGGTCTCACGGTGGTCGACCCGCTCGTCGCCGTGCTCATCGGCGTGACGGTGCTCGGCGAGGCGGCGGCGACGCCGCCGTGGGCCATCATCGTCTTCGCGGCCGCCGGCGCGCTCGCGGTGTGGGGCGTGTTCCAGCTGGCCCAGCACCATCCGCAGATCCGCACGACCGAGCCCTCGGCTGAGGAGACCCATGACTGATCGCCCCCTGCGCGTGCTCATCGCGACCGACACCTTCGCCCCCGACGTCAACGGCGCGGCGAAGTTCACCACGAGGCTCGCTGCCAAGCTCACCCAGCGCGGCCACGAGGTGCACGTGGTGGCGTCGGCGCTCGGCCGGGGCAAGCACGGCACGCGCGTCGAGGAGCACGAGGGCCAGCGGTTCACGGTGCACCGCTTGCGCTCGATGCTCTACCCGGGGCACGACTGGCTGCGCTTCGCCGAGCCGTGGCGCATGTTCCAGAACGCCGCGTCGCTCCTCGACGCGCTCAAGCCCGACGTCGTGCACTTCCAGTCGCACATCGTCCTCGGCCGGGCCTTCTCGCTCGAGGCGAAGAAGCGCGGCATCCGCGTGGTCGGCACCAACCACCTGATGTTCGAGAACCTCATGGATCACTCGAACATCCCGCGGTTCCTGCAGGGGAAGACGGTCGAGTGGGCGTGGGCGGATGCGGCCACCGTGCTCGGGCGCTGCGACGTCGTCACGACGCCGACGCGCCGCAGCGCCGACTACCTCGAGCTGAAGACCGGCCTCCGCGGCGTGCACGCCATCTCGTGCGGCCTGCCGGGCGACGAGTACGCGCCGAACCCCGAGCGACAGCGCGGACGCATCGTCTTCGTCGGCCGCGTCACGAGCGAGAAGCGCCTCGAGACGCTCGTGCGCGCCGTCGCCCGGCTGCCCGAGGATCTCGAGTGGCACCTCGACATCGTCGGCGGCGGCGACCAGATCGACGAGCTCGCCGCCCTCTCGCGCGAGCTGCACGTGGCCGACCGCGTCACGCTGACGGGCTTCGTGAGCGATGAGGAGCTGCGCGAGCGCCTGCGCAACGCCGAGGTGTTCGCGATGCCCTCCACGGCCGAGCTGCAGTCGATCGCGACGATGGAGGCGATGGCCACGGGGCTGCCGGTCGTGGCCGCCGACGCCGTGGCGCTGCCGCACCTCGTCAGCGACGGCGTGAACGGCTGGCTCTTCCGGCCCGACGACGACGCCGACCTCGCCGAGAAGCTCGAGCGCGTGATGCGGCTCAGCGACGCGGAGTACGCGAAGTACCAGCAGCACAGCCTGCAGATGGTCGCGCCGCACGACATCGAGGCGACCATCACCGCCTACGAGCGCATCTACCGCGGCGAGGACATCACCGACCCCGACACGCACGTCGAGATCCACGACTAGGCTCGATCCTCGGGCCGGTCGGCCCTCGGGGCGGTAGCTCAGCTGGTCAGAGCAGCGGACTCATAATCCGTCGGTCACGGGTTCAAGTCCCGTCCGCCCTACCGGGGCTCGCTGGGGCGATCGCCGGTCGTGCTCTCCTCCGAGCTCCGCTGGCCCTCCTTGAGGGTGCATGCCGCCCAGAGGATGGTCATCAGCAGGATGGGCGCCGCGATCGCTGCCCCCGTGGTCCACGAGTCGAGCATGCCCGCCATGCTGACCGCGACGATCGAGGCACCAGCGCCCACGAGCGCCCCCACGAGAGCCCAGCGCCTGGATTGAGCGCGCGTGAGCGCTTCCCCGGTGATCTCGCGCCGGATCGTGCGCCGTTCCCAGGTCGGCAGCAGCAGAGCCGCGAGGTGGAGCAGCACCACCGCCGCCGTCACGAGTGCGACGAGGAGGAGGCCGGACAGGTCGCCGGGTTCTCGAGTCAGCAGCACAGAGAGCATGAGCACGTTGGCCGCCATCGCGACGACCACGATTCGGCGGACTCGCCGCCGTCGGCGGACGACGGCTCGAAGCTCCGCACCCCGACGTCGGATCGCGCTCATGTGCCGCCTCTCGTTCGCGAACAGTGTTCGCGATGCACCTGGGCGCGCACTGCGGGCGCTCGCCGCGGGGTGCGCAAGCATGCGCGGGGCGCGGTGTGCCTCGATGGGGCGGGCTCGGGTGGCTGAGCACGCCGATCTGGCGCGCAGGCGACGCTAGGAGGCGGGGTGGCTGCTCCGCCGCGACGCGAGCCGCGACGCGCCGTAGAGGAGCGCGCCGACGGCGAGCAGCGCGGCGCCGAAGAGCCACACGTGCGGCTCCTGCTGCGTCAGCAGCAGGATGCACGAGCCGACGCCGAGCACGGGCACGAAGGTCCACACGCGGAAGTGGTCGGCCTCCACCCGGTCGCGGCGCAGCACGAGCACCGCGATGTTCGTCGACAGGAAGACGAACAGCAGCAGCAGCACGACCGTCTCGGCGAGGGTGGCGAGGTCGCCGACGAGCGTGAGCCCGATCGCCACCACGGTCGTCACGAGGATCGCGACCCACGGGGTGCGTCGGCCGGGGAGCACGCGCGCGAGCACGGGCGGCAGCAGGCGCTGCTCGGCCATGCCGAACGCGAGCCGGCTCGCCATGATCATCGTCAGCAGCGCGCCGTTGGCGACCGCGATGAGCGCGATGAGGCTGAAG
>JAPSIA010000185.1 GCA_031179215.1 Agrococcus sp.
ACACCGTCATCCTCGCCTCGAGCCTCATCCCCGGCAACGAGAACGCGGTCTTCCGCATCATCAACGGCCTCATGCAGCTCGGCGCGAAGGTCGTGCACAAGGGCTCCGCCAAGGTGCACGTCTCCGGCCACGCCTCGGCGGGCGAGCTGCTCTACTGCTACAACATCCTCGGCCCCGCGAACGTCATCCCGGTGCACGGCGAGTACCGCCACCTGCACGCGGCCGCGCAGCTCGCGATCGACACGGGGGTGCCGCGCGAGCGCGCCTTCGTGGGCGAGAACGGCACGGTGTGGGACCTCAAGGACCACGAGGTGCGGGTCGCCGGCCAGCTCGAGATCGGCTTCGTCTACGTCGACGGCTCGTCGGTCGGCCGCATCGACGAGGCCGACCTCAAGGATCGCCGCATCCTCGCGGAGGAGGGCTTCATCTCGATCTTCATCGCGCTCGAGACGCAGACCGGCAAGGTCATCGTGGGCCCCGAGATCCACGCGCGCGGCTTCGCCGAGGACGACAAGGTCTTCGACGACATCCGTCCCAAGATCGTCAAGGCGCTCGCCGAGGCGGGGGAGCAGGGCGTGCGCGACCAGCACCAGTACCAGCAGGTCGTGCGCCGCACCGTCGGCCGCTGGGTCGGCACGCGCATCCGCCGCCGCCCCATGATCGTGCCGGTCGTCATCGAGGCGTAGGTCCCGCCCGGCGGGGAGCGCGAGGGCGGATCGTCACCCGCCGGAGCGCCTCCCGCCCCGCGTGGCCGGCGGCATCTAGGGTGTGCGCATGCCCACCACGAAGCCGACGCGCCCCGTGACCCCCAAGAGCCCGGGGGCGCCCAAGGGCTCGAGCGCCAAGAGCCGCGCGACGTCGACGACCGCGCAGACGAAGGTGCAGCGCACCGCGCGCTCGAGCGCGGCGCAGCCCACCTTCCAGGACGACGGACCGGGCCTCGGCCAGCGCGCCTGGATGGGGCTCGCGCACGCGACGGGCGCTGCCGCGCGCGTGTTCGGCCGCGAGGAGCTCGCGAAGGAGGAGCGCCGCGACGGCGTGCCCTTCTTCCTCACGCTGCTCGCGATCGCCGGCGCGATCGTCGAGTGGATCCTGCCGGCGAACCCCGTCGCGCAGGCGATCTCCGCCTACACCCTCGGGGGCCTGTTCGGCCAGGTCGCCATCGCGCTGCCGGTCGTGCTCGTGCTGCTCGCGCTGTGGATGTTCCGCCATCCCGCCTCCGTGAGCGACAACGGCCGCGTGGGCGTCGGCCTCGCGCTCCTGCTCATCTCGGTCGCGGGGCTCTGCCACGTCGTGGCGGGCATGCCGGATGCGTCGCGCGGCATGCTTGCGCTCGCCGACGCGGGCGGCATCCTCGGGTGGGTGGCCTCCGCGCCCCTCGCGGCCCTCCTGACCCCCGTCGGCGCCGGCATCGTGAGCGGCGTCGTCGCCGTGCTCGCGGTGCTCGTGATCACGCGCACGGCTCCCAACCGCATCCCCGAGCGGCTCGCCGACCTCTACGGCTACCTCTTCGGCGTCGAGACCGCGACGCCGGAGGAGCGCGAGGAGGCCCGTCGCGCCCGCAAGGAGGCGAAGGAGCTCGCGAGGGCCGAGGCCGCGGACGAGGAGCCGGTCGAGGACGCCGACGCGCTGCCCTTCTGGCGGCGCAACGCCACCGGCCGCGAGGTCGACCCGCCCTACGAGGGCGTCGAGGCGCTCGGGCTCGACGAGGCGGAGGCCGAGCACGCCTACGAGAGCCCCGTCGTCGTCGACCGCGACCAGCCCACGACGCGCGTCGACCGCGTGCCCGCGGCTCCCGTCGAGCCGCTGCCGCCCGCCGACGCGCTCGAGGCGGCGACCGACCACGACGACTACGCCACCTCGGTGCTCGCCTCGCTCGAGCAGGCCGAGGAGGCGATGCGCAAGCACACGGGCGAGATCCCCGGGGCGACGGCGAGCGCCGTCGCCGCGCCCGCGCCCGTGCGCCCCTACCGGCTGCCGTCGATCGCCTCGCTCGGCCAGGGCGAGCCGCCCAAGGCGCGCTCGCAGGCGAACGACGACATCGTCGCGGCCATCACCCAGGTGCTCTCCTCCTTCAACGTGGATGCGCGCGTCACGGGCTTCTCGCGCGGCCCGACCGTCACGCGCTACGAGGTCGAGGTCGCACCGGGCGTGAAGGTCGAGCGCGTCACGGCGCTCTCGAAGAACCTCGCCTACGCGGTCGCGTCGAACGAGGTGCGCATCCTCTCGCCCATCCCCGGCAAGAGCGCGATCGGCATCGAGATCCCGAACCCCGACCGCGAGACGGTCAAGCTCGGCGACGTGCTGCGCTCGCGCGCCGCAGCCGACTCGAAGCACCCGATGACGATCGGCATCGGCAAGGACGTCGAGGGCGGCTACGTCGTCGCGAACCTCGCGAAGATGCCGCACCTGCTCGTCGCCGGCTCCACGGGCTCTGGCAAGTCGTCGTTCGTCAACTCGATGATCACGAGCCTGCTCATGCGCGCGACGCCGGCCGAGGTGCGGATGGTGCTCGTCGACCCCAAGCGCGTCGAGCTCACCGCCTACCAGGGCGTGCCGCACCTCATCACGCCCATCATCACGAACCCGAAGAAGGCGGCGGAGGCGCTGCAGTGGGTCGTGAAGGAGATGGACATGCGGTACGACGACCTCGCGTCGTTCGGCTACA
>JAPSIA010000186.1 GCA_031179215.1 Agrococcus sp.
TCGCGCCACAGCTCGCCCTCGAACAGCGCGACGAGCTGCGCGGAGATGAAGCGCATCTTCGACGCGAGCTGCATGTTGAGCTTGCGGAGGTAGACGAGCCCCTCGCCCGCTCGCTCCGAGAGCACGACGACCGCCTCCGCGCCCATCGCCCCGTTCTTCGTGCCGCCGAGCGAGAGGATGTCGACCCCCGCATCCGTCGTGCAGGCGCCGAGCGGCGCGTCGAGCGCGACCGCGGCGTTCGAGAGTCGCGCCCCGTCGACGTGCAGCAGCATGCCGCGCGCGTGCGCGTGGTCGGCGATCGCGCGGATCTCGTCGGCCGTGTAGAGGGTCCCGAGCTCGGTCGACTGCGTGATCGAGACGGCGAGCGGCTGCGCGCGGTGCTCGTCGCCCCAGCCCCACGCCTCGCGATCGATGAGCTCGGGCGTGAGCTTGCCGTCGGGGGTGTCGACGGTGAGCAGCTTCATGCCGCCGACGCGCTCGGGCGCGCCGCCCTCGTCGACGTTGATGTGGGCGGTCCTCGCCGCGATGACCGCGCCCCACCGCGGCAGGAGCGACTGCAGCGCGACGACGTTCGCGCCCGTGCCGTTGAAGACCGGGAACGCCTCGGCGCGGGCGCCGAAGTGCGCGCGCACGACCTCCTGCAGCCGAGCCGTGTAGTCGTCGGCGCCGTACGCGGTCTGGTGGCCGCCGTTCGCGGCGGCGATGGCAGCGAGCACCTCGGGGTGCACCCCGGAGTAGTTGTCGGAGGCGAAGCCGCGGCGGGCGGTGTCGTGGAGGGTCTGCACCCGAGAATCCTCGCAGACCAAGTGCGGGGTGCGACAACCAGGCAGGGCCGACACAATGGCCACGGGGCACGCCCCGAGCGGAGGCGATGCATCGCCGCCGCTCCCGCAGCACGATCGCAACGACGCACGAGCATCGGAGGAGCAGATGACCGACACATCCGGCCAGCACGAGGGAGCGGTGCCCGAGGGCGCGCGTCCCGTGCACCCCGACGGAGCCATCGACGCGCCGCTCGACACCGACGCGGCCGCGCACTACGGCGGCACGACGGGCGCCGAGCACGACGGCGGTGCCCAGCAGGGCGGGGCTGAGCCCGAGGGCGACGCGGTGCTCGACGGCTCCTCGTCGCACGGCACCTCCGAAGCCGTGCCGGGCGGCACCGACCGCGTCGCGGGCGCTGGCTCGCCCGCCGAGGGCGCGCGCGGCGGCTCTCCGGTCGAGGAGAAGGCCTCGCCCGTGCACGGCCTCGGCAGCTCGTCGACGGGCACGGGCTCGCCCGTGCAGCCGGCGGAATCGCCCTCCGAGGGCCTCGGGGGCTCCTCGACCGGCGTGGGATCGCCCGTGCAGGACGCCGAGTCGCCCACCCGCGGCACCGGTCCGAGCGACCTCGACGACGAGGAGCGGCCCGACCAGGCCGACCCGCTCGGCTGAGCGGCGCGCACGCGGCCGGCGGCCGGCGACTCCGCACGAGGGGCCGCCGGTCGCGGCCGTCGCGTGCGCGTGTCGGCACGGCGCCCGCTGCATCCCTCGAGCGCCGCGCCGCCGGCGACCTCGCATCGCGCAGCCACGGCGCACCGTGGACCCGCAGCGCATCGATCCCACAGTCGCGACCCAGGTCGGGGGACGAGACTCGCACGAGCGGAGTCAGCGGTGCCGCCCGGCGCCGCCCGCCCAGCGCGAGGGAGATCCCGATGACGGATGCGACGCAGAGCGACGACGGCCTCCAGCCCGGCGGTACGACCGGTGCCGAGCACGACGGGGGCGAGCAGCAGGTGGCGGCCGAGTCGCAGGGCGCGCTCGACGAGGCCCTCGACGGCCGATCGCCGACCGGTGCCGAGCGCCCGGTGAGCGGCGGAGGCGCTGATCCGCTCGCGGGCTCGGGCGCGCCGGCCGAGGGCGCGACGGGACCGGAGCTCGGCGGCGCCGGCCAGGTCATGCAGGACGGCGCGAGCGACGACGGCGCCGACGCCCAGCCCTGACGGCAGGAGTCGGCAGAACGCCTCCACACCGACGAGGAGGGCCCGCCCACGAGTCGGCTCGCGGGCGGGCCCTCTCGCTGTGGGCTACCGCGCCTGGGCGCGGCGCACGAGCGTGAGCCACGCCGCGGCGCCGATCGCCCCGAAGAGCGCCAGCATGCCCATCCACGGCGCCCAGCCCATCGCGCCGAGGTCCTGCGCGAAGGCGCGGAAGCCCTCCGAGAGCAGCCAGCCCCCGACGGCCGCGACCACGATCACGGCGAGGCTGATCCAGAAGACCCAGAGGAACGACTGGCCCCAGCGGTGGAAGGCCGTCGTGATCGCGGCGCCCACGAGCATGACCGACAGGATGAGCAGGAAGGTCTGGATGAGCGTCTGCCACCACTCGCCCAGGCCCGTGTAGGCCACGTCGAAGAAGCGCACGCCGAGGCCGAAGCCGCCCGTGGCGACCTCGATGACCTTGCCGATCGTGACGATGACCGCGTAGAGGGCCGCGTTGCCGACGAACACGAGCGTGGTGCCGGCCGCGAACTCGCGCCGCGTGAGGCCGAGGCCGAGCGCGAGCGGGAAGTACTGGCCCATCGCCGTGAAGCCGAAGCCGATGAGCGGCCCGAGCAGCGCGAAGATCGCGCCGTTCCACTGCATGCCGGTGTTCATGCCGCTGCGCGCGTCGGCGAGGTCG
>JAPSIA010000187.1 GCA_031179215.1 Agrococcus sp.
TCGCGCTTCGACCGGTCTTGGGGCTCAGTTCAGCCAAGGCAGATACCTCCGGGCCGGGAAGGGTTGCGGGTCTTCCCGGGATCGTGTCGTCGGTGAGAGACTCGTCAACACCCTGAAGCGCCCTGTTGGGGCGCGCGCCGACCGCAATATGAAGGCAGAGGGGATGTCTGTGAGCGCAACTGCCAACACTACGCCGCAGGACGGCGGAAGTCCAGCCGCGACGGCGTGTCGGCTGGCGGCCGCTCGGGGCGCGATGCTATCGGCGCGCGCCGAGCCGCGAGAATGGTCCCGTGAGCACTCCCAGCCGACGCCTCTCGAGCGGCATGCACGCCGAGATGCGCTTCTCGGGATCCGGCGGCTGGCAGCTCGTCGTCGACGGCACTCCGCAGTCGCACGTCGACCCCGAGCGGCCCGAGCTCCTCGTCTACGAGTACGTGCAGCAGATGGGCCACGTGATCGACGCGCTGGCGCCAGGGCCCCTCACGGCCGTGCACCTCGGCGCCGGCGCGCTCACGCTGCCGCGCTACATCGACGCGACGCGGCGCGGCTCGCGCCAGCAGGTCATCGAGCTCGAGCCGCTGCTCGTCGAGCTCGTGCGCGAGGTCGCGCCGCTGCCGCGCGGCGCGAGCGTGCGCGTGCGCTACGGCGATGCGCGCGAGCAGCTCGCGCGGCTGCCTGCGGGGCTCCGCGGCGCCGTCGACCTCGTGGTGGTGGATGTCTTCTCCGGCTCGCAGACGCCGGCGCACGTGACGACGGTCGAGTTCCACGCGCTCGTGCGCGAGCTGCTCGGCCCGCGCGGCGTCGTGGTGGTGAACATCGCCGATGACCGCTCGCTCGCGTTCGCGAAGCGGCAGCTCGCGGCCCTCCTCGAGGTGCACGCCGAGGCGGCCGCCCTCGCCGATCCCGGCATGCTCAAGGGGCGCCGCTTCGGCAACGTCGTCGCGGTCGCGGGCGCGGCGCTGCCGGACCTCGATGCGATCGGGCGGGCGCTGCGGCGCGATCCGCTGCCCGGGAAGGTCGTCGCGGGCGCAGAGCTGCGCCGCTTCCTCGGCGGCGCGCAGCCCGCGCGCGACGCCGACGCGACGCCGAGCCCCGCGCCCGGCCGCGGCATCTTCGGCTGAGCACCGGCGGCCGGCCCCGAGCCGGCGAGCCCTCCTGCACAACGCAAGCCGATGGCGCGGAGTCGGCGGCGATCGGCGGCATGGCCGCGCAGCCGTCGCGGAGTCGGCGGCGGGAGCTTGCGTTGTGCTGCGGGTGCGCGGCGGTGGGTGTGCGCGGCGGGGGCGCGGCGGCAGGTGTGCGCGGCGGGGGCGCGGCGGCAGGTGTGCGCGGCGGGGGCGCGACGGCGGGTGCGCGGCGCGGCTCCCGGCGGATCGGCGGGCGTGCGCGACCATGGCGGGCATGAGCGAGTCGATCGGGTACGACCAGACCGCGCTGCGGAACGCGGTCGACGTCGCTGCCGCCGCACGACGGCTGCGGCAGCTCGGCCGCGAGCGCTCGCTCGCGGCCGTCTCGGAGCGCGCGTGGCTGCTCGAGTCGATCGGGCGCCTCGACGAGGCGCTCGCGGCCGCGAGCGAGGCCGTGACCCTCGCCCGCGCATCCGGCTCGCGCGACCGCCTCGCCGAGGCGCGGCTGCTGCGGGCCTCCGTCATCCAGACGCGCGGCGACCTCGCCGCCGCGCTGCGCGAGTGCACGGCGATCATCGGCGAGTCGCGCGCGAACGACTGGGTCGAGCTGTGGGCGCACGCGCTGCAGCAGCGCGGCACGGTGCACTTCGCGCTCGCCCAGTGGCACGAGGCATGCGTCGACTTCACCGTCGCGGTCGAGCTGTGCCGCGAGGCGCAGCTCGAGGCCGCGCAGCTCGAGGCGGCGGAGCTCGCGCTCATGGTCGCGACCGACCGCGCGCAGACGGAGGCGCTCCGCGCCGAGCAGGACGTGGCGCGAGCGACCCACCCCATCTGGGGCGGGCGCTGACGCCGGATCCGGGAGCGAGCGGGCTCGGTTCGCGTCGGTGCCGAGCGCCTGGCATGCTCGCAGGCGGAGGGTGAGATGGCAGACCTCGATCGGGTGCGCGTCTGGGCGGAGGCGCTCATCCGGCTGCACCTCGACGACTCGTGGAGCTTCGGCTTCGACCGCGCGGTCAAGCGCGCGGGACTGACGAGCTACACCGCGCGCCGCATCACCGTCTCGAAGCACCTCGCCGCGCGCTGGGACGACGACGAGGTGCACCAGACGCTGCTGCACGAGGTCGCGCACGCGATCGCCGGCCACGCCGCGGGCCACGGGCCCGCCTGGCGCCGCGCAGCGCGCGAGCTCGGCTACGTCGGCGGCCGCACGCATCGGGGCGAGATCGCGAGCGAGCGCGCCGGCTGGGTCGGCAGCTGCCCCGGCGGGCACGAGCACGTGCGGTTCCGCGCCCCGCGAGGCCGCTACGCGTGCATGCCGTGCACGCGCGCCGCCCGGCGCGTGGTCGAGGTGCGCTGGCAGCGGCGGCAGCAGGCGGCGTGACGAGCCGCCGGCTCTCGAACGGGCTCGAGGCGCGGCTCGAGCCCGACGAGCACGGCCTCGCGCTCGTGATCGACGGGATCGCGCAGTCGCACCTCGGCGACCCGG
>JAPSIA010000070.1 GCA_031179215.1 Agrococcus sp.
GCGATCGTGAACGTGAGCTGGCTCGTCTCACCGGCGGTGATGCTCGCGGGGCTGAACTCCTTCGTGAGCGGCGCGGTCGGGTACGAGAGCGTGTAGTTCCAGGAGTCGTTCTCGCCGCCGCCGGAGAGCGTGCTGCCGATCGTGCTGTTCTCGAGGCCGAACGCTGAGATGGGCGCCGACGACGTGAGGCGGAAGGAGCCGCACGCACCGTTGGGGTTGCTGCCGTCGTTGCCAGCGCATCCGGCGTTCAGTGCCTGCTGGAGGGTCGCGTTGAGGATGTTGCCCGAGACCTCCATGGCGTTGTTCTTCGCGAGCTGCGTCAGGCTGATGCCGGCACCCGAGAGCGTCAGGCGCGAGGCGTCGAGGTTCGCCGCGTGGATGACGGGCGCGATGACGGGCTTGCTGAACTCGACGCTCGACGTGCGTGAATTGCTGCCGGTCGTCGGGCCCGCGCAGTTGGCGTTCGCAGCACGAGCCGCCGCTGGCGGATCGGGCTCGAGGAACGCGGACACGCCAGCGATGGTCGCTCCGGTGCCGAACGGCGAGCACGCACCGCTGAGCGAGGTGGTGGTCTCGGTCGCCGTGATACCGCTGGCGAAGGTCAACGTGCGCGCGGTCTGGGCGCCCGTGCCGGTCACGGCCGAGACGTTCGTCACCCACTGCTGGGACGGAGAAGTCGCTGCAGCCGCCTCGGGGGCGTCGCCGACCGCGACGACAGCGCCCGTGGTCAGCAAACCCGCGACGAGCGAGAGCGACGCGAGCGCAGCGATGCTGCGCTTCGGCGCGCCGGTGCGCCCCTCGGTGAATCGACGTCGAAGTGCACCCAGACGGCCCACAAGTACCCCTATCGGTCTGCAGCAACCGGAGATCGCAACGTTCCGCATACGGAAGCAGCGTTCTACCGGAGGTGTGCGCGAAAGAACTTTTGCGCCCCCGGCGAGAAACTATCAGCATCCACAGCGCGCGCCAAGCCCATGCCGAGGAAACTTCAGGCGAACAGTTGGGGCCATCGGAGCATGCGCCGGGCACGACGAAGGCCCCGCGTCCGATGGACGACGGGGCCTCGCTGTGGAGACGGAGGGATTTGAACCCTCGGTCCCCTATTGGGGACTCCACCTTAGCAGGGTGGTGCACTAGGCCGGACTATGCGACGTCTCCTCGGCCGCCTGACGGCAGGCCAGCCGCAAGTCTAGCAAAGGCCGCGGCCGGCTCGTCCCACGCCCTCCGGGCGCGGCCCGCGGCAAGGGCGCAGGTGCGGCTCAGCTGCCGTAGGGGACGACGCACGACTGCTGCGCGGCGTCCTGCCCGACGACGCCTTCGAGCCCATCGGTGGCCGTCGGGGTCGGCGTCGCACCGGGCGTCTCGGTCGGCAGCGGCGATTCGGTCGCGGCGGGCGACTCGGTCGCTCCGGGGGTCGCCGTCGGCGACTCGTCGGTCGAGCCGACGCCGAGCGAATCCTCGCCGAGCTCGATCGGCAGGTCGAGGCGGATGCGCCGCATGAGCTCCTCCGCCTCCTCCTCGAGCGGGTAGACCCGGTTGCCCGAGAGGTAGTTGGGGTAGAGCACGAACTGCATCGTCTCGAGCGGGATGTCGGCGAGCACGCGAGCCATCGACACCATGGTGCCGACGTTCCCGAGGCCACTCGAGAGCGTCATGTTCTCGATCGCGACCTGCGAGATCGCGTAGAGGCGCGTGAAGTCCGTGAGCACCGCATCCGACTGCAGCGTGCGCACGAGCGACGAGAGGAAGACCTGCTGCGAGGAGATGCGCGCGAGGTCCGACCCGTCGCCGACGCCGTGGCGCGAGCGCAGGAACTGCAGCGCCTGCTGGCCCTCGAGCTCGAAGGTGCCGGCCTCGGGGATCTCGAGGCCCGTCCACGGGTCGTCGATCGGGCCGGCGAAGCAGACGGGCACGCCGCCGACCGCGGTCGACATGCTGATCACGCCCTGGAACGTGATCATCGCTGCGTACGGCACGTCCATGCCGGTCATGTCGGAGACGACTTCCGCCACGCACGAGAGCCCGCCCCTGCCGAGCGCCTGGTTGAACTGGATGCCGGTCACGGCCGGCTGGGTGACGCCCGTCTCCGGGTCTTCGCACGCAGGGAAGTCGACGATGAGGTCGCGCGGGAACGAGACGACGCGCGCCTGCTGGTGGTCGTCGCTCACGTGCAGGAGCATCGTGACGTCGTTGAGCATCCCCTCGCCATAGGAGCTCTCGCCGAACTCGGCGCCCTGTCCCGTGCGCTGGTCGGAGCCGACGAGCAGGATGGTGAAGCCACCCTCGTAGGGCGCGAAGCCCGCCTGGGCGGGGGGCACGTCGCTGCCGAGATCGACCGTCGAGATGCCCGTCGAGAGCCGCAGCACCGAGACCCCCACGACACCCGCGAGCGCCACGAGCACGACCGAGAGGCCGAGGCCCAGCCACCGGAAGACGTGCGCGACGCCCGAGTGCCGCCGCAACCTGCCGTGCCGGGGCGCCATCGACGACGTGTCGACGACGGTGTGCTCGCGCTCGCTCGCCATGGCTCCCCTCCTGCTGTCGATGAACGGTCCGCGGAGGGCGTGGGATTCGAACCCACGAGGCATCGCTGCCCACCGGTTTTCAAGACCGGCTCCATCGGCCGCTCGGACAGCCCTCCCGATGCCTCGACCACGGCTGGGACGCGGTCAGGCTTCGGGAGATTCTACGCGGCGAGCGGATGCCCCGCCTACGCCGTGCCTTGCCGCGCACTATGGAGGACGCCGCGCCAGCGCGGCACGCGACTCACTGCTCGGCCAGCAGCCCCTCGAGCACGAGCGCGAGCCCGTCCTCGTCGACGGTGCCGGTGACCTCGCTCGCCGCCGCCTTCACCTCATCCGGCGCCTGCCCCATCGCCACGGCGCGACCGCGACCGGCGACGACCCACTGGAACATGTCGATGTCGTTCCGGCCGTCGCCGACCGCGAGGATGCGGTGCCTCGGGATGCCGACGCGCTCGGCCACGCGCTCGAGGCCCGTCGCCTTGTTGACGCCGTCGGGCGCGATGTCGAGCCACGACGAGTAGCCGATCGCGTAGGAGACCTTGTGCAGGCCCATCGACTCCACGATCTCGAGGAACTCATCGACCTCGTGGTCGGGGCTCATGACGACGACGCGCATCGCCGGCTGCTCGAACAGGCCCTCGAAGTCGACCTCCTCGGCGTCCTCGAGGTTCCAGTCGACCATGCCGTTCGTGTAGCGACGGTGGCCCGTCGCATCCTCGACCATGAACGAGCCCGTCGGCAGACCCTGCGCGATCGTGCGCAGCGCGCCGGAGGGATCGAAGGTCTCGACGTGGATGGGCTCGTAGCGCCCCTCGCGGCGCTCGAGCACGAGCGCACCGTTGGCGGAGACGAGGTGCGTCGGCTCGATCTCGAGGCGCGCGGCGGTCGACTCGGTCGTCGACTGCGAGCGGCCCGTCGCGAGCACGACGACGTGACCCGCCTCGACGACCGCGCGCACGGCGTCCCCCACCCGCTTCGACATCGAGTCGTCCTCGTGAACGATCGTGCCGTCGATGTCGAGCGCGACGAGCCAGCGCTCCATCAGGCCGCCTCGACCGGCTCGATCGTGGCGAGGCCGCCGAGGTAGGGGCGCAGCGCCTCCGGCACGCGCACCGAGCCGTCGGGCTGCTGGTGCGTCTCGAGGATCGCGACGAGCCAGCGCGTCGTCGCCGCGGTGCCGTTGAGCGTCGCGACCGGCGCCGTCCTGCCGCTCTCGGTGCGGTAGCGCGTGGCGAGCCTGCGCGACTGGAAGGTCGTGCAGTTGGAGGTCGAGGTGAGCTCGCGGTACTGCTGCTGCGAGGGGATCCACGCCTCGATGTCGAACTTGCGCGCCGCGCTCGAACCGAGGTCGCCCGCGGCGACGTCGATGACGCGGTAGTCGAGCTCGCACGCCTGCAGCATGCGCTCCTGCAGGGCGCGCAGCCGGTCGTGCTCGGCCTCGGCGTCCTCCGGCTTGACGTAGGAGAACATCTCGAGCTTGTTGAACTGGTGCACGCGCAGGATGCCTCGGGTGTCGCGGCCCGCGCTGCCCGCCTCGCGCCGGTAGCACGTCGACCAGCCCGCGTAGCGCTTGGGCTCGTCGAGGTCGAGGATCTCGTCGGCGTGGAAGCCCGCGAGCGCCACCTCGCTCGTGCCCGTGAGGTAGAGGTCGTCGGCGGGCAGGTGGTAGACCTCCGCCGCGTGCTCGCCGAGGAAGCCCGTGCCCTGCATGATCTCCGGCCGCACGAGCGTGGGCGTCGTGAGCGGCGTGAAGCCGTCGGCGAGCACCTGGTCGAGGCCGAGGAGCATGAGCGCGAGCTCGAGCCGCATGCCGATGCCGGTGAGGTAGTAGAAGCGCGTGCCGGCGACCTTGGCGCCGCGGGCGATGTCGAACGCCTTGATCCGCTCGCCGAGCGCGACGTGGTCGAGCGGCTCGAAGTCGAAGCTGCGCTCCGTGCCGTGCGTCGCGAGGGTGACGAAGTTCTCCTCGCCGCCGGCGGGCACGTCGGGGTGCACGATGTTGCCGAGCCTCGAGACGGCGGCATCGAAGGCCGCCTCCGCCTCGGTCACGCGCGCCTGCGCCTCCTTCACGCCGACGGCGAGGGCCTTGCCCTGCTCGATGAGCGCGGGCCGCTCCTCCTTGCTCGCGCGACCGACGAGCTTCGCGTGCGCGTTCTGCTCCGAGCGCAGCCGCTCGAACTCCGTGATGGCGGCGCGCCGCGCGGACTCGGCGGCGAGCGCCTCGTCGACGAAGGAGACCGGGTCGCCGCGGCGCTCCTGGCTGGCCTTCACGAGGTCGGGCTGCTCGCGCAGCAGCTGAGGGTCGATCACGCGAGCCAGTCTACGAGTCGAGAGGTGGACGCTCGCGGCGCGGCCGGCCGGGCGCCTCGCCCATCCCGCTCGGACGATCGCGATGCGCTCGCCCAGGAGACGGCGGTACTGTGCCCGCATGCGCGCTGGCATCGTCTACAACCCGGTCAAGATGGACCGCGCGACGCTCGCGCCGCACGTCGAGACCGTGCAGCCCCTCGAGTGGTCCGAACCGCTGTGGTTCGAGACCGACGCCGACGACGCGGGCGAAGCGGCCGTGCGCGAGGCGCTCGCCGAGGACATCGACCTGCTCATCGTCGCGGGCGGCGACGGCACCGTGCGCGTGGCCGCGGATGCGGTCACGGGCACCGACGTGCCGCTCGGCATCGTGCCGGCCGGCACCGGCAACCTCCTGGCCCGCAACCTCGGCATCGACGTCTCCGACCTCGGCAACGCCGTCTCGACGGCGTTCGAGGGCGAGGACCGCGAGATCGACCTCGGCGAGCTCGAGATCCTCGCCCCCGACGGCACGCGCTCGAAGCACGCGTTCGCGGTCATGGTCGGCTTCGGGCTCGACGCCGAGATGATCGACAAGACCGATGAGGACCTGAAGAAGAAGGTCGGTTGGCTCGCGTACGTCGACGCCGCGGGCCGCGTGATCTCCTCGCTCGACAAGGTGCGCGTGCACGTGCGGCTCGACGGCGGCCGCGTGACGCGCTCGGTCGTGAACACCATGCTCATCGGCAACTGCGGCACGGTGACGAACGGCATCATCCTGCTGCCCGACGCCGCGATCGACGACGGCATGCTCGACATCGCGCTCGTGCGCCCGCGCGGTGCTCGCGGCTGGATGCAGCTCGCGGGCTACATCGCCCGCAACAACCTCATCGTCACGAAGCTGCTGCGGCGGCGCGGGCACCTCGGCCGGCAGCGCACGGGTGCCGCACTCGGCTACGGCCAGGCGAAGGAGACGCACGCCCGGCTCGACGAGCCCCGCGCCGTGCAGGTCGACGGCGACGTGGTGGGCGAGGCGATCGCGCTGCGCGCGGGCATCCGCGAGGACGCGCTCGTGGTGCGGGTGCCGCGCGAGCACGCGCACGACGAGGGCCCCGCGGTCTGAGCCGAGGGGGATCGGCGGCGACGCCGATCGTTCGGCGGCGCTCAGGCCTCGTCGGGCTCGCCCGCGAGCAGGCCGCGGAGCCAATCGCGCGCCTCTTCGAACGACCGGTTCGAGTAGCGCTGCTCGACGTCGATGCGCTGCCCGTCGGCGCGCGGGTACGAGCCGAGGAAGGTCACCTTCGGCGAGAAGCGCTTGAGGCCCAGCAGCGCGTCGGCGACCCGCTCGTCGCGGATGTGGCCGTCGGCGTCGATGACGAAGCGGTAGCGGCCGAGGCGGTCGCCGATGGGCCGCGACTGGATGAGCGAGAGGTTGACGCCGCGCGTCGCGAACTGCTCGAGCATGTCGAGCAGCATGCCGGCCTTGTCGGCGGGCAGCTCCACCACGAGGCTCGTCTTGTCGGCGCCCGTCGGCTCGCCCGGAGCGCGCACGCGACCGACGAAGAGGAACCGCGTCACCGCATCCGGGTTGTCGCCGATGCGGTCGGCGAGCACGTCGAGCCCATCGACCCAGCGGCCGATCGTCGGGGTCGAGAGCGCGGCCTGCGCGCCGCTCGAGCCGAGGTCGGCCGCCGCGCTCACGTTCGAGGCGGCAGGCAGGTGCGCGCGCCCCGGCAGGTGCTGCTGCAGCCAGCCGGCGCACTGCGCCCACGCCACGGGGTGCGCGGCGACGACGCTGATGTCCTCGAGGCGCCTCCCCGCGGGCGCGACGAGCGAGAAGTTGACGCTCACGACGTGCTCCGAGATCACGCGCAGGCCCGGCGTCGCCGCGAGCGCGTCCTGCGCGGCGGTGACGCCGCCCTCGATCGAGTTCTCGATCGCGATCATCGCGGCGTCGGAGCGGCCCTCGGCGACCGCCTGCAGCGCTTCGGCGACGTTCGCGACGGGCACGCGCTCGAACGCCTCGATGCCGGCGACCTGCTCGAGCGCGGCCTCGGTGAAGGTGCCGCGGGGGCCCAGGAACGTGACGACGCGCGGCTGGCTCATGGCTGCCAGCCTACGGCGGCGCACAGCGCAAGCCCGCGCTGCGCCGACTCGCGCCGAGGGGCGCGGCCGCCCTCCCTCCGCCGCTCATCGCGGCGTGCGGGCTTGCGTTGTGCGGCGGGGGCTCGCGAGGCTCGCGCGGCGGGGCGGCGAGGCTGCTGAGCGGCGAGGGAGCGCTCAGCGCAGCGAGACGACGACCTTGCCGCGCACGTGGCCGCCGCGCTGCAGCTCGACGGCGTCGCGTATGCGCTCGATCGGGAAGGTGCGCTCGATCGGCAGCACGAGCGAGCCCGTCGCGAGCGCCGCGGCGATGCGCTCGAGCGCGCCGGGCCTCGCATCCCCGCCGCCCGTGTGCACGACGCCCTCGGGCACGTCGGGACCGGCCGCGATCGCCGCGATCCGCGCGGGTCGCACGCCGAGCGCGACCGCGGCCTCGATCGTGTCGGTGCCGTGCAGGTCGATCGCCGCGTCGACGCCGCCCGGCGCGAGCGCGCGCACGCGCTCGGCGAGCCCCTCGCCGTAGGCGACCGGCTCGGCGCCGAGCTCGCGGAGGAAGTCGTGGTTGCGCTCGGAGGCGGTCGCGAGCACGCGCGCGCCCGTCTCGAGGGCGAGCTGGGTCGTGAGCACGCCCACGCCACCGGCGGCGCCGCCGATGAGCACGGTCTCCCCGTCGCGGGGCGCAGCGGCGGCGATCGCCGCGTCGGCCGTCTGCCCGGCGATCTGCAGCGCCGCGGCGACCTCGTCTGCGAGCCCGGACGGCGTGCGCGTGAGGGTGCCGGGGTCGACGACGACGTGGTCGGCGACGGCGGCGCCGCGGTTGCCGCCGAAGACGCGGTCGCCCACCGCCCAGCCGTGCACCCCCTCGCCGACCTCGTCGATCGTGCCCGCGAAGTCGCTGCCGAAGCCCGCGGGCAGCGAGACGCCGAAGGCCCGCGCGACGCGCTCGCTCTGCGCGATCTTCCAGTCGACGGGGTTGAGCCCCGCGGCGGCGACGCGCACGCGCACCTGCCCGGCGCCGGCGTGCGGCTCGGGCCGATCCACCACCTCGAGCTGCTCGACCCCACCGTGCCGCTCCTGACGCACGAACCTGCTCATCGTCGCTCCCGTCTGCTCGATCCCGCTCGCGCCAACCGGCCGGACGCTCGCGGCATTCCCGCTCGCGGCTGCCCCGCATTCCCGGCCGACTCGAACGCGCGCGGTGCTTGGATGGGGCCATGAGCAGAGCCGGCACCCCCGCCCAGCCCCAGGACCTCATCGACGTCGCGGCGCTCGAGCGCGCCTATGTCGAGCTCGTCCCCGACGTCTCGGACCCCGCGCAAGCGGTCGCGTTCGGCACCTCCGGGCACCGCGGCAGCGCGTTCGACGCGGCCTTCAACGAGACGCACATCCTCGCCATCACGCAGGCGATCGTCGAGTACCGCGCGAGCCAGGGCATCACGGGGCCGCTCTTCATCGGCCGCGACACGCACGCGCTCTCGCTGCCGGCCGAGCGCACCGCGCTCGAGGTGCTCGTCGGCAACGGGGTGCGCGTGCTCGCGGATGCGCGCGGCTCGGTCACGCCGACCCCGGCGGTCTCGCGAGCGATCCTCGCGCACAACCGCGACGCCGCAGCCGACGATCGCGCCGACGGCATCGTCGTGACGCCCTCGCACAACCCGCCGCGCGACGGCGGCTTCAAGTACAACCCGCCGCACGGCGGACCCGCCGATTCCGACGCGACCGGATGGATCGCGCGGCGCGCGAACGAGCTCATCGCCGGCGGGCTCGAGGGCGTGCGGCGCGAGCCGGTCGAGGGCTCGAGCGACCGCCGCGTCGAGCTCTACGACTTCCGAGAGGAGTACGTGCGCGCCCTCGGCGACGCGATCGACTTCGAGGCGATCAAGGCGGCCGGGCTGCGCATCGGCGCCGACCCCCTCGGCGGCGCCGCGGTCGACTACTACGGCGCGATCGCCGAGCGCTACGGCATCGACCTCACCGTCACGAACCCCGAGGTCGACGCGACGTGGGCGTTCATGACGCTCGACTGGGACGAGAAGATCCGCATGGACTGCTCGAGCCCGAGCGCCATGGCGTCGGTGCTCGCCCGCAAGGACGAGTTCGACATCCTCACCGGCAACGACGCCGACGCCGACCGCCACGGCATCGTCACGCCCGACGGCGGCCTCATGAACCCCAACCACTTCCTCGCCGTCGCGATCGAGTACCTCTCCACGCACCGCCCGGACTGGCGATCGGATGCCGCGATCGGCAAGACGCTCGTCTCCTCCTCGATGATCGACCGCGTCGCGGATGCGCTCGGCCGGCGCCTGTGGGAGGTGCCGGTGGGCTTCAAGTGGTTCGTGCCGGGCCTCATCGACGGCTCCGTCGGCTTCGGCGGCGAGGAGAGCGCGGGCGCGTCGTTCCTGCAGCGCGACGGGAGCGTGTGGACGACCGACAAGGACGGCATCCTGCTGTGCCTGCTCGCGTCGGAGATCCGCGCGGTGACGGGCAAGAGCCCCTCGCAGCTCTACGCCGAGCTCACCGAGCGATTCGGGGCCCCCGTGTACGAGCGGGTGGATGCGCCGGCGACGCGCGAGCAGAAGGCGCGGCTCGGGAAGCTCACGGGCGACGCCGTCACGGCGACGGAGCTCGCGGGCGATCCGGTCGTCGCGAAGCTCACCGAGGCGCCGGGCAACGGCGCGGCGATCGGCGGCCTCAAGGTCGTGACCGAGCGCGCGTGGTTCGCCGCCCGCCCCTCGGGCACCGAGGACGTCTACAAGATCTATGCCGAGTCGTTCGCCGGCGCCGATCACTTGCGGCAGGTGCAGGCCGAGGCGAAGGCGATCGTCGACGCCGCCCTCGCGGACTGAGCCGCGGCACTCACCGGCTGAGCCGCTCCGCGCACGCAGGGCGCTGAGCGCGTCGGAGCCCCGGTGGCTGCGCTGCGGGATCGCTGGCTGAGCCGCTCCGCGCCCGCAGGGCGCTGAGCGCGTCGAAGCCCCGGTGGCTGCGCTGCGGGATCGCTGGCTGAGCCGCTCCGCGCCCGCAGGGCGCTGAGCGCGTCGAAGCCCCTCGTCGGGGCGGGCCCTTCGACACGGTGAGCGTCCTCCGGACGCGCACCGGCTCAGGGAGCGCCTCTGCGTCCTCCGGACGCGCACCGGCTCAGGGAGCGCCACTGCGTCCTCCGGACGCGCACCGGCTCAGGGAGCGCCACTGCGTCCTCCGGACGCGCACCGGCTCAGGGAGCGCCTCTGCGTCGGCCGGGCGCACCGGTTCGAGTCGCCGGCTACGGCGCGAACGAGTCGGTGACGATGCGCACGTCGGGCCCCAGCGCATCCGTCACGAGCGCGATGCCCGACTCGACCGTGAGCTCGTTCCGCCACGCCGAGCGCGTGATCGGCTCGGCGGCGTCGACGAGCGGGTGCAGCTGCAGGTTGCGCCGGTTCGCCCACTGCTGGTTGGCCAGCTGCGCGGGCGTGAGGTCGAAGTGCATGTAGAGCGGCACCGCGGCCGGGTCGACGACCTCGACCTCGCCGCCCGGCACCCCGACGAGCTCGAACTGCGCGACCGCGCTCACGACGCGCGGGATCGCCATCTGGGTCGTGAGCGAGTTGCCGAGCGAGTAGTAGACGAACGCGCGCGAGCCGTCCTCCCGCTCGAGCCACTCCGCCTCCTGCAGCACGTGCGGGTGCGTGCCGAGGATGACCTCGGCGCCGAGGTCGGCGAGCCGCTGCGCCTGTTCGCGCTGCCGCGCGTTGACGACGCCCGAGTACTCGTCGCCCCAGTGCACGGCCACGATCGTCGCATCGGCGACGCGCTCCGCCTCGGCGAGCTGCTCCTCGACGAGCGGGTCGTCGAGCCAGGTGACGGCGAAGTCGTTCGTGGGCGTGTTCGAGAGGTCGACGAAGTTGAGGAAGGCGACCGTGAGTCCGTCGATCTCGGTCGTCGGCACCTCGGCCTGCTCCGCCTCGGAGCGGAACGCTCCGTGGATGAGCAGCGGGTCGAGCTCATCCCACACGGCACGCGTGCGGTCGATCCCCTCCTGGCCGCGGTCGAAGGTGTGGTTGTTGCCGAGGCCGATCGTGTTGCAGCCGGCGTCGGCGATGCCCTCGGCGAACTCGACGGGCGCGTTGAACGCCGGGAAGTACGTCAGGCCGAGCTCGACGCC
>JAPSIA010000071.1 GCA_031179215.1 Agrococcus sp.
CGCTGCCCGAGGGCACCGAGATGGTCATGCCCGGCGACACCACCGACATGACGGTCGAGCTGATCCAGCCGATCGCCATGGAGGAGGGCCTCGGCTTCGCCATCCGCGAGGGTGGCCGCACCGTCGGCGCCGGCACGGTCACGAAGATCATCAAGTAGGTCCCATCGGACTTCGCGAGAGGGGCTCCGCTTCGGCGGGGCCCCTTTCGCATGCCCGGGCGGCGGCTCGAGTGGACCGCGCGCGCGGCCCACGGCAGGATGGAGCCATGGCGACGAGCAGCAGGCAGACCGATGCGAGCGGCCGAGATGCCTGACGCCCCCGGCGTCGTCGGCGCCGTGCTGCTGCTCGTCGGTGCCGCGTTCAGCCTGCTCGTGTGGCCCGCGTTCCTGCGGCGAGTCGCGCGCGACGATCGGGCGCGCGACGCGGACGGCCGGCCGACGCGGTTCCTCACCGTGCACGTCGTGCTCGTCGCGATCGCGCTCGTCATCGCGATCGCGCAGGCGGCCGCCGGCCTCTGGTGGCTCTCGAGCCGCTGAGCGCGCGCGGAGAGCGGGCTCCCAGCCGCGTGCGATTGGCTGGAGCCTGCGGTCGCGACCGCGGCCGCTCGGAAGGAGTGGTGCAGCATGGCTGGATTCGAGGACCTCGCCGATGAGGGCGAGGCGCAGGCGCGCGACGACGAGATGCCGGGCACGCGCTCGCCGGCGAACGAGCCCATCGGCGCCGACGGCGCCGGCTCGGAGGAGACGAGCACCGATCCGCACGTGCCGAACTCCGACGCGGGCCTGATCAGCGGCGCGTGGGCCGCGGCCGACTACACGGGCTCGAGCGAGGGCGACGACGGCTTCGGGCCCGAGGGCACGCGCACGCCCGCGACCGATCCGTCCTCGACGGGCACGGGCGCCGACGGCTCCGGCGACGCCGGGAGCGGCCTCGACGATCCGTTCGACGGCGGCGCGAGCGCCTACCCGACCGACTGAGGATGACCCTCCCAGCCGCCGGTGCTTGGCTGGGATGAGAGCCGGCGCACCGGCGCCGGCATCGACATGGGAGGTGCGAGCATGGCAGACAGCCCCATCCGCGACGGCGGAGACCAGCCCCTCGACGACGAGCCGACGCTGCCCGTCGGAGGACCGACGGTCGGGGTCGGCGAGGAGCGGCCCGGCGAGCACGCGCCGGAGGACGACACGCAGCTGCCCGTCGGCGGCGAACCGCCCGCGCCGTACCCGAACGCCGATCGCGACGGGCAGGCCGACTTCGTGGGCGACGCGACGGGAGAGCGCTACGAGCGCGTCGTCGAGGACGGGCTCGCGAGCATCGACGAGCAGCGCGCCCGCATCGACGCGCTCGAGGCCGAGCAGCCGGGCAGCCCCACGGGCGCCTCGGGCCGCGCGCCCGAGCCCGGTCCCGGTGCGCCCGCGGTGCCCGCGGGCGGCGGCTCGGCTGCGCCGGGGGATGCGGCGCCCGACTCGGGTGCCCCGGACCCGACCGCGCCGGGCGCGGCGGAGGCCGCCGAGGCGAGCGGCGGCGCCGTCGGCGCGGGCACGCTCGACCCGGCAGCGCCCGTCGGCGACCCCGCGGGCGACGCGAGCGCGCTCGACGACACCGACAGCGCGCTGCCGTAGGGAGGAGCACCGATGGTGGAGCACGAGGAGCTGGAGGAGCCGGGGCGCCCGCGCGACGACGACGAGGCGCCCGAGCTCGCGGTCGACGAGGATGCGCCGGAGGGCGCGTCCGGCGACGTCTCGGGCCGCTCGTACGACGAGCTCTCCGACCGCGCCCGCGCCGCGATGGCGAGGGAGCACGTCGCCGACAAGGCTGAGCTCGAGCCCGACGACGCCGCGGCGGCGCTGCTCGAGGTGACCGAGCCGCCAGGGCCCGACGCCGACGACCGCCCCGTCTGATCCTCAGCCGCCGCCGAGCCTCCGCGTGAGCTCGGCGGCGGCTGCAGCGCACTGCGCGCCGAGCGGAGCCCAGCCGTCCGGCTCGAGGTCGACGAGCCGGAACGTGAGCCCGATGGAGGCGGCGGGCAGGCCCGCCGCGTCGCGCGCTGCCGCCGCGACCGAGCCGTAGGCGGCATCCACCTCGCCGTCCTCCATCGCCCAGCCCCGCCGGCGCGCGCTCGCGAGCATCGCCGTGAGCGCCGCGCGCGTCGCGAGCCGCTCGCCGGCGAGATCGCGGTCGTGGGGGATGAGCGCGCGCACCTGGTCGTCGCCGAGCGCGGCGAGCATCGCGCGGCCGGTCGCCGTGCGGACCGCCGGCAGCCGCACCCCGACGCGCGAGACGGTCGCGGGGGAGCGGGGGCCGGCGCCCCTGCCGGCGTAGGCGACGTCGCTGCCCGCGAGCACCGCGAGGTGGCTCGTCGAGGGCACGGGCGCGGTGCGCACGAGCCGGTCGAGCAGCGGCTGCGCGAGCCGCTCGAGGCGCGTGGCCGCCGCGACGCGCGAGCCGATCTGCTGCACGCGCGCGCTCGGCCCCCACGCGCCGAGCTCGGGGTAGTGCACGAGGAAGCCCTCGTCGCGCATGACCTGCAGCAGCTGGTACGCGCTCGAGCGCGGCAGGCCGAGCTCCCGCGCGATCGTCGCGGCCCGCACGGGTCCCGCCTGCTCGGCGAGCAGCGACAGCACGCGCAGCGCGCTGCGCGCCGCCGGCATCCTCGCCATCCCCACGCGCCCTCCGCTCGCTCCCGGCCAGGGTATCGCCGAGTCTGAGATCTCGGACACGAGTGCGCGCACCAGGGGTGCGGGCGAGGGCCGCTGGCGCTGGAATGGCCGCATGGCAGTCGTCATCGGGGAAGCACCCCTCACCAGGCACGAGGTCGTCGAGGTCGCGCGGTTCGACGCGCCCGTCGAGCTGAGCCCCGCGGCGCTCGAGCGCATCGACGCGTCGCGCTCGGTCATCGACGGCCTGGCCGCCGACCCGCGGCCGCACTACGGCATCTCCACGGGCTTCGGCGCGCTCGCGAACACCGCGATCGCGCCCGCCGATCGCACGCGCCTGCAGCAGTCGCTCATCCGCTCGCACGCCGCCTCGAGCGGCGAGCCCGTGGAGCGCGAGGTCGTGCGCGGCCTCATGCTCCTGCGGCTGCAGACGCTCGCGACCGGCCGCACCGGCATCCGCCGCGCGACCGCCGAGCTCTACGCCGGCATGCTCAACGCCGGCATCACGCCCGTCGTCGGCGAGTACGGCTCGCTCGGCTGCTCGGGCGACCTCGCGCCGCTCTCGCACGTCGCGCTCGCGGCCATGGGTGAGGGCGTGGTGCGCGTCGAGCGACCGGGCTCGGAGCCGGGCACGGTCCAGGCGGTGACGATGGATGCGTCGACCGCGCTCGCGGAGGCAGGCCTGCAGCCCGTCGTGCTCGCCGAGAAGGAGGGCCTCGCGCTCGTCAACGGCACCGACGGCATGCTCGCGATGCTGTGCCTCGCGCTCGCCGACCTCGACCGGCTGCTCGACACCGCCGACCTCGCCGCCGCGATGAGCGTCGAGGGCCTGCTCGGCACCGACGCGCCCTTCGCACCGGAGCTCATGGCGCTGCGCCCGCACCCGGGCCAGGCGCAGAGTGCCGCGAACATCGCTGGGCTCCTCGCCGACAGCCCCATCGTCGCGAGCCACAAGGGCCCCGAGGACACGCGCGTGCAGGACGCGTACTCGCTGCGCTGCGCACCGCAGGTGCACGGCACCGCCCGCGACACGGCCGCCCACGCCGCGCGCGTCGCCGAGATCGAGCTCGCGAGCGCGATCGACAACCCGGTCGTGCTGCCCGACGGCCGCGTCGTCTCGAACGGCAACTTCCACGGCGCGCCCATCGCGGCCGTGCTCGACTTCCTCGCGATCGCGATCGCCGACGTCGCCTCCATGAGCGAGCGCCGCACCGACCGCTTCCTCGACCCCGCGCGCTCCTACGGGCTGCCGCCGTTCCTCGCTCACGACCCGGGCGTCGACTCGGGCCTCATGATCGCGCAGTACACGCAAGCGGGGATCGTCTCGGAGCTCAAGCGCCTCGCCGTGCCCGCCTCGGTCGACTCGATCCCCTCGAGCGCCATGCAGGAGGACCACGTCTCGATGGGCTGGGGCGCGGCGCGCAAGCTGCGCCGCGCGGTCGACGGCCTCGAGCAGGTGCTCTCGATCGAGCTCATGACGGCCGCTCGCGGCATCGAGCTGCGCGAGCAGCCGCCCGGGGCGCGCACGGGCGCCGTCATCGCGCTCCTCCGGCAGCTCGTGCCCGGGATCGGGCCCGACCGCTTCCTCTCGGCCGACATCGAGCACACGCGCCTGCACGTCCGCAGCGGCGGCGTGCTGCTCGCGGCAGGCCTCACCGACACGAGCGCATCGGGGGCGGCCGACGGCCGCCTCGAGCGCATTCGCACCCCCCGCTCCGGCGACGAAGGAGACGCATGATGGACGGCGCTCGCGAGATCCGCGCGCCGCTCGGCACGCAGCTGACGACGAAGGGCTGGCAGCAGGAGGCCGCGCTGCGCATGCTCATGAACAACCTCGACCCCGAGGTCGCCGAGCACCCGGAGGAGCTCGTCGTCTACGGCGGCACCGGCAAGGCGGCGCGCGACTGGGCGAGCTTCGACGCGATCGTGCGGGAGCTCTCCACGCTCGAGGACGACGAGACGCTGCTCGTGCAGTCGGGCCGCCCCGTCGGCGTCATGCGCACGCACGCGTGGGCGCCGCGAGTGCTCATCGCCAACTCGAACCTCGTGGGCGACTGGGCGACGTGGCCCGAGTTCCGCCGGCTCGAGGCGGCGGGGCTCACCATGTACGGCCAGATGACGGCCGGCTCCTGGATCTACATCGGCACGCAGGGCATCCTGCAGGGCACGTTCGAGACCTTCGCCGCCGTCGCCCGCGCCCTCGGCCGCGAGAGCCTCGCGGGCACGATCACGCTCACGGCCGGCCTCGGCGGCATGGGCGGAGCGCAGCCGCTCGCCGTCACGATGAACGACGGCGTCGCCATCTGCGTCGAGGTCGACCGCAGCCGCATCGATCGCCGCATCGAGCACCGCTACGTCGACGTCCTCGCGGAGGACGTCGAGGACGCGCTCGCGCGCGCCGTCGAGGCGCGCGACGCCGGGCGCGCGCTCAGCATCGGCCTGCACGCCAACGCCGCCGACGTCGTGCCGGAGCTGCTCGCGATGGGCGCGCCCATCGACATCGTGACCGACCAGACGAGCGCCCACGATCCGCTCGCGTACGTGCCGAGCGGCATCGCGCTCGAGGACTGGCGCGCGGAGCGCGAGCGCGACCCCGAGGGCTGCACCACGCGGGCTCGCGCCTCGATGGCGCGGCACGTCGAGGCGATGGTCGGCTTCCAGCGCGCGGGCGCCGAGGTGTTCGACTACGGCAACTCGATCCGCGCCGAGGCGCAGCTCGGCGGCTGCGAGGACGCCTTCGCCTTCCCCGGCTTCGTGCCCGCCTACATCCGGCCGCTCTTCTGCGAGGGCAAGGGCCCGTTCCGCTGGGCCGCGCTCTCCGGCGATCCCGAGGACATCCGGCGCACCGACGAGGCGATCCTCGAGCTCTTCCCCGACGACACCCACCTGCACCGCTGGATCCGCATGGCGCAGGAGCGCGTGCACTTCCAGGGACTGCCCGCCCGCATCTGCTGGCTCGGCGCGGGGGAGCGGCACCGCGCCGGGCTGCGCTTCAACGAGATGGTCGCCGACGGCACGCTGCGGGCACCCATCGTCATCGGCCGCGACCACCTCGACTCGGGCTCGGTCGCGAGCCCCTATCGCGAGACCGAGGCGATGCGCGACGGCTCCGACGCGATCGCCGACTGGCCCCTGCTCAACGCGCTCGTGAACACCGCCTCGGGCGCGAGCTGGGTCTCGATCCACCACGGCGGCGGCGTCGGCATCGGCCGCTCGATCCACGCCGGCCAGGTCTCGGTCGCCGACGGCACGCCGCTCGCCGCCGAGAAGCTCGAGCGCGTGCTCTCGAACGACCCGGCGATGGGCGTCATCCGCCACGTCGACGCGGGCTACGACGAGGCGGCCGCCTTCGCGGCGCTGCACGGCGTGCCGATCCCGATGCGCAGGCGCTGACCGTGGCCGCGGCACCGACGACGCTCGTGACGGGCATCGGCGAGCTCACGACGAACGACGACGAGCGCGGGCGGATGCGCGATGCCGCGCTCGTGCTCGAGGGCGAGCGCATCGCGTGGGTCGGCGCTGCCGCCGACGCGCCCGACGCCGACGCGCGCGTCGACGTCGAGGGCCGCGCCGTGCTCCCCGGCTGGGTCGACAGCCACACCCACCTCGTCTTCGCGGGCGATCGCACCGCCGAGTTCGAGGCGCGCATGGCGGGAGCGGCCTACGCCGCGGGCGGCATCGCCGCGACGGTCGAGGCCACGCGCGCGGCGAGCGACGAGGCGCTCGCCGCGACCATCGACCGGCTCGCCGACGAGATGCTGCGCGGCGGCACGACCGCCTTCGAGACGAAGACGGGCTACGGGCTCACGGTCGAGGACGAGGCGCGCAGCGCCGCGCTCGCCGGCAGGCGAGCGGATGCCGTCACGTACCTCGGGGCGCACCTCGTGCCGCCCGACTGGCGCGGCGGCGCCGAGACGTACGTCGACCTCGTCGTCGGCGACATGCTCGACGCCGTCGCGCCCCACGTCGAGGCGATCGACGTCTTCTGCGAGCGCGGCGCCTTCGACGAGCCGCAGTCGCGGCGCGTGCTCGAGGCGGGCAGGGAGCGCGGCCTCGCGCTGCGCGTGCACGGCAACCAGCTGGGACCGGGCCCCGGCGTGCGCCTCGCCGTCGAGCTCGGCGCCGCGAGCGTCGACCACGTCGCCTTCCTCGACGACGAGGAGGTGGCGATGCTCGCCGACTCGTGGCAGGGCGGCACGGGCACCGTCGCGACCGTGCTGCCCGCGTGCGACCTCTCGACGCGCATGCCGCTCGCGCCCGCGCGGCGGCTCCTCGACGCGGGCGCGGTCATCGCGATCGCGACCAACTGCAACCCCGGCACGAGCTACACGACCTCGATGGCGTTCTGCGTCGCGACCGCCGTGCTCCAGATGGGCCTCACGATCGAGGAGGCCGTGCGGGCGGCGACGCTCGGCGGCGCCATCGCCCTGGGCCGCGACGGCGAGGCGCCCGCCGACGGCGCCGAGCCCGCCCGCTTGCCGCTCGGGCGCATCCGCCCGGGAGCGCGCGCCGACCTCCAGGTGCTCGAGGCGCCCTCGATCACCCACCTCGCGTACCGACCGGGGGTGCCGCTCACGCGCGGCGTGTGGCGGGCGGGGGAGCGGATGCTCTGAGCGGGCTCCCACCGGCTCCCTGGCCTCCCCCAGGCGCGCGCCACTAGCCTCGCCGCATGACGGTGACGATGAGAGGCCTGTCCACGCTCGTGCCGTCGACGGCGCTGTCGCAGCCGGAGGTCGCCGAGGTGTTCGCGTCGCAGCCGGGCCTGAGCCGCCTCTCGCAGCGCATCGTGACGACCTCCTTCGGCGGCTCGGGCATCGAGCGGCGCTACACCGTGCTCGACGAGCTCACGCTCGACGGCCCCGCGGCTGCCGAGCCCGAGTACTTCGACCGCGAGTCGGGGCTGCTGCTCGACCCCGGCACGCGGCTGCGGAACGACCGCTACGAGCGCGAGGCGAGCCGCCTCTACGTCGACGCTGGCCGCGCCGCGCTCGCCGCCGTCGAGGCGCTCGACGCGGCCGACGTCACGCACGTCATCACCGTCTCGTGCACGGGCTTCTACGCGCCCGGGCCCGACTTCGTCCTCGCGCGCGACCTGGGCCTGCGGCCGGGCGTGCAGCGCTACCACCTCGGCTTCATGGGCTGCTACGCGTCGCTGCCCGCGCTGCGGCTCGCGAGCCAGCTGTGCGAGGCCGACCCGGGCGCGGTCGTGCTCGTGGTGAGCGTCGAGCTGTGCACGCTGCACCTGCGCACCTCGAACGACCCCGACACGATCGTGGCGACCTCGCTCTTCGGCGACGGCGCCGGCGCCGCGCTCGTCACGGCGCTGCCGCCCGCCGCGGGTGAGCGCGCGCTGCAGCTCGACGGCTTCGCCACCCGCACGACGCCCCAGGGCGAGGGCGCCATGGCGTGGCGCATCGGCGACCACGGCTTCGAGATGGTGCTCTCGAACGCCGTGCCCTCGCTCATCGGCGAGCACGTGACGGGCGCGATCGCGCCGCTGCTCGAGCCCGAGCCCGAGCTCGGCGCGGCCCTCGCCGCGGGCACGGTCGGCGCGGCGATCGAGCACTGGGCGATCCACCCGGGAGGCCGCAGCATCCTCGACCGCGTCGAGTCGACGCTCGCGCTCACCGAGGCGCAGCTCGCCCCCGCGCGCGAGACGCTGCGCGACTTCGGGAACATGTCGAGCGCGACGGTGCTGTTCGTGCTCGAGCACATCCTGCGAGGTGCCGCCGCCGACGGCGAGCGCGTCGCGGCGATGGCGTTCGGGCCGGGCCTGACCGTGGAGTCGGCGCTGCTGACCGTGCGGGGCTGAGGCCTGCCGTGGTGCTGCGCGACCTGCGCGCGAGGGATGCGGACGCGCGCGAGGCGATGGACGACCCCGCGTGCGACCCGGAGGCGCTCGCGCGCACCTACGCGCGCTTCGACCTCGTGAACGCCGTCGTCTCCGGCAGGCGCGCGCTGCATCGCCGCTGGATCCGCCCGCGGCTGCGCGCCGGCCGCGCGGTGCGCCTGCTCGACGTCGGCACCGGTGGCGCCGACCTGCCCCGCAGGCTGCTGCGATGGGCGGCGCGAGAGCCGGGAGAGCTCGAGGTCGTCGCGATCGATCCCGACCCGCGCGCGATCGCCTTCGCGCGCAGCCTGCCTCCGGTGCGGGGGCTCGAGCTGCGCGCGGCGACGACGAGCGACCTCGTCGCCGCGGGCGAGCGCTTCGACGTCGTCGTCTCCGGGCACGTGCTGCACCACCTCACGGGTCGCGAGCTCGGCGCGATCCTCGCCGAGTCGGAGCGCCTGCTCGCGCCGGGAGGCGTCGCGGTGCACGGCGACATCGCGCGCTCCGGGCTCGCCTACGTCGCCTTCGCGGCAGGCACCCTGCCCTTCGAGCGCACCCTGCTGCGCGGCTCCTTCATCCGCGCCGACGGGCTCGCCTCCATCCGCCGCAGCCACACGCCCGCAGAGCTCGCGGCCGCCGCGCCCGACGGCTGGCGCGTGCGGCGGGGCTTCCCCGCCCGGCTCGAGCTCGTCTGGGCCGCTCCGTGACGGCGCACGACGTCGCGATCGTCGGCGCGGGCGCGGTCGGCCTGCTGCTCGCGAGCCTGCTCGCGCAGCGCGGCGCCGACGTCGTCGTGCTCGAGCGCCGGAGCACGCCCTCGACGCGCTCGCGCGCCATCGGCATCCACCCGCCGGGCCTCGCCGCCCTCGACGCCGTCGGCGTCGGCGAGGCCGCGCGGCGCGAGGGCGCGCCCATCCGCGTCGGCGTCGCGAGCAGCCGCGGCCGCGAGCTCGCGCGCCTGCCCTTCGCGGGCGCGCCGATCGTCGCCCTCCCGCAGCACCGCACCGAGGCGCTCCTGCGGCAGCGGCTCGCGGCGCTCGCGCCGCGCGCGCTGCGGCTCGGCGCCCGCGTCGTCGGCCTCGAGCAGCGGCCCTCGTCCGTCGCGCTCGCGCTCGAGGGCGGCGAGCGCGTCGAGGCGACGTGGGCCGTCGGCGCCGATGGCGTGCGCAGCGACGTGCGCGAGCTCCTCGGCGCCGCGTGGCTCGAGCGGCCCGGCACCGCGGCCTACGCGATGGCCGACGCCCCCGACGAGACGGGCGCCCGCGACGCGGCGCTCCTGCACCTCGAGCCCGACGGCATCGTCGAGTCCTTCCCCATGCCGCACGGGCTGCGCCGGTGGGTCGCTCGCCTCGCCGCGCCGAGCGGGCCCATGGCGACCGCCGAGCTGCAGGCGATCCTCGATGCGCGGCTCGTCGCGGCGCCGCGCCTGCCGGCCGACGCCGCGGTGAGCGCCTTCACGGCGCAGCAGCGCCGCGCCGCGCCGCTCGTGCGCGGCAGGGTCGCGCTCGTGGGTGACGCGGCCCACGAGGTGAGCCCCATCGGCGGGCAGGGCATGAGCCTCGGCTGGCTCGACGCGCTCGCCCTCGACCGCGCGCTCGCGCTCGACGACCCGCGCGCGCTCGCCGCCTATGGCCGAGCGCGCTCGCGCCCCGCCGAGCGCGCCATGCGCCGCGCCGCCTGGAACATGGCGATGGGCGCGCCCGCGAGCGGCACGGCCCTGCGCGCGCGGCTCGCGCTCGCGCGCGCCCTCGCGCTCCCGCCCGCGCGGGGCATCCTGCTGCGCTCCTTCACGATGCGCGGGCTCTGAAGCGCCTCCTCAGCCGAGGGGCGGCGCCGGCGCGCGACCCGCGGCGCCGCCGTCGCGGTCGGCGAGCGCCGCGAGGGCCTCGAGCACGCCGAGGGCGACGAGCCGCACGGTGCGCCCGTCGGGCGCATCGGCCTCGGCGTCGACCTCGGTGAAGTCGATCGAGCGCACCCCCTCGTGCGTCACGAGGCGCCGCACGAGCGCGCGCAGCTGCCACGCGCTCATGCCGCCCGGCACCGAGGCCGGGCAGCCGGGCGCGACCGAGCGGTCGCACGCGTCGACGTCGACGTCGAGGTGCACGGGTCCGCCCGCGGCGCTCGCGATGCGGATCGCCTCGAGCGCGACGTCGTGCACGCCGCGCCGCTCGACGTCGTCGCGGGAGAGGACCCGGATGCCGGCCGACCGCGCGCGCTCGGCGTAGGCGCGCGAGTTCGCGAAGTCCTGGATGCCGATCTGCACGACGCGCGAGCCGTCGAGCCCCGCGTCGAGCAGCCGCTGCACGGGGGAGCCGTTCGAGCGGCCGTCGCGCAGGTCGTGGTGCGCGTCGATCGTGATGAGCCCCGCGGTGCCGATCGACGCCCCCCACGCGCCGAGCGCCGCGGGGACGGTCGCCGCGTTGTCGCCGCCGAGCGCGATCACGAGGCGCGCGCGGCGTGCGGCGCTCGCGACGAGCGCCGTCGCGCCCTCCTCGTCGCCGTCCGGGTCGAGCGCGTCGCCGGCGTCGGCGATCCGCAGCGCGCCGAGCGGTGC
>JAPSIA010000188.1 GCA_031179215.1 Agrococcus sp.
CCGAGTCGCTCATGGGCACGTCGATGCCGAGCTTGCGGTTGATCTTGTAGCGGCCGACCTTCGCGAGGTCGTAGCGCTTCGGGTTGAAGTAGAAGTTGTCGAGCAGCGCGCGGGCGGCCTCGGCGGCCACCTGCTCGCCCGGACGCAGCTTGCGGTAGATGTCGCGGAGGGCGTCCTCCTTCGTCATCGGCGCGTCCTTCTCGAGCGTCGCGAGGATCGACTCGTAGCCGGCGAACTCGCGCGCGATGTCCTCGGCGGTGAGGCCGAGCGCCTTGAGGAAGACCGTGACCGACTGCTTGCGCTTCCGGTCGATGCGCACGCCGACGGCGTCGCGCTTGTCGACCTCGAACTCGAGCCAAGCGCCGCGGCTGGGGATGACGCGCGCCGAGTAGACGTCCTTGTCGGAGTTCTTCTCGGGGGTGCGCTCGAAGTAGACGCCGGGGCTGCGCACGAGCTGCGAGACGACCACGCGCTCGGTGCCGTTCACGATGAACGTGCCCTTCTCGGTCATGAGCGGGAAGTCGCCCATGAAGACGGTCTGCGACTTGATCTCGCCCGTCTCGTGGTTCATGAACTCGGCCGAGACGTAGAGCGGGGCGGCGTAGGTCTTGCCGCGCTCCTTGCACTCGTCGATCGTGTACTTCGGCACGTCGAGGACGGGCTCCGAGAACGAGAGCTGCATCTTCTCGCTCAGGTCCTCGATCGGGGAGATCTCCTCGAAGATCTCCTCGAGCCCCGACTGCGCGGGGATGTCGTCGCGGCCGGCGGCCGTCGCCTCATCGAGGCGGGCCTTCCATGCGTCGTCGCCGATGAGCCATTCGAAGCTCTCGGTCTGCAGCGCCAGCAGGTCGGGGACGGTGAGCGTCTCGGGGATTCGGGAGAAGCTCAGTCGGCTTGCGTTCCGACCGGTCTTGGGGCTCAGTTCAGCCAAGGCAGATACCTCCGGGCCGGGAAGGGTTGCGGGTCTTCCCGGGATCGTGTCGTCGGTGAGAGACTCGTCAACACCCTTGAAGCGCCCGGTGTCCGGGCGCGCGCCGACCGCAATATGAAGGCAGAGGGGATGTCTGTGAGCGCAAAGAATCACTGTACGCCCCACGTGGCCGCGTGTCCAGTCGCCTCGGCGTGTCGGCTGGCGCTGCCTCGGGCGGCGATGCTAGCGCGGCGGGCGGGCGGCAGGATGGGTGCGTGGAGACCCCGAGCCGCCGCCTCTCGAGCGGCATGCACGCCGAGATGTGGTACGCCTCCGCCGGCGGCTGGCAGCTCGTCGTCGACGGCACGCCGCAGTCGCACGTCGACCCCGAGCGGCCGGAGCTGCTCGTCTACGAGTACGTGCAGCAGATCGGCCACGTCATCGACGCGCTCGAGCCGGGCCCCATCACGGCGGTGCACCTCGGCGCCGGTGCGCTGACGCTGCCCCGCTACGTCGACGCGACGCGGCCGGGCTCGCGGCAGCAGGTGATCGAGCTCGAGCCCGCGCTCGTCGAGCTGGTCCGCGAGGTCGCGCCGCTCCCCCGCGGCGCGAGCGTGCGGCTGCGCTACGGCGACGCGCGAGAGCAGCTCTCGCGATTGCCGAAGGGCCTCGTCGGCGCCGCCGACCTCGTCGTGGTCGATGTGTTCTCCGGCTCGCAGACCCCGGCCCACGTGACGACCGTCGAGTTCCACGCGCTCGTGCGCGAGCTGCTCGCCCCGGCCGGCGTCGTCGCGGTGAACATCGCCGACGACCGGCAGCTCGCGTTCGCGAAGCGGCAGCTCGCGGCCCTGCTCGAGGTGCACGCCGACGCGGCGGCGCTCGCCGACCCCGGCATGCTCAAGGGCCGCCGCTTCGGGAACGTCGTCGCGATCGCGGGCGCCGCGCTGCCGGACCTCGACTCGATCGGCCGGGCGCTGCGCCGCGACCCGCTGCCGGGCAAGGTCGTCGCTGGCGACGAGCTGCGCCGCTTCCTCGGCGGAGCGCTGCCCGCGCGGGACGCCGATGCGACGCCGAGCCCCGCGCCGAGCCGCGGCTTGTTCGGCTGAGCCGGCCCGTCCGCCCCGATCACGCGCTCGCGGCGCGTGCTCCCCGCTCATCCGCGATCGTGCGGCACCATGACGGGATGAGCGAGTCGATCGGCTACGACCAGACGGCGCTGCGCAATGCCGTCGACGTGGCGGCCGCCGCCCGCCGGCTGCGCGAGCTCGGCCGCGAGCGCTCGCTCGCCGCCGTCTCCGAGCGCGCGTGGCTGCTCGAGAGCATCGGGCGGCTCGACGAGGCGCTCGCCGCCGCGAGCGAGGCGGTGACGCTCGCCCGCGCGTCGGGCTCGCGCGACCGCGCCGCGGAGGCGCGGCTGCTGCGGGCCTCCGTCGTGCAGACGCGCGGCGACCTCTCGACCGCGCTCCGCGAGTGCACCGCCATCATCGCCGAGGCGCGCTCGAACGACTGGGTCGAGCTGTGGGCGCACGCGCTCCAGCAGCGCGGCACGGTGCAGTTCGCTCTCGGCCGCTGGCAGGAGGCGTGCGTCGACTTCACCGTCGCCGTCGAGCTGTGCCGCGAGGCCGACCTGCCGCCCGAGCAGCTCGAGGCGGCCGAGATCGCGCTGCTCGTCGCGACCGACCGGGCG
>JAPSIA010000189.1 GCA_031179215.1 Agrococcus sp.
GGCCCCGTCGGCACGGGCGCCGCGATCGCGAGCGCCCTCGCCGGCTGGCGCGACGTGCGCTTCGAGGTGACCGAGGATCCCACGCCCGGCAGCGACGGCATGCGCTGGATGCACACGCCGCAGCTGGGCATCACGGCGCAGCGCATCGACGCGAGCGGCTCCATCCTCGTCCCCGAGGACCGCATCCGCGGCGCCATCGAGGCCGCCGGCCCCGATGCACGAGCCCTGATCGCCGCGCTCGACGATGCGATGGGCGGCGCCTGGGATCGCGAGCTCGAGGCGTACCGCCACGCCTCCGACGGCTCGCCGGTGATCTGGCTCAGCCGCGTCGGCTGACCCCACAGACGGCTGAGGGCCCCGCTGCGTACAGCGGGGCCCTCGGCGTTCTAGCAGGTCAGACCGAGCGGATCGCGACGACCGCGTTGTGGCCGCCGAAGCCGAAGGAGTTCGACACCGCGAGCTGCGGCCCGTCGCCGAGCGGGATCGGCGTCGGCGAGATGCGCAGCGGCGCATCCGGGTCCTGCTCCGTCACGTTGATCGTCGGCGGCGCCGTGCGCTCGGCGAGCGCGAGCGCCGTGAAGACCGCCTCGAGCGCACCGGTGCCGCCGAGCAGGTGCCCGTGCGCCGCCTTCGTCGCCGACACGGGGATCTCGCGCACCCGATCGCCGAAGACGCGGTGCAGGGCGCGCACCTCGGCGACATCGCCCACCGGGGTCGACGTGGCGTGCGCGTTGATGTGCGTGACGTCGTCGGGCACGGCGCCGGCGGCCTCGAGCGCGAGGTGCACGGCGCGGCTGGCGCCGAGGCCCTCGGGCTCGGGGGCCGTGATGTGGTGCGAGTCGGCGGTCACGCCGCCGCCCGCGAGCTCGGCGTAGATGCGAGCGCCGCGCGCGAGCGCGTGCTCCTCGGTCTCGAGCACGAGCGCCGCAGCGCCCTCGCCCATCACGAAGCCGTCGCGGTGCACGTCGTAGGGGCGGGATGCCGTGGCCGGGTCGTCGTTGCGGCGCGACAGCGCCTGCATCGAGGAGAACGCGGCGAGCGTGAGCGGGTGGATCGCCGACTCGCTGCCGCCGGCGATGACGACGTCCGCGAGGCCGGCCTGCAGGTGCTCGTAGGCGTTGACGAGCGCCTCGGTGCTCGACGCGCACGCCGAGGCCACGGTGCGCGCGTAGGCGCGGGCCTCGAAGTGCATCGAGACCGCCGCCGACGGCGCGTTGGGCATGAGCATCGGGACCGTCATCGGCATGACGCGACGAGGGCCCTTCTCGCGCAGCGTGTCCCACGCGTCCAGCAGCGTCCAGAGGCCGCCGATGCCGGTCGAGAAGTCGACGCCGAGGCGCTCGGAGGGCACCTCGGGCGAGCCCGCGTCGGCGAAGGCCTCCTTCGCCGCGATGAGCGCGAATTGGCTCGAGGGGTCGAGCCGCTTCCAGACGGGGCGCTCGAGCACCGTCTCCGGCCGCACGCTCGCCTCGGCCGCGAAGGTCACGGGCAGCTCGTGCTGATCGATCCAGTCATGCTCGAGGCTGCGCGCGCCGGAGACGCCCGCGAGCAGCGCTTGCCAGCTGTCGCGCGCGGTGCCGCCGAGCGGCGACGTCGCGCCGATGCCGGTGATGACGATCTTCTTCGTCATGCATGTCCTCCAAGGTGCCGCGTGCGGCCGGTCACCCGGCCGCACGCGATCGCCGATGTGGCGCTCAGGCCTGCGCGCCCACGATGTAGTCGACGGCGTCCTGCACGGTCTTGAGGTTCTTGACCTCGTCGTCGGGGATCTTCACGTCGAACTTCTCCTCGGCGTTCACGACGATCGTCATCATCGAGATCGAGTCGATGTCGAGGTCGTCCGTGAACGACTTCTCGAGCTGCACGTTCTCGGTCGCGATGCCGGTCTCGTCGTTGACGAGCTCGGCGAGCCCGGCGAGGACCTCGTCCTTGGTGAATGCCATGGGTGTCTCCTTCTGATGGTTGGACGGGGGAATCTTCAGCGGGTTGAGTCTAGGGGAGCACGACGACCTGGGCGCCGTACACGAGGCCCGCGCCGAAGCCGATCTGCAGCGCGAGACCGCCCGAGAGCTCGGGCTGCTCCTCGAGCAGCCGGTGCATCGCGAGCGGGATCGACGCCGCCGAGGTGTTGCCCGTCGTCGCGATGTCGCGCGCGATCGCGACGGTGTCCGGTAGCTGCAGCTGCTTGGCGAACTCGTCGATGATGCGCATGTTGGCCTGGTGGGGGATGAAGGCCGCGAGATCGGCAGGCTCGACGCCCGCCGCGTCGAGCGCCTCGCGCGCCTTCTTCGCCATCTCCCACACGGCCCAGCGGAAGACCGTCGGGCCGTCCTGGCGCAGCGTGGGCCACGGCTGGCCATCCCGCATCGAGCCGAGCGTGTTCGTCATGCGGATCGTCTCCCAGTGGGAGCCGTCCGAGCCCCACACCGAGGGGCTGATGCCGGGCTCGTCCGAGGGGCCGATCACGACGGCACCCGCGCCGTCGCCCAGCAGGAAGCTGATCGAGCGATCGGTCGGGTCGACGACGTCCGAGAGCTTCTCGACGCCCACGACGAGCACGTGCTCCGCCATCCCGGAGCGCACGAGCGCAT
>JAPSIA010000190.1 GCA_031179215.1 Agrococcus sp.
CGTCGACGTCCACCTCGCCGCCCGTGACCGCCGTGCCGCTGCCGAGCAGCGCGCGCAGCCGCTCGACGTGGCGGCGGTCGACGATGCGCGCGAAGTCGCGGGAGGTGCGCGCGTCGCCGAGCTGCGCAGCGGTCGCGCGCCGCAGCTCGGCGACGAGCGCGTCGTGCACCTCGCGATCGACGCGGATGTGGTCGGGCGCGACGCACGTCTGGCCGGCGTTCAGCCACTTGCCCCACGCGATGCGGTCGGCAGCGACGCGGAGGTCGGCGGAGCGATGCACGTAGACGGGGCTCTTGCCGCCGAGCTCCAGCACCGTCGGCGTGAGGTGCTCGGCGGCCGCGGCGGCGACGACGCGCGCGACGGTGGCGTTCCCGGTGTAGAAGATGAGGTCCCAGCGCTGCTCGAGCAGCGCGGTCGCCTCCGGCACGCCGCCCTCGACGACGCGCACCGAGCGGGCATCGAGGTGCTGCGGCACGAGGCGCGCGAGCAGCGCCGACGTCGCGGGAGCGACCTCGCTCGGCTTCAGCACCGCCGCGTCGCCCGCGGCGATGGCACCCACGAGCGGCGCGAGCGCGAGCTGCAGCGGGTAGTTCCACGGCGCGATGATGAGCACCGCGCCGAGCGGCTCGGCGATCGTCCTCGCGGCCGCCGGCTGCAGCGCGAGGGGCGCCGCGACGGGTGTCGGCGACATCCACCGCCGCAGGCTGCGTCGCGCGGCGCGTGCCTCGGCGACGACGAGCCCGAGCTCGGTCAGGTGCGCCTCGATCTCGCTCTTGCCGAGGTCGGCGGCCAGCGCCGCCTCCCACTCCGAGACGTGCTGCAGCAGCATGCGCTCGAGGGCGGCGAGCTGCTGCTGGCGGTACGCGCGCGAGCGCGTCACCCCGGCCTCGACCGCCTCGCGCATCGTCGCGGCGATGCCGTCGAGGGAGGCGGTGTGAGCGCCCTCGCGCTCGGCGTCGGGCGGCATCGCGGTCATGCGCCCATGCTGGCAGGGGATGCTGCGGCGAGCGGCGCGATCCGGCGCTGCCAGCCGCCCTCGGCGCCGACGGGCACGAATCCGAGCGCCTCGTTCACGCGCAGCATGGGCCGGTTCTCCTCGGCGTTCCACGTCACGACGCGCGCGCAGTCGGGGTGGAGTCGGCGCAGCTGCAGGAGGTTCTCGGCCTTCACGAGCATGCCCAGCCGGTGCCCCCGGTGCTCGGCGTGGACGAGCGTGTCCTCCTGCAGCGCCGGGCGTCCGGGAGCCGGCAGCAGCAGGGTCGTGTACGCGACGACGGCGCCGGAGGCTCGGTGGAGCGCGACCGCCTGCAGGATCGTCTGCCCCGCCTGCGTCCACTCGTCCTCGAGCCGCTCGATGCGCGCGGCATCCCATCGCTCGTCGTCGACGTCGAGCCCCGCGCTCGGCGCGTCGGTGACCATGCGCGCGTGCAGCTCGGCGAGGCCGGCCGCGAGCTCCGCGGGGGAGCGGCCCTGCCACGCGCGCACCTCGTAGTGCTCGCCCGCGTGCGCGAGCGCGTCCGCGTGCAGCGCCTCGAGCCCTGGCCGCGCGTCGTCGCTGAGCTCGAGCGCCGAGATGCGATCGACCTGCTCGAGCGCGTAGCCGAGGGACGCGGCGAGCCGTGCGCCCGCGTCGAGCGCGATCGCACCGTGGCCCGTCGCCGCCGCCATCGACGCGTCGCCCGCTGCCGGTGCCCGGTGCTCGATCCACGCCTGCAGCGACGTCGCGCCGAGCGCTGCCGCCTCGCGCTCGATGCGCTCCGCCATGGCGCGGCCGATGCCGCGGCCTCGCTCGCGAGGCACGACGCCCACGCGCACGAAGGCGACCGAGGCACCCTCCTCGCGGTTGATCGCCGCGATCGTGCGACCGACGTCGCGGCCGTCCGCGACGACGAGGAAGCGGCGCGCGATCTCGTCGTCGTCGTGCGCGAGTGCCGCGACGAGCTCGTCGACCGTCGTGTCCTGGGATGCGTCGCCCCAGTAGTCCCTGGCGATCGCGTTCGAGACGTCGACGTAGCGCGCGATCCGCGCGAGCGCCGGCTCGTCGAACGCATCCGCGGGCGGCGTCAGCGCGAGCCACTCGAGCGCCGGCGCGCTCACGTGCCCGCGTCCTTCCGCTGCCACGCGCCCTCGCTGCAGACGCCCACGAAGCCGAGCGCCTCGTTGACGCGGAGCATGGGCCGGTTCTCCTCCGCGTTCCACGTGCGCACGATCGCCTCGGGCTCCCGCTCCGCGAGCGCCTGCAGGTTGCCGGCCTTCACGAGCATGCCGAGCCGGTGGCCGCGGTGGGCGCCGTGCACGAGCGTGTCGTGCTGGTACCAGACGCCGGGCGCGCCCGAGCTCACGAGCGTCGTGAACGCGACCGCGGCATCCGTCACCTCCTCGATCGCGACGGCGCGCAGCAGCGTGCGGCCGCCCTCGAGCTGTCCCTGCTCGTAGCGCTCGAGCCGGGCGGCGTCCCACGCCTCCTCCTCGTGCTCGAGGCCGGCGGCAGGGGCGTCGGTCGACATGCGCGCGTGCAGCGCCGCGAGGCTCTCCGCGCGGTGCGCGGGCGTCGCGCCAGACCACGTCTCGAGGCG
>JAPSIA010000013.1 GCA_031179215.1 Agrococcus sp.
TCGGCATCTGGATCTTCGGCTGGGGGCGGCTGCGCAAGGGCCTGCACCTCGCGGCGCTGTGGTGCGCCGTGATCGGCTCGTGGCTCTCGGCCTACTTCATCATCGTCGCGAACTCGTGGATGCAGCACCCCGTCGGCGTCGAGCTCGGCGACGACGGCCGCCCGGTCATGACCGACATCTGGGCGGTGCTCACCAACAGCACGGCGCTCGCGGCCTTCTCGCACACCATCTTCGGCGCGCTCGTCGTCGTCGGCATGTTCCTCATCGGCATCTCCTGGTACCACTTGTGGCAGCGCCGGCGCGACGGGATCGACACGACGGATGCGTCGGGTCGCGTCGTGGTGGGCGAGGCACCGAGCGTCGCGGGTCGCGACCGCGCCGACCACGGCGTGTGGCTCTGGTCGCTGCGGGCGGGGGCGGTCGTCGCGATGCTCGCCTTCGGCGGCACGGTGCTCACCGGCGACTGGCAGGGCAAGCTCATGTACGAGCAGCAGCCCATGAAGATGGCCTCGGCCGAGGCCGCGTGCCACTCGGGCTCGGCCTTCTCGGTGCTCTCGATCGGCGACCCGGGCTCGACCGACTGCCGCGACGTCGTGACGCTCATCGAGATCCCCGGCGTGCTCGGCTTCCTCGGCACCGGCGAGTGGGGCGCAGCGATGCCCGGGATCTCGGAGCTCGAGCCGCAGTACGTCGACCAGTACGGCGAGACCATCCCCGACGAGGCGATCTACGGCTCCTTCGCCGGCAGCGAGGTGCAGTACGTGCCGCCGATGTGGGTGACCTACTGGGGCTTCCGGCTCATGATCGGCCTCGGCGGCATCACGGCCTTCGGCGCGCTCGTCGCGCTCTGGCTCACCCGCAAGGGCACGGTGCCGCGCTCGCCGTGGATCATGCGCCTGGCGATCCTCGGCATCCTCGCCCCGTTCGCCGCGAACATCGCCGGCTGGGTCTTCACCGAGATCGGCCGCCAGCCCTTCGTCGTCGCGCCGAACCCCGACCCCTCGGGCATCGACGGCGTCTTCCTGTTCACCGCCGCCGCGGTCTCGCCCGGGGTCACCGCCGGCGAGCTGCTCGCGTCGGTCATCGCGCTCGCGTCCGTCTACGCGGTGCTCATGGTGGTCGAGATCTTCCTGCTCGCGAAGTACGTGCGGGGCGGCGTCGCGAGCGCGATGCCGGAGCTCGCTCCCGCGCATCGCGCGACCCACGACGCATCCGACCACGACGACCCCGAGCGCCGCGACGACGTGCTCGCGTTCGCCTACTGAGCCCCGAGGAGCACTCATGGAACCGCTCGCCATCACCTGGTTCGTCATCATCGCCGTGCTCTGGACCGGCTTCCTCGTGCTCGAGGGCTTCGACCTCGGCGTCGGCATGCGCATGCTCTTCACCACGCGCGACGAGCGCGAGCGCCGCGTGATGCTCAACACCATCGGCCCCGTGTGGGACGGCAACGAGGTGTGGCTCATCACCGCCGCCGCCGGCATGTTCGCCGCGTTCCCCGCGTGGTACGCGTCGCTGTTCTCGGTGCTCTACGTGCCGCTGACGCTGACGCTGCTCGGGCTCATCCTGCGCGCCGTCTCGATCGAGTGGCGCGGCAAGGTGCACACCGAGCGGTGGCGGCGCGCGTGGACGGCGGGCATCGGGCTCGGCTCGCTCATCGCGGCGTCGTGCATCGGCGCGATGCTCGCCCTGACCTCGCTGGGCCTCCCGATCGACGCGAACGGCGACCGCGTGGGCGGCCCGTTCGCGTGGTTCGGGCTCCCCGCGATCATCGGCGCCCTCGCGCTCGTGGGCTTCTCGCTCGCCCACTCGGCGACCTTCCTCGCGCTCAAGGCCGACGGGCGCGTGCGCGAGCGCGCCGCTCGGTTCGCCGCGCGGTGGGCGCCGGTGTGCCTCGTGCCCGCGGCCGTCTGGGCGGTGGGCGTGCAGCTCGCCCACGGCGGCAGCCTGCTCTCCTGGGCGCTCGTCGCGCTGGCACTCGTCGCCGCGTGCGTCGGCTGGGCTGGCGCCCGCCGACGCGAGGAGGGGCTCGCCTTCGTCGGCTACGCGGGCTTCGGCCTGCTGGGCGTGGGCTCGGTCTTCGCCGGCATGTTCCCGCTCGTGCTGCCCTCGACGGTCGACGCCGCCTTCGACCTCACGGTCGCGAACGCCGCGAGCGGCGCGTACGCGCTCGGTGTCATGACGGTCATCACCGCCGTGGCCTTGCCGGTCATCATCGGCTACCAGGCGTGGAGCTACTGGGTGTTCCGCAAGCGCGTCACGCCCGGCATGATCCCCGACGCGCACATCGTGCTGCCCGCGATCCTGCGCGACCGCGATGCGGAGGCGACGCGGGCGTGAGCGCCCGCCGCCGCCGCTCCTCGGCGCGGACCCCGATCCGCCACGCGGACCCCCGAGCCCGGGTCCGGTTCGCGGAGCGGGGTCCGGTTCGCGGCGTCGGGGCGGCCGCTCAGCCAGCGGCGGCACGCGGCGCGGCGGCCGGCGCCGCTACGGTTGAGCGGTGGAGCCGATCGACGCAGCAGCCAGCATCGGCGAGCTCGTGTCGTGGCTGTGCCTCGTGCCCGGCATCCCGGCCCTGCTCGCCGCGTGGCTGCTGCGCGTGCGCGACGGCGGCTGGTCGGAGGTCGAGATCATCGTCGTGCGGGCGGGCGAGCGCGCGGTCGCGCGCTGGTACGCCGGAGGCGGCTTCCACGAGCGCAGGCTCTCGAGGAGCGAGGGGATGCGGCTGGCCGGCGACGGCGCGCACGTCGCGCACGTGAGCGAGCGCGACCCCTCGCGGATGCGCCTCCCGGGGCATCCGCCCGCGCAGCGCATGCTGCTCGTGATCGGCGCGGTGCTCACGGCGGCGGGGCTCGTGGGCTTCGCGCTCTCGCTGCTGCCGCTGCTCGCCTGAGCGGGGCTGCCACGGCGGTGCCGCCGCGCGCGGTCGTCAGCGCTTGAGCTTCCGCAGCGCCGAGCCCTTGTGGGCGGCGACGTGCTCGGTCTTGTCGCTCTGCACCTCGTACTGCGGCTCGTCGTCGCTCGCGCGGCGCGTGCGCCCCAAGAGCTCGAAGTCGCTCGTGTGCACCTTCGTGACCTCGCCGCGCACGCGCCCCGCCTCGGAGTTCCAGCTGACGCGGTCGCCGACCTCGAATGGCTCGCTCATGCCGACATGGTGCTCGACGTACCTGGATGGCGCGAGCGCGCAGCCTCGACGATCGGTGAGGGCCGGTCCGCGGCCGCCGGTGCGGGGGCGGACCGGAGCGCTAGTACGCGCGGGCGTACTGCGGCGGGTGCCAGTCGACGTCGACGCCGAGCTCGCGCGCCCAGCGGATCGGCAGGAACGGGTCGCGGAGGGCCGCACGGCCCACGCGCACCGCATCGACGCCACGGCGCACCACCGCATCCGCCTGTTCGGCGGTCTCGATGAGGCCGACGGCGGAGACGGGCACGTCCTCCGCTCCGATGCGCTCCGCGAGGTGCACCTGGTATCCGGGCCCGACGGGGATGTCAGCCAGCACCGCGCCGCCCGAGGAGGCGTCGACGAGGTCGGCGCCCGCTGTGCGCGCCCACGCGGCGACCGTCGCCGACTGCTCGGCGTCGAGGCCGCCCTCGGTCCAGTCGGTCGCCGACATCCGCACGATGATCGGCAGCTCGGGCAGCTCGTCGCGGATGGCGGTGACCACCTCGAGCAGCAGCCGCGCTCGGCCCGCGAGGTCGCCGCCGTAGCCGTCGGCGCGCCGGTTCGTCAGCGGCGAGAGGAACTGGTGCAGCAGGTAGCCGTGCGCGGCATGCACCTCGACGAGGTCGAAGCCGGCGTCCACGGCCCGGTGCGCCGCTGCCACGAAGGCGGCCACGACCTCGCCGATGTCGCTCGCCGAGAGCGCGCGGGGCGCGGCGAGCCCGAGGATCGCGGTGTCGGAGGCCGATGCCGTCTGCCAGCCGCCCGCGTCGATGGGCACCGAGCCGCGGGCCTCGCCGTCGCGGCCGAAGCCCGCGTAGGTGCCGGCCTTCGCGCCCGCGTGGTTCAGCTGCACGCCGATCGCGGCGCCCTGCTGGTGCGCGAAGTCGACGATCGGCCGCCAGGCCTCCACCTGCGCGTCGTTCCAGAGCCCGGTGTCCTGGCGCGTGATGCGACCCTCGGGCACGATCGCCGTCGCCTCGACGACGAGCAGCCCCGTGCCGCCGGCCGCGAGCGCGCCGTAGTGCACACGGTGCCAATCGGTCGGCACGCCGTCGTACGCCATCACGGAGTACTGGCACATCGGCGCGATCCAGATCCGGTTGCGGATGCGCAGGCCGCGGACGTCGATCGGGTCCGTGACGCTCGGCGCGGTCACCGCGCTCCCCCGGCCGCGAGCTTGCCGAGCAGGAGCGCCGCGATGCCGGCGCGCTCGACCATGCCGCCGATGCTGATCCACTCGTGCCGCGCGTGCGCCCCGTCGCCGACGGCGCCGAGGCCGTCGAGCACCGGCACACCGAGCGCGGCGGCGAAGTTGCCGTCGCTCGCGCCGCCCACCGACGTCTCGGTCACGCTCGTGCCGAGCTCGGCCGCCGCCTCCTCGGCGAGCGCGAAGAGGCGCGCGGTGCCCTCGGAGCGCTGCATGACGGGGCGGTTCCAGCCGCCGCCGACCTCGAGCCCGGCGAGCTCGTGGCGCGGAGCGAGGCCCTGCAGCACCTCGTCGATGCGCACGCGCTCCTCGTGGTCGGCGACGCGCACGTCGACGAGCGCCGTCGCGAAGCCCGCCGTGACGTTCGAGCGCGAGCCGCCGCGGAGCGTGCCGACGTTGACGCTCGTGCCCGCGGCGAGGTCGGCGGCGCCATGCAGCTGCACGACGACGCGGGCGATCTCGTCGATCGCGCTCACCCCGCGCTCGGGGTCGAGCCCGGCGTGCCCCTCGATGCCGCGCGTGGTCACCTCGAAGATGCCGACGCCCTTGCGCGCGGTCTTCAGCGCGCCCGCGGCGCTCGCCTCGAACACGAGCACGGCGTCGCACTCGACGACCTCTGCCTCGATCACCGGGCGGGAGGCGGGCGAGCCCGTCTCCTCATCCCCGTTGAGCACGAGCCGGATCGCCGGCAGCGGCAGGCCGGCGTCTCGAGCCGCGCGGATCGCCCAGACCGCCTGCACGAGGCCCGCCTTCATGTCGAACGCGCCGGGGCCCGTGAGCCGATCGCCCTCGACGCGCACCGGCCAGCCCTCGAGCGTGCCGAGCGGCCAGACCGTGTCGTAGTGGCACAGCACCGCGACGCGGCCCGTGCCGCCGCCCGATGCGGGGTAGTCGAGCACCAGGATGTCGCCGTGCTCGCCGCCGTCGGTGCGGCGCTCGTCGGCGGGCTCGCCGATCCGCTCGCCCAGCCAGCTGCGCACCCAGGCGAGGCCTGCCTCGAGCGCCGCCCGGTCGTCCGACGGCGTCTCCTGCTCGATGTAGGCGGTGAGGTCGGCGACCATCGCGGCCTGCGCGTCCCTCGTGTACTCCGCGATCGCGCTCACCGGGTGGCCAGCCGGTCGAGCTCGTCGAGGTGGGCCTCGTCCATCCGCGCCTGCCCGGTCTCGAGCCGCACGATCGCGTCGACCATCCACGCGGTGAGCGGCGCCTCGACGCCGAGCCGCGCGGCATCCTCGAGCACGGGCGTGTACTGCGTCGGCACCTCCGTGCGGCGTCCGCGCACGGCGATGTCGCGCCAGATGCCCGAGCGCTTCTTCGACTGCGTCGCGAGCCACGCGACGAGGCCATCCGTCGCCGCGTCGGCCGCGGCGGCGTCGCCGAGGTACTGGCCGGGCACGAAGGCGTCGAAGCTCTCGAGCGCGATGCCCTGCTGCGAGGCGACGGTCAGCACCTCGCGCACGAGCGCGTGCATGCCGACCCGGTGGCGATCGATGAGCGCGCCCATGTCATCGTCGGCGAGCGCGGTGGCGACGAGCATCGCACCGAACCCGAGCTTCGACCAGAGGAAGCCCTCGACGTTGTCGCTCAGGATCGGCGCTCCCCAGTGGCGGAGGTCCTCGGCGAGGGTGCGCACCCGGTCGCTCACGCCGCCGGCGAAGTCGCCGAGCGCGATGGCGCCGATGCCGCCGTCCTTGATCACCCCGGGCGAGATGACGTCGGCGAAGAGGTCGACGAAGGCGGCGACGGTGCGCTCGGTGCCCACGTGGCGCGCGATCGTCGCCTCGTTGAGGCCGTTCTGCATGGACGCGACCCAGCCGTCGTCCGCGAGTCGCGGCGCGATCCACGCCGTGACGTCGTCGGTCGCCTGGGCCTTGACCGCGAGCAGCACCGCGCCGAGCTCCTCGGGCGCGTCCTCGGGCGTCGCGATCGGCAGCCGCGCCTCGAGCGTGGCACCGGGCTGCTCGATGCGCAGGCCGTGCTCGCGCACCGCCGCGACGTGCGCCGGGTCGGCGTCGATCAGCTGCACGTCTGCGCCCGCGAGGTGCAGGTGCACCCCGAGCGTGCCCCCGATGGCACCGGCTCCGACGATCGTGTACTTCGCGCTCATGCGCCTGCGTCTCCTTCTCGGCCCAGGGCCGTCCAATGCTGCGGCAAGTGCCAGGCGCCGGTGGAGGCGCCGCCGTCGACGCGCAGCACCTCGCCCGTCACCCACTCCGCCTCGTCGCTCGCGATCCACACGACCGCGCGCGCGATGTCGTCGGGCCTGCCGCGACGACCGAGCGGGGTGTCCCCCACCGCGTTCGCGTACTCCTCGGTCACGGGGTTGACGTCGCTGCCGACCTCGACGAAGCCGGGCGCGACCGCGTTGACGCGGATGCCGTAGCGCCCGAGCTCGAGGGCGGAAGCGCGCGTCGCGGCCTCGAGCGCCGCCTTCGACGTCGAGTAGGGAGCAGCGCCGGGGCGCGCCCGCAGCGCCGCGCCCGACGAGATGCTCACGACGCTCGCGGGGCGCCCCGCCGCGATGGCGCGCTTCGCGAGCGCGACCGTCAGCAGGACGGGCGCGCGCGTGTTGACGTCGAGCACGAGATCCCACGTGCGGACGTCGAGCTCGAGGAAGGGCGTCGCCGGGTAGACCCCAGCGCTCGAGACGAGCACGTCGACGGGCGCGCTCGACCACGCCGCATCGACGAGGTCCTCGTGCGCGCTGTCGCCGCGGAGGTCGATGGGCACCGCCTCGACGCGCGGTGCGCCCGCCTCGCGCGCCTCAGCGGCGACGGCCTCGAGCGGCTCGGCGTCCAGGTCGGCGATCGTCAGGGCGTCGCCCCCGCGCGCGAACGCGAGGGCGACCTCCCTGCCGATCCCGCGGCCGGCACCGGTGACGAGTGCGTGGCGCATCAGTCGAGCTTCTTGCCCTTGGTCTCGGGCATCGTGAGGTAGACGACGAGGCCGATCGCGGCGGCGATGGCGCAGTAGAGCCAGACCAGCCCGCCGTACCCGTTCGCGTTCATCCACGTCGTGATGTACGGCGCGGTGCCGCCGAAGATGGCGACGGCGAGCGCGTACGGCAGGCCGATGCCGGTCGCCCGGACCTCCGGCGGGAACTGCTCGGCCATGATGACGGCGCAGTTGGCCGAGTAGCCCAGCAGCAGCACGATGCCGATGAGCTCGATCGCGAGCAGCATCCAGAAGTCGCCGTTCAGCAGCTGGAACGCGGGCCACGAGAAGAGCAGGAAGCCGCCCGCGAACGCGGCCATCGTGGGCTTGCGGCCGAGCTTGTCGGAGAGGATTCCCGCGAAGGGCAGCAGCACGAGGAAGACCACCATCGCGATGAAGTTGGCCAGCAGCGCCTGGTTGAGCGGGATGCCGGTCGCGACCGACGCGTACGTCGGCATGTAGCTGACCCACATGTAGTAGAGCAGCGTGCCGGCGATCGTGATGCCGAAGACGCGCAGCACGGCCTTCGGGTGCTCGACGAACATCCGGAACAGCGCGTTGCGCCGCTCGCCAGCCTCGGCGTTGCGCGTCTTCGCCAGCTCGAACGAGTCGGTGTCGTCGACGGCGCGGCGCAGCCACAGGCCGACGAAGCCGAGCGACGCGGCGATCACGAACGCGAGGCGCCAGCCCCAGCTGTCGATGGCGTCGTCGGGCAGCGTCGACGTGATGATCGTGCCGATGCCGGAGGCGATGAGCACGCCCGCGCCGACCGAGACCTGCTGCCACGAGCCTGCGAAGGCGCGGCGCCGTGGGGCCGCCGACTCGACGATGAAGGCCGACGAGGAGCCGAACTCGCCGCCCGCGGCGAAGCCCTGCACCATGCGCGCGGCGACGAGGATGATCGGGGCCAGGATGCCGACCTGGTTGAACGTCGGCGAGAGGCCGATGAGCAACGTCGCACCGGCCATGAGGCCGATCGTGAGCACGAGGCCCTTCTTGCGGCCGTGGCGATCGGCGTAGGCGCCCATGACGGCGGCGCCCACGGGCCGCATCACGAAGCCGACCGCGAAGATGGCGAGCGTCGACAGGAGCGCTGCGGCGTCGTTGCCCGGCGGGAAGAAGTGGTGGGCGAAGATCGACGAGAACGTCGTGTAGATGGCCCAGTCGACCCACTCGACGGCGTTGCCGATGCTGCCGGCGATGAGGGCCTTCTTGCCCTTCTTGGAGAGCTTGGTGCCGTCGGCGGCCGAGCTCGTTGCGGTGGTGGTCATGCGTGCTCTTCTCGGGAGGTGTCCTGCAGGAGGGGGCTGACGTGCGTCGCGAGGTCGGCGTGGGTGCCGATCCAGACGTCGTCGAAGGAGCGGATGTGCGCCAGGAGGTCGTCCAGGATCTTCAGCCGCGAGCGGTACCCGATGATGTGCGGGTGGAGGGTGAGCTGGAACAGGCCGCCCTCGGCGCGCGCGGCATCGAACTCGTCGATCCAGATCTGGAGGAGCTGGCGCGGCGGCATGTGGGGGCGGAGGCCGCCGAAGCGGTCCATCATCAGGTACGGCGCGTCATCGCGCGTCCACTCGACGGGGATCTCGATGACGCCCGTGCGCTCGCCGTGCTCGAGCAGCTCGTACGGCTCGTTGTCGGCCATGAGCGAGGAGTCGTAGACGAAGCCGAGCTCGCGGATGACGCTCAGGGTGCTGCCGGAGAAGTCCCACGACGGCGTGCGGATGCCGACGGGCCGGAAGCCCAGCTGCGACTGGAAGACGTCGAGGGCCCGGACCATGAGGTCGAGCTCGTCGTCGCGGCCGAGGAGCGTGTTGCGCTCGTGGATCCACCCGTGGACGCCGACCTCGTGGCCGGCCGCGACGTAGCCGGGCGCCTCGTCGGGCCGCAGCAGCGCGCACACCGCGGGCATGTAGAAGGAGGCGGGTGCCTCGTGCTTGCGCAGGAGCTCGAGGATCCTCGGCACGCCGACGCGCGCGCCGTACTCGCCCTGCGCCATCCGGCCGGGCGACGTCTCGCCGTCGCGGAGCGCGGGAGTCTCGTGGTCGGAGTCGAAGGAGAGCGCGACGGCGACCTTCGCGCCGCCCGGCCAGCGCTTCGACGGATCCTCGTCGACGAGCGAGCGGCCAGCCCGCACGTGCTCGATGTGCGCCCGCCACTCGGCCTCGCTCCACTGCCACGGCTGCTGCTGCTCCATGCGTGCTCCCCTCCATCGCGGAACGACGACACTGAGTCATCGATGCGGATGATCTTAGGAAGAACCGTAGCCCTGCACAAGTCAAATGGGCATTTCCGTCACATGACAACTGTGTAACGGATGATCCTGCGAACCGAATCGCGCACTCGATGGCGAGCCCGAGCCCGGCGGACTGGTTAGTCTGGCCGGATGCGGGACAGCCAGCATCGGGGCCTCCTCGACGAGACCGACCTCGACATCGCGGCGGCGCTGCACGTCGCCCCGAGGGTGCCGACCGCGGCGCTCGCGGAGCTGCTCGGAATCCCGACGAGCACCGCGAGCCGGCGCCTCGCGCGGCTGCAGCAGCAGCGGCTGCTGCGCACGGTCGGCCGCCACGCGTGGCAGCTCATCACCTCGAGCAACCCCTTCGAGCTCTGGATCACCTCAGCGCCGGGCGAGTCGCGCAGCGTGCTCACGCAGCTGCTCACCATCCCCGACATCCAGTTCGCGATGCACGCGAGCGGGCCGGCGGACATCTACGCCCACCTCTACCCGTTGCGCGGCTCCGACTCGGAGCAGCTGCTGGCCGAGCGCATCCCCTCGATCCCCGGGGTGCGAGCGGTCGACAGCCGCATGATCCTCGAGCCCGCGAAGGTCGGCCAGTCCTGGCGCTTCCAACGGCTGAGCGACGAGCAGGTCGCCGCGCTCGAGGAGCACGTCACGCCGGTGACCGAGGCGCCGCTGCAGGATCTCGAGCAGCTCTCCGAGCTCGAGTTCCTCACGATGCGCGAGCTCGGAGCCAACGCCCGCGTGACGGCGGCGGAGGTCGCCCGGAAGCTCGACACGTCGCCGTCGACGGCCGCTCGGGCGATCCGCATGCTGCTGCAGACGGGCGCCGTCTACCCGCGCGTGGAGATCCAGCCGGAGCTGCTGGGCTTCCCGCTCAACGCGGTCGTGAGCATCGACGCGCAGCCGCGCGGCGTGCAGCAGGTGCTGGCCTCGCTCACCGACCACCCGAACGTCCGGCTGCTCAGCACGGTCACCGGCGACACGCCCATCAGCCTCTACGCCGTGTTCGCAGGGCCCGAGGACCTCGCTCGCTTCATCCGCGAGGACCTCGGCGGCCGCAAGGATGTGCGGGCCGCGTCGAGCGTCGTCGCCCTGCGGCTCAAGCGGCGGTACTGGATCGACCGCGAGGACCACCTGCTCGGAGCCCAGGTCCCCGACGTCGTCCGTCGCTAGCCGTCGGCAGCGGCCGGGTGCGGCGCCGCCGTGGCGCCCCGCTGCCCTGCTCTGCGGCTTCGGGCGGCCGATCGCAGGGCGCTGCTCGCCGCCGGCACTGGCTCCGCGCCGCCGAGCCGCGCCGTCCGGACATGCGGAAGGCCCCGCCGAAGCGGGGCCTTCCGGTGGTGGACCCGGGGGGAATCGAACCCCCGACCTTCTCATTGCGAACGAGACGCGCTACCAACTGCGCTACGGGCCCGGACTGAGACAGACTAGCGGACGACGGGCGCGACCGCGAAATCGGCGGCCCGCCGACGCGCGGCCCTTCGACACGCTCAGCGGACTGCGGCCGCCGAGCGGCTCAGGGGCCGGGCCACTGCTCCCTGAGCCGGTGCGCGCCCGCAGGGCGCTCACCGCGTCGAAGGGTGGTCCCTGAGCCCGTGCGCGCCGCAGGCGCCCACGGAGTCGAAGGGCAGCCGCCCGGGCCACCGACGCGCGGCCCTTCGACACGCTCAGCGGCCTGCGGCCGCGGAGCGGCTCAGGGACCGGGCCACTGCTCCCTGAGCCGGTGCGCGCCCGCAGGGCGCACACCGCGTCGAAGGGCGGCCGCGGAGCGGCTCAGGGGCCGGGTCAGCCCACCCGCCGCAGGAACGCCTCGTGCACGTCGACGCCGCCGAGGTCGTCCTCGACCAGGCCCATCGACGCGAACCTCGACGTGGGCGCGCGGCGCGCCTCGCCCTCGGCGATGCGGTGCTCGTCGCGGTCGGTCTCGATCGGCGCATCCGCACGGGTGATCTCGAGCGCCGTCGCCGCCGCGACCGCCTGCTCGCGGCGCGCCTCGGGCCCGCCGGCGGCGACGCGCGATCCGCGTTCGAGCTCGACCTCGCGGATGGGCATCGCCGGCTGCGTGGGTGCGAGCCGCCGCTCCTGCTGCGTGAGTGCGCGCTCGTCGCCCTCGATGATGGCCTCGAAGCTGCGCTCGAGCTCGGTCACGCGAGCGATCGGGCCGGAGATCGCCCGGCGATCCTCGGCGAGCTGCCGCTTCGCGCGAGCGAGCAGGTCGTCGTGGCGCGTCGGCTCGTACTGCGCGCGCAGTCGCTGCTCGGGAACGGGCTGGGGCGTCCAGCCGCGGTCGGTCAGCACCTCCTCGGTGCGCAGCGCACCGGCGGAGCGCGCCGATCGTGCGACGACCTCCTCGGCCATGCGCGCCTCGCGCGCGACCGACTGCGCCGCGACCTCGCGCGCCTCGACGAGATCCTTCACGCGCGGCGCCGTCGCCTCGGCGACCCGGCGCATCCGCGCCGACGACGCGTTGACCGCCACGAGCCCCACGACGCCGAGCACCGCGACGGCGGCGCCGGCAGCGAGCAGCAGCTGCAGCCCCGCGACGAGCGCGCCCGCGACCAGCGCCGACGCGCCGAGCACCACGAGCGCGAAGCACGCCAGCCGCGTGCGGCGCAGCCGCTGCGCGCGCGAGACGCTCGACTTCACCGCCGCGCGCACCTCGCGCTCGACGGCCTTGATCTGCTCGTCGAGCTCCCGCGCCCTCGCGACGGCCTTCGCGTGCTCCATGGCCTGCTTGAGGCGCACCTCCTTCGCGACCGCCTTCTGCTGCATCGCGATCGTGCGCGCATCGGCCTCGATGCGCACCTCCTCGGGCGCCTCGGCCGACTCCGCCATGATGCGCAGCGTCTGCTGGAGGCGGATGGCGTTGCGCTCGGTCGCGAGGTACTCGCGCTTGCGGGTCCACACGGGCACGAGGTACGCGACCCAGAGCACGACGGCGACGATGAGGACGAGCGTCGTCCCGAGACCTGCGAACTCTGGCATGTCCTGCACGGTAGTGGCGCGGCAGGCCCGAGCAGCGCAAGCGCCGCGGCGGTTCGTGCACTGCGGAGCGCGCTCGGGCGATGCTCGCCTCAGGCGGCCTCGCCCCGGCGCTCGAGCTCCGCGATCGCGCGCCGAGCGCGCCGCACGAAGCGGGCCGCGCGCCAGGCGATGAGCGCGATCGCGACGGCGACGAGCAGCGCCGCGACGAGCAGCTGCCACTGCGCGTACACGACCGATCCGCTCGCCCGCTGCTCGCCCGCCTCGGAGCGCACGACGACCGAGGCGCTGCCCGCGAACAGCGGCGGCGCATCGTCGACGGTCGCCTCGAGCACGTGGGTGGCGCCCGTCAGGAGCTCCTGTGAGGCATCGACCTCCAGGCGCCTCGAGCCGCCGGGCCAGCCCTGCAGCTCGAGCTCGACCTCGGGGCGCAGGTTCGTGTTGCCGGTGTTCGAGATGGGGACCGTGAAGTCGATCGCGTCGCCGTTCCGCTGCCACTGGATCGACCCTGCTTCGAGCTCGGTGACGGCCTCGCCCGCGACGTGCAGGTAGATGCGCACGCCGAGGCGCTGCACGACGTCGAGGCGCACGGCGGTGCCGTCGCCGAGCTGCGACGTGTCGCCGGCGGCGGGCGGGGCCTGGATGATGACGGCGCCGGCGTAGTCGCCCGGGCGCGTGCCGGCCGGCACCTCGAGCCGGATCGGCACGCGCACCTCGGCGCCCGCCGGCACCGTGATGGCATCGCGCTCGAGCTGCACCCACGCGCCGACGCCCTCGCGCGGCGCCGACTCGTCCTGCATCGCGAAGCCGCCGGCATCGCTCGTCGCATCGACCGGGTAGGTGCGCAGCGTGACGGGCTCGGCGCCCCGGTTCGAGACGACCGCCTCGGTGTCGAGCGCCGCGCCGGGCGCGAGCTCGAGGTGGAAGAAGTCGGCCTCGGCCGCGGGCCGGATGCCGAGGGTGCCGTCGTCGACGGCTGCCGCCCGCGGCCCGGGGTCGAGGATCACGCCCGCGGTCGCGGCGAGGGCTGCGAGGAGCAGCGCCGCGGCGGCGCGCGGCCGTCGTGCCGCGCGCGCCTCGGACGTGGGGGCGATGCCGGTTGCGGAGCGCACTGGCGATTCCTTTCTTCGCTCGATGCCGCGAACGAGCGCGACCCTCGGCCACCAGCGGTGGCGCGAGGGCCGCGGCCCGGTCAGTGGATGGCTGATCAGCCGATCGTGAAGGTGACCGTCGACACGTACGGGTTCAGCGGGCTCGAGCCGACGGCCGCCGAGTAGTTGGAGCGGTAGGCGTTCGCCGGGACGGTGAGCTCGAAGGTCGACGCACCGATCGAGTACGTGCCCTTGTGCGCGCCGGGGGCGCTGATGAGCGTCTGCGACGAGTCCGCGAGGGTCACGGTCGACGTCGAGATGCCCGTCGCAGCGTCGGCGCCGGGGCCCGCGGTCACCGCACCGGGGGTGAGCGTCAGCGCCGAGGCGGGGATCGTGCGCGCGATGCTCTCCACGGAGCCCGCGGCGCTCGTGAGGTCGGTCGCGCTGACCGACAGGCTCCACGCCTGCCCGGTGCCGCGGGCGTCGGTGATCGACCACTCCTGGGTCGCGCCGCTCGCGACCTGCGCGTTGACGCCGTCGATGGTGACGCCCGAGAGCGAGGCGCCCGAGACCGAGGCGGTGAGGTTGCCGCCCGAGACGGTCGAGTCGACCTCCTCGGCCGATGCCGGCGCGAGGCCGAGGAAGAGCAGGGCGCCGGCCGCGACGGCCGCGCTCGAGGACATGATGAAGCTGCGCATGGCAATCTCCTGGGGTTCTGCGTCGGCACGGCGAGACCGCTGCGGCTGGGGACCGCAGGCGGCGCCGACTCGACGGGGTGAGGGAGTGGGGTACAAGAATAACAGACGCTTCACGTCTTTTGCGCGATTCGCATTCTCCCCGAAGGCCGACCTCAGCCCTGTCCGTCGCCTCTCGGGTCGCCGCCCACCGCGACGGGGTAGACGGAGCGGTCGAAGGGAGGCACGCGGCCGCCGACCCACCGGTCGAGCAGCGGCTCCGCGAGCTCCTCGCGCACGAGCGCGAAGCACAGGTGATCGCGCCAGTCGCCGTCGATGTGGATGTAGCGGCGACGGCAGCCCTCGTAGCGGAAGCCGAGCTTCTCGACCACGCGCAGGCTCGCGAGGTTCTCGGGCCGGATGCACACCTCGACGCGGTGCAGGCCCATGCCGAGCATGAGGTGATCGGTCACGAGCGCGACCGCGGTCGTCGTCGCGCCTCGTCCGGCGAAGCGGCGCGCGATCCAGTAGCCGAGCGTCGACGAGGAGAGCGCGCCGCCCGAGATGTTGGCGACGTTGAGCTGCCCCGCGAACTCGCCGTCGACCTCGATGGCGAGCGCGAGCCCCGTGCCCTGGCGGTCGGCCTCGAGCAGCGACCGGATCGAGGAGCGCGTGTCGAAGCGGCCCGAGGGACGCGTGCCGGGAAGCGTCGCCTCCCATCGCTCGAGCCATGGGCGGTTGACGCGCAGCTCCGTCTCGAGCGCGCGCGCGTCGCGCAGCCGGATGCCGCGCACGGTGACCGCGCCGTAGGAGAGCCGAGGGGCGCTGTCGAACACGCCTCGAGCCTACGGCGTGGCTGTTCCGTCGCGGTACCGGCCCGCGCGCTGCGCGCAGGAGGCCCGGCAACATCCCGGCGAGCCGGGCGCGCGCTCGCGACGCACGGCCGGGCGCGCTACATTCCAGCCCGTGACCGACGACGAACGCTCCATCGAGGACGCCAAGCGCGCGCTGCGCCGCCGCCTGCGCTCCGAGCGCGCCGCCCGCGGTCCCGCATGGTCGGCCGAGCGCGCTCCCGCGCTCGCCGCCCGGCTGCAGGAGCTCACGACCGAGCTCGGCGCGCGCACGATCTCCGCCTACCTCTCCCTGCCCGACGAGCCCGACACGCGCGCGTTCCTGCGCTGGGCGAGCGAGCAGGGCATCCGAGTGCTGCTGCCCGTCATCCGGCCCGACGGCCTGCTCGACTGGGCCGAGCACGACGGCACCGAGACGATCGAGGCGACGCTCGGCGTGCCGGAGCCGACCGGCGACGCGCTCCCGCCGACCGTGCTCGAGTCGATCGACCTCATGCTCATCCCCGCGACGGCCGTCGGCCGCGACGGCTCCCGCCTGGGCGGCGGGCGCGGATTCTTCGACAAGACCCTCGCCGCCATGGCAGAATGTCCCCCGGTCTACGCAGTGGTGCACGACGAGGAGCTGCTCGACAGCGTCCCCCATGCCCGCTACGACCAGCCCGTCGACGGCATCGTGACGCCGTCGGGGGTCATCCGCTTGACGCCGAGGAGCTGACCATGCCCGTCTACGCCTACGCCTGCACCGCGTGCGGCCACGCCTTCGACGCGCGGCAGGGCTTCGACGAGCCTGCCCTCACCATCTGCGAGGCCTGCGGCGGGAGCCTGCGCAAGCAGTACGGCACCGTCGGCGTGACCTTCAACGGCTCGGGCTTCTACCGCACCGACTCGCGCGCGGCCGCCTCGAGCGGCTCGTCCTCGTCGTCCTCCGGCGACGCGAAGCCGGCGGCGAAGGCGCCAGCGGCGAGCGGAACCGGCTCCGCCGCCTGACGGCGCTCGACCACCACGCGAAGAGGATCGCCATGCAGGGCTTCAAGAACTTCCTCATGCGCGGCAACGTCATCGAGCTCGCGGTCGCCGTCGTCGTGGGCGCCGCGTTCACGGCGATCGTGGGCGCGTTCACCGAGGCGATCATCAGTCCGCTCATCGCCATGGCCTTCGATGCCGAGGAGCTCTCGCGCGCCAAGGTCGGGCCGTTCCCGATCGGCGTCCTGATCGCCGCGATCATCAACTTCTTCATCGTCGCCGCGATCGTCTACTTCGTGCTCGTGCTGCCGATGGCGAAGCTGCGCGAGCACCACGAGCGGCGCCGGGGCGTCGAGCCCGAGGCGCCCGCCGAGACCGACCTCGACATCCTGCGCGACATCCGCGAGCTGCTGCAGGCGCAGCAGCAGGCGCACGCGGCGCCGCCGGCCGACGCGCCCGGCACGCCCCCTCGCGCCTGACGCTCGCAGGCAGCGCCGGCCCCGCGAAGCGGACCCCTTCCCCCGAACGGGACCCGGCATAGCGGGTCCGCTTCGGGGAACGGGGTCCGGTTCCCGATCGTGCCGCCGCGGCGAGCCGACGCGGCAGGCCGCCGCTCGTCAGCCCCAGTGGGGCGGCACGTCGCCGCGGAGGCGCGCGTCGTTCTCGTTCGACTGCTGCCGCTCGATCGGGGGCTCGCCCGCGTAGCCTGCGGGCGGCTGCGTCGTGACGCGGCGCCCGCGCTTGCGGATCACGAGCGGCTGCTCGCCGCCGCCCTGCCGGTCCTCGCGGGCGCCGCCCTCGACATCCGCCGGCTCGTCACCGCTCACGGCGTCGACGCATCCGCCCCGACGAGCTCGGCGATGCGGTCGGCCACGCCCTCGGGGTCGGTGAACAGCTCGAAGGCGTGCACCCGCATCGTGTGCCAGCCGAAGCGGCGCAGCACCTCGGGGCGCAGCCGCAGCGCCTCGCGCAGCGTGCGGTCGCCGTCGTCGTGGTCGGCCTCGATCGCCGCGCAGACGCCGCCGTTGGCGACGACGAGCGGCAGCTTGCCGTCGTAGGACACGTCCGCCCGCAGGCCTCGCCGGCGCAGGCGCGTCGCGAGGTCGATCATGAGCGGGTCGCCGCCGTGGTAGCCCTGGCGGCGCTCCCCCGAGGCCGCGTCGAGCAGGATCTCGCGCAGCTGCGCCGCGCCGTGGCCGAGCTTCTCGGGGTCGAGCTCGGCCGCATCGAACGACGTCACGATCTGCAGCGACTTGCGCGCGCGCGTCATGGCGACCGCGAGGAGCCGCTCGCCGCCGGGCTGGCCGAGCGTGCCGAAGTCGACGTTCCTGCCGTGCTTGGTGTGGCCGTAGCCGACGGAGAAGATGACGCGGTCGCGGCTGAGGGCGCTCGCGTGCGTGACGTCGACGATGACGAACTGCTCGTCGCGGTCGGCGACGACGAAGTCGGCGAGCGTCGAGTTCGACGCGAGCGCCGCCATGACGGCCTGCTGCAGGCGCACCTCGTGCTTCTCGTTGGCCGTGACGACCATGAGCGAGTCCTGCGGTCGCGAGCGCGCGTGCTGCGCGACGAGCTGCACGACGCGCTCCACCTCGGCGTCGGGGCTCTCGACGGTCGCGCCGCCCTGCTCGGGCAGCCCGTAGGCGCCGTGCACGATCGAGGTCGTGAGCGAGGCGTGACCGAGGTAGGCGCCCGCCCAGGGCAGCGTCTCGATGCGGCCCTCGTAGAAGCGGTCGTTGACGGCGCTGACGAGGTCGGCGCCGCCCGTGCGGTAGGAGCGCGTGAGGCGCAGCATCGGCAGCACCGCGCCCAGGCGCGAGAGCGCCGACTCCGCGTGCAGCTCATCCGGGGTCGCGAGCTCCTCGCTCGGGCGCACGCCGAGCGTCGAGACGCCGACGTCGAAGGGCGCGGGCGTCTGCGTCACCGAGTCGCCGACCGCGATGACCTGCCGCGCTCGGCTGATGGCGCCGGCGGCCTCGGCGATCGTGATGGCGCCGGCGTCGGCGATGATCACGGCGTCGAACGGGATGCGCTTGGGCACGCGGTGCAGGTCGTACGGGGAGGCGAGCCACACGGGCGCGACCGAGCGCGTCAAGTGGGCCGCGGAGCGCTGCAGCTCGTCGGCGTCGACGGGACCGGCCTTGATGAGGCGCCGCAGCGCATCCGCCTCGGCGGGGTGGTCGTCGACCGCGAGCCGCCACTGCTGCGCGATCTGGTGCGCGAGGCGAGCGCTCGAGGCGTCGACGTGCGCCTCGTCGACCAGTGCGAAGTCCTGCTCGAGGCGGCGCAGCACGTCGGTGTTGCCGCGCAGGAGCGCGCGCTCCTTCGCGAGCATCGTCTGGAGCGCCGACTGCCACCACGCGAGGTCGAGCTCGTGCTCGACTTGGTCGTCGGCGACGTGCCGGTCGGCGAGGTCGGTCAGCAGCGCGTCGAGCCCGAGCCGCTCGATCGAGGCCATGAGCTCTGCGCGCTCCTGGATGTTCTGCAGCGCGTCGCTCGGCGCCGCGAGCGCCGCGATCCGCTCGCCCAGCTGCCCGAAGGGCAGGTCGACGCTCTTCACCTCGGGATGCAGCGCCGCGTCGAGCACGGCGAGGCGCGCCACGACGTCCCGCAAGCGGGCGTCGAGCGCCGCGAGCCCTGCCGGCACCGTGGGGATCGAGCCGTCGGGCGCGAACTTCGCCCACAGTCGCCGCTGCTGCGCGGCGGCGACGAGCACGTCGTGGAGGTCGGGCACGTGGGCGCCGGGCCGCACGTACTCCTCGGCGAGCTTCTTGAGCCGGCGCCGCTGCATGCCGCCGAGCGACTGGATCGCCTCGCGGCGAGGGCCCGTGGCGGTGATGAGCTCGCCGAGCGGCCGATCGTAGATCGAGGGCGTCATGACGTCGAGCGTCGCGCGCACGTCGGTCAGCAGCGCCACCTGGATCTCGAGCTCGGCGAGCGTCGCCGCCGGGCGCAGCTTCGTGTCGCCGACGACCTGCTTCGCCGCATCCTGCAGCGCCTGCAGGTCGCCCTCGGCGAGCCGCTTCGCGTCCTCGAAGGCGGCGGATGCGTCGGCGCTCGTCGCGAAGGACGCGCCGTACCAGGGCGTGTCCGAGGGCCCGTACTTGAACTGGCCGAGCGCGGCCGCCTTGCGCAGCGCCGCGGCGACGCGCGGGCGGTCGGTCGCGAGCGCGCGCGTGGCCTGCTCGCCCAGCCGGGCGCGCGTCGAGGGCGGCACGGGCAGCATCGCGAGCCTCGAGAGCTCCTTGAGCGCGTCGAGCACGCTCACCTGCAGCTCGGGGTCCACGCGCCGCAGTGCCGCGCGGTAGTCGAGCAGCACCTTGCGCAAGCGCAGCATCGCCTCGTCGATCTCGGCCGTGTCGGGGCGCGTCGAGCCCTCGATGCGGCGGATGGCGGCGATGAGGTCGCGGCGCAGCGTCGCCTCCGAGACCGCGAGCGCCGCGAGCTTCGTGGCGGCGAGCCGGTCGGCGATGTCGCGCAGCGTCGCGCGCCGGGGGCTCACGACGAGCACGCGCTTGTCGTCGCCGACGAGCGCGGCGATGACGTTCACGAGCGTCTGCGTGAGGCCCGTGCCGGGCAGCGCCTCGACGACGAGCGAGTTGCCGGCTGCGGCCTCGGCGATCACGGCGTCCTGCTCGCCGTCGGCGTCGAGCACGAGCCGGTCGACCTCGGGGTCGCGCTGGTCCTGCGGCGTCTCGTCGATGCCGGAGCGGCCCTCGCGCACGCGCCACGCGGCCTGCTCGTCGCCGCGCACCGCGTCGAGCACGTCGTGCTCCTGCTGCTGCAGGTCGGCGGCCATCGGCTCGCCGACGTCGGCGAACGTGGAGGCGAGCAGGCGCGCGTCGACGGTGAAGCCCGGCACGTGCGCGGCCGCTTGACGCAGCGCGTCGAGCACGGCGTTGGGCGTGAACGTGCCCTCGCCCGAGCCGAGCTCGATGAGCTGGCGCTCGTCGAGCCGCACGCCGTGGTGGCCGCGCAGGATGCTCGCGAGGCGCGGGTTGACGAAGGGGCGGCCGAGCAGCTGCAGCTCGAAGTCGCGGCCGCGGCGGCGCACGACGAGCGGGCGCAGCAGCACCGGCCCGTAGACGTCGCGAGCGGTGCCGTCGGGCGCGGCGTGCGGGAAGCGCGCCATGCCGATGCCCAGGTGCACCGCGTCGATCGAGCGCGCGGCGGCGAGCTCGACGCCCTTCGACGCGATCGCGGCGGCGGCCGAGCGCGCGGCGCGCAGGGCGAGGTCGTCGCGGATGAGGCTCGAGAGCGCCGTCGGGCGACCGGTGATGAACTGCGCGAGCCCGCCGGGGTGGGTCGTGGAGAGCTCGATGCGCGTCGCGGTCGTGTCGATGAAGTCGGTCAGCGGGCTGCGACCGCCCACGCGCCGCAGCGCATCCGCCCAGGCCTGCCACTCCCCCTCGCGCTTCGCGGGCTGCGGCTCGGGAGCGGGCACGGAGGCGGGAGCCGTCTCGAGCGGCGCGCCGTCGACGGGGCCGTCGCCCTGGATCTCGGTCTCGTCTTCACGCACACGGCGAGGATAGTCATGGCGCGGCGGCCCGCCCGGGTGACACTGCGAGAAGCCGCAGAATCGCGCGCATCCCCGCCGCGCGGCCGCGCGGCCTCGAGCCGGCTCAGAACCAGGCGTCGCCCGTGCGGCGCGTGTAGACCGCCCGCAGCCAGCGGCCCGCCCGCTGCCACAGCGCGAAGCGGCTGCTGAGCGGCAGCTCGAACGTGGGCATGTACCGCACGGGCTCGGGCGCCCACGCCGTCTTGAAGGTGTAGAGGCCGCGGATGTCGCTCGTCTCCCACTCGGCCGGGTCCGGGATGTTCGCGAGCTCGTAGAGCGTGACGCCCTGCTCGTGGAGGTCCTGCATGATCTTCCACTGCATGAGGTAGGGCGCGAAGATCTTGGCGTTCTCGCGGATGCTGCCCGCGTCCTTGTACCAGGCGGTGTCGCCGAACCGGATCACGAACGCCATCGACTGCACCTCGCCCTCGTACTCGGCGACGTAGAAGTGGCCCTGGCCGACGGTCTTGTAGACGTCCCAGATGCGCTGGAAGTACTCGGGGTGGCGGAAGTAGCCGCCCGAGCGCACCTTGGTCTCACCGATGAGGCGGTGCATCTCGGCCTCGTTCTCGGGCGTCATCGCGACCTTCTTCACCGTGACGCCGAACTTGTTCTCGGCGGCGCGGTAGGAGTTGCGGGCGCGCTTCTTGAAGCGCGCGGCGACCTCGTCGAGCGTGCCGGTGAGGTCGACGGCGACGGCGTGCTGGTACTGGCTCGAGGCCGCTCGCACCCAGCCGTTGCGCTCGAACGCCGCGATGAGCTCGGGGTCCTCCTCCTGGAACGTCTCCATCTTCAGCCCGAACCAGCGCTTCGGGTAGGCCTTCGCGCGCGCCGTGATCGCATCGATCGCGGCGGCGTCGATGCCGCTGACGCGCGGCAGGAAGAGGATGCGGCCCGCGAGCGGCGCGCTGCGCTCGAAGAGCTGGATCGGCAGCGCTCGGCTGCCGCCGCCCTCGGTCGGCACCTCGACGACGTCGCGCAGCGCCCGCCAGGGGCTCTCCTCGCGCGTGCGGGCCCACGCATCCGACTGCATGTAGTGCGCGCGGGACTGCCCGGCGAGCACCTGCGCGTCCCACGCGGCCCCGTCGGTCGCCTTCGCGGGTCGTGGCTCACTGACGGCGGAGATGCTCATGCGCTCGCTCTCTACGGGGGCGGATGCGGGGGTCGCTCGGTGCTCGCAGCACCGCCTTCGATGGTACCGGCGAGCCGCCCGTCGGAGCCGCGCCTCACGTCGCGGGCGCCGCCGTCCAGGCATCGCGCCGCGCCGGCCGGTCGCTCGGCCGGTAGGAGGGCTGCCACACCGCGGGCACCCACCACAGCACCGTCCCCCACAGCCACATCGCCGCGAGCAGGCAGCCGCCCACCGAGGCCCACGGCACGAGCAGCAGCAGCGCGAACGGGCCGCCGGCGGCGATGCCGCAGAGCACGGCGGTCGCGAGCAGCGCGACGGCCCCCTCGAGGCGCGGTCGCTCGCCAGGCTGCGCGTGGGACTGCCGGGCAGCGCCGCCGAGCCAGCCGATCGTGAGCGCGACGGCGAGCGCCGCGCCCGCGGCACCCACGACGAGCGCGATCCGCGCCGCCGCCGCGGGGTCGGCGGGGTCGGACCGGATGGCGAGCCCCCCGCGGAAGAGCCAGCTGCCCCCGACGAGCAGCACGGCGAGCGCCGCCCATCGGGCGGTGCGCCACGGCCCGTGACCGCTCGAGAGCCGCGGCACGAGGAACCGCGCGCGGGCGACGAGCGCGAGCACGACCGCGGCCGCCAGCAGCATCCACGCCGAGACCGGCGTCGCGGCGGCGGGCCCCGTGAGCAGCGCGGCGACGACCGCCATGGCGAGCGCCGCGCTCCCCCAGGCAACGCCCTCCCACCGAGCGCGCCGCACGGCGCGCTCGACGTGCCCCCGTCGTCGCGCGTCGAGCGCCGCCCACACCGCGCGCGACTGCAGCACGCGCTCCTCCAGCGAGACGAGCGGCGCGATGATCGCGAGCGCGAGCGCGATCACGCCGGCCGTCGCCCACGGCCCCGAGGCCGCGGCCTCGCGCGGGACGAGGAGCAGCACCGGCGCGGCGAGGAGCGCGCCGACGACGGCTGCCCGCGCGGGGTCGAGCAGCATCGGCGCGAGCACGAGGAGCGGCCGCAGCAGCCAGAGCGCCGCTCGGTGCGGTGCCGTCCACCGGGAGCCGCGCACGAGCGCGCGCGACAGCAGCCGCAGGAGCCGCGACGCGACCGCGACGCGGTAGTCGGGGTGGAGCGCGCTGAGGCCGCCCGCCTCGACGCCGAGCCGCTCCTGGAACGCCGCTCGCGAGGGGACGTCCTGGGCGAGGGAGGCTCGCCACTCGTCGAGCACCGCTGCCTCGACGGCGGCGGCGGGGTCCTCCCCCTCGAGCGTCGCCGAGGCCGTCGGTGCCGGCCGCAGGGACTCGAGGAAGCCGACGGCGCCGCGGGCGGCGTCGAGCCGCCCCCACCACCAGTCGTTCGTGCGCCAGTCGGCGCTGAGGAACCCGGCGAAGTTGGCCAGGCTCATCCCTGCGAGCTTCGTGCGCGGCTGCAGCCGGTCGTCGGGCATCAGGTGGCGCACGACGTCGCTCACCTCGCGCCGATCCTCGTCGAGCGCGAGCTCGCGCGCGTCGTCGGGGCGCAGCCGGAGGAGGCTCCGGTAGCCGGCGAGCATCTGCGCGTGCACGAGCGACGCGTACGCGTCGACGTCCCACGCGTCACCGGCCGTGATGTCCTCGTAGGTCATGGCGGGCATCCCCAGCGGCATGCCGCGAGCGGCGACGAGCGGGGCGAGGTCGCGAGCGCGGAACGCCGGCGGCGACTGGCCGATGCCCGACCACGGCGACCGCGACCACGCCGTCGAGTACGGGGGCGCGCTTTGCTCCGCCGCGCGCACCGCCGCGGAGACGGCGCGCAGCTCGTCGACGAGGTCGTTGAGGCGCGCCCAGCGCTCGGTGTCCTGCGGCTGCTGGTTCGCGAGCTCGAGCCAGGCGTCGGTGAGCCGGATCGCGAGCGCGCTCGGATCCGCGGCGACTGCAGGCGCGGTCGCGTCGGCGTGCTCGAGCAGGTGCGAGACGGCGGCGTCGCGATCGTCGAGCGACTCCTGATGCAGCGCGTGCATCGCCGTGCGCAGCGCCGATCTGCCGCGCCCGCCCGTCGCGTCGCCCCACAGCTCGTCGAGCCACGCGATGCTGTGCGGGTCTGCAGGATCATCGGGCCCCCAGAACGCGCCGTCCTCGAGCGCCCGCACCCACGAGATGAGGCAGCGGCAGGCGTCGACCTGCGCTTGCGGCCCCGTGCAGACGCCCTCGAGCGCAGCGCCCTCGAGCCGGCTGAAGCGCGAGAACAGCTCGCCGTCGAGCGCGAGGAGCTCCTCGCGCCTGAACGCGCGGTGCTCCGCGCGCGGCTGCCGGGTCGGCAGCAGCCAGAGCGAGGGCTGCGTGAGCACGTCGGTCAGCAGCTCGAGGTCGGCGGCCGAGCGGAAGCGCGCGTAGGCGCGCTTGACCTGCAGCGGCTCGCCGTCGGCGAGGGCGATCTCCGCCTCCGTGAGCGGGGCGAAGAGCTCGTCCTTCGCGCGCTCGAGGTGGAGCAGCCGGCGGAAGCGCTCGACGTCGTCGACCTCGTCGTCCTTCGACTCGCGCCCCAGCATGTGGCCGATGCCGGTCAGGACGACCCCGAGGAAGGCGGATCTCGGATCGGTTCGCGGCACGCTGCCGTCCGGCCGCGGCGGCCTCCCGTGGTACGCCGTCGGGCGAGCGAGGCCTGCGAGCTCGAGCTTCGGGCTCGGGTCGAGGTAGACGAGGGCGCGATCGACGTAGTGCTCCGCCGAGCGGCTGCGGATCGCGCGCAGGGCGCGGTCGATCGGCACGTTGTCGGTGACGCCGCCGTCGATCACGCGGAACGGGTCGAGCACGTCGCCGGCTCCGGGCAGCGCGTCCTCCGCCGTGCGCGCGCGAGGCTCGCGGTGGGCGTGGAACGCGTCGCGCATGTCGACGGCCTCCGGATGCGCCGGCACGGTGCCCGAGTAGATGAGCGCCGGCTCGAACGCGCCCGGGAAGGACGACGTCGAGCGTGCCGCGTACGCGAGCCGGGCGAGCACCGCGTCGCGGTCGGCCGCGCCGGCAGCGGGGATGACGCGGCCTCGCGGGTCGTCACCGAAGCCGCCGGCGAAGTGGAAGTGCGCCTTCCCCTCCCGGGTGCCGCGCTCGCTGCTCGCCTCGGCGTCGATGACCGTCGCCGAGAGGTCGACGGAGACCCGAGCGACGAGGCCGGCGTGCGAGGGGGCGTCGTGCAGCGCCTCGAGCGCGTCGCGCATCGCGCGCCAGAAGTAGTCATCGCCGCGCAGCACCGAGTCGACGCTGCTCGCACCCGCCGGGCGCATGAGCTCCCAGACGTCGCCGCTGCGCCGCCAGAGCTCGAGGATGCGGTCGGTCGTCGTGCCGACGCGCTGGGCGACGCCGTACATGACGGCGTTGAGCCCGCCGGCGCTCGCACCCGCGAGCACGTCGAGCTCGACGGCGTCGTAGCGGCGCGAGGCGAGCAGCTGCGCGTAGACGGCGGCGCGCGCGACGACATCGCGCTGCTCCTCGATCGCGCGGCCCGGGTCCGAGGTCGTGAGCAGGCGGGCCTCCGGCGCCTCGCGCGTGCCTGTCAGGCGGATGCGTCGCAGCACGTCGAGCTCGGTGACGGCTCCGCCGATCCACACGGCGAGGCTCACGCCGCCCTTCATGGCGAGCGCGATGCGCAGCGTGCGGCCGAAGGGACCGGCGCCGCTCGGCGGCGCGTCGTCGGTGGCGACGGTCGCGACTGCTGCCGCACGGAGCGGCAGGACGATCGAGCCTTGCATCGCGGACCCCGTTCCCTCGGGCGGTGCCCACACTGTACGCGAACAGCGTTATGCGCGGAAGTGGTCCCCGATCGCGACCGGAACCCGCCCGGTACGCCGAGATCACCCACGCCGACGCGGTCTTCCGCGACCGCCGCGACAGGAGGAGGATCGCAGCCAGGCCAGCAGGCACCGCACCCAGGAGGCACGCTATGACGAAGTTCCTGATCTCGTTCCCGAGCGCCGCGATGGACGTGCCGGAGGACGAGCTGCCCGCCGTCGCCGAGGCGGCGCACGCGGTCGTGCGCGAGGCGAAGGAGGCCGGCGTCTGGGTCTTCGGCGGCGGGATCGACGAGGACGTCGCGCCCGTCATGGTCGCGGGCGACGGCACCGTCACCGATGCGACCTACCCCGAGACAGCCCAGCTCGACGGCGGCTGGGCGGTGCTGGAGCTGCCGACGCGGCACGAGGCGCTCGACTGGGCCGCGCGGCTCGCCGCGGCGTGCCGCTGCGCCCAGGAGGTGCGGCAGTTCGCGTTCGACCCCGAGAGCTGACCGCGGACATCGGTGCCCCTGGAGGGACTCGAACCCCCAACCAGCTCCTTAGGACGGAGATGCTCTTCCATTGAGCTACAGAGGCCAGGCGCGACGAGTCTACCGTCGGCCGGATGGACGAAGCGCCCGCCTCCTCGGAGACGGGCGCTTCGCGGGTGAGCTCACGTGATGTCGTAGAAGACCGGGGCCGAGCCGCCGATGTGCACGCCTGCGACGACCGTGTTGAAGCCGGACCAGCCGCCGTGCACCGCGCGGCCGCCGCCGATGTAGATCGCGACGTGCGCACGGCCGGTGCCGCCGTCGGCGTAGTAGATGATGTCGCCGGGCGAGGCCGCCGACATGGGGACGGTCGGGCCGAGGCTGCCGAGGTTCGCCATGCCCGTGTAGGTGAGGCCGACCGCGGCGATCGCGCGGCGCACGAGCGCCGTGCAGTCCTGCGCCTGACCGACCTGCGCGAGCGCGGCGTTGGCGACGGTGCCGCCGGAGACGCCCGCGGAGGCGGCGCTCGACGACGAGGCGGACGACGACGAGGACGAGGTGCCCGCCCCCGAGCTCGCGGCTGCCGCCGCGGCGGCCTGCGCCTCAGCCTGCTGCTCGCGCTCGGCCTCGGCGGCCGCCTCGAGCTCGGCCCTGACCTGCTCGAGCTCCTCGGGCGTGGTGGCCTGCACCGCGAGCCGAGCGTCGCCCAGGCCGCTCTCGCCTGCCGTGACGACGCCGGAGACCGACTGCGCATCGCGTGCGACGAGCGCCGAGAGCGACTCCTGCGAGCCCGAGCCCGAACCGGATGCGAAGGCGGGCAGGGCGAGCGGCGTCGCGAGGGCTGCGGCGACGGCGATCACGCCGACCCGACGGGCGTTGCGCACGACCGAAGCGCGCGTGAAGCGCTTCTTGCCGGGCTCGATGCCGGTCATCTCGGTAGAAGTCGTCACAGTCACATGCTCCAAAGCTCTCGTTGCGTCGATGCGCCGCCGGGGCGGCACGTCGACCCACGTTACCAAATCGTTATCTGTTTGTCACCACGTTCGAAGGATCAGCCGAACCGGCGGACCTCTGGCGTGCCGAAGGCCGCGACCATCGCCGAGTAGCTCGAGTACTTCACGGGCTTGCCGCTCGTCGCGGCGTGGATGATCTGGTTGCCGCCCGCGTAGATCGCGACGTGCCCGCTCCACACGAGCAGGTCGCCCGCCGCGACCTGCGAGGCGGGGACCGGGGTGCCGTAGCCCGCTTGCGCGTTCGAGGAGTGCGGCAGGTAGTGGCCGGCCTGGCCGTAGACCCACATCGTGAAGCCCGAGCAGTCGAAGCCGGTCGAGGGGCTCGCGCCGCCCCACACGTACGGGGCGCCGAGCTGCGACTGGGCGATGCCGACGATGCCGCCGTTGGCGGGCACGCTCACCGTGGCCGCCGCGGCGGCGGGAGCGCCTGCGGCCTCGCCCGACGCGTTCTCGGCGGCCGCCTCGCGAGCCTCGGCGAGCTCCGCCTGGCGCGCCTCCTCGGCCTCTGCGGCCGCGGCGCGGAGCGCTTCGAGCTCCTCGGCGGTCGTGCCGGAGATGCCCTCGCGGGCGATCGTCTCGACGCGCGCGTCGGAGGCGACCGTGACGGTCTGCGAGTTCTCGGCGATGACGCTCTGCAGCTCGGCCTCTGAGTACTGCGAGCCCTGCTGCGAGAAGGCCGCGGCGGGGAGCGAGAGCGCTCCCACGAGCGCGGCAGCGACGCACACGACGCCGACGCTCTTGGCGCCGCTGCGCAGCGACGCGCCGACGGGTCGCGCAGGGCGACGGGGCGAGACCTCGACGGCCGTGGTGTGCTGCTTCAAGTCGGTGTTCCCCCAAGGACGTTCTGCGAGCCCCCGCACCGCGATGTGCAGGGCTGACCCGGGGAGACTAACCCACCGTTACCAATTCGTCACAATCGACGCACACGATATCGGCGAGCCTGCACGCGGCCTGGACGGCGCCTGGACGCGAGGCGCCGTTGCGGCCGTCAGGCCTCGAGGTAGACGTGCTGCGCGAGCTCGACCGGCAGGTCGATCGCGGCGCCGCCGGCGATGGTGAGGCGGATGCGGCCGGCCGCCTCCGAGACGGCGACCCGCGCGCCAGGGACGACGCCCGCCGCCTGCAGCTCCGCGAGCCCCTCGACGTCGGATTGGATCGGCTCCCCGAGGCGTCGCACGACCCGCTCGCCGCGCGCATCCGTCGCGGGCACGACGCCCTCGAGGAAGGGGGCGGCGGGGGCGATGCCGAGCTCCGCGAGGCCGGGGATGGGCGTGCCGTAGGGCGACTCGGTCGGGTTGCCGAGCAGCGTCAGCAGGCGGCGCTCCACCTGCTCGCTCATCACGTGCTCCCAGCGGCACGCCTCGTCGTGGACGAGGCTCCAGTCGAGCCCGATGACGTCGGCGAGCAGCCGCTCGGCGAGCCGGTGCTTGCGCAGCACGCGCGTCGCGAGCGCCCGCCCCTCCTCGGTGAGCTCGAGGTGGCGGTCGGCCGCGACGATGACGAGGCCGTCGCGCTCCATGCGAGCGACGGTCTGCGAGACCGTGGGGCCCGAGTGGCGCAGCCGCTCGGAGATCCGTGCCCGGAGCGGGACGATGCCCTCCTCCTCGAGGTCGAGGATCGTGCGGAGGTACATCTCGGTCGTGTCGACGAGATCGGTCATCCGCACCTCCCTCTCCTGCCGCGCAGCCGTATGCCCCCACCTTATTGTCCAGCACTCCTAGGATCGTCCTGTGAGCGACATCGTCATCCCCGCCGACCTCCTGCCCGCCGACGGACGCTTCGGCTGCGGCCCCTCCAAGGTGCGCCCCGAGCAGGTCGCGCGCCTGCAGTCGAGCCTCGAGCTGCTCGGCACGAGCCACCGGCAGGCGCCCGTCAAGTCACTCGTGCGCTCGGTGCGCGAGGGCCTCGCGGCGCTCTTCTCGCTGCCCGAGGGCTACGAGGTGCTGCTCGGCAACGGCGGCTCGACCGCCTTCTGGGACGCCGCCGCGTTCGGCCTCATCGAGCGGCGCTCGCACCACCTCACCTTCGGCGAGTTCGGCGCGAAGTTCGGCAAGGCCGCCGCCGCCCCGTGGCTCGAGGCGCCGAGCATCGCGAGCGCCGAGCCGGGCTCGCGCCCCGCGCTCGAGCCCGTGGAGGGCGTCGACGTCGTCGCCTACCCCCACAACGAGACGTCGACGGGCGTGTTCCATCCCGTCGTGCGCGCGCAGGCGGATGCCCTCACGGTCGTGGATGCCACGAGCGCCGCGGGCGGGCTCGCGGTCGACGTGGCCGAGAGCGACGTCTACTACTTCGCGCCGCAGAAGAACTTCGCCGCGGACGGCGGCCTGTGGCTCGCGCTCGCCTCGCCAGCCGCGATCGAGCGCATCGAGCGCATCGCCGGCTCGGGCCGCTACATCCCCGACTTCCTCTCGCTGCAGCAGGCCGTGACGAACTCGCGCCTCGACCAGACGCTCAACACGCCCGCGCTCGCGACGCTGCTGCTGCTCGACGAGCAGATCCGCTGGATGCTCGCCTCCGGCGGGCTCGACGCCATGGCGGCGCGCACGGCGGAGTCCTCCGCGACGCTCTACGCGTGGGCCGAGGGCCGCGCCGAGGCGACCCCGTTCGTCGCCGACCCCGCGCACCGCTCGAACGTCGTGGTCACGATCGACTTCGACGACTCGGTGGATGCCGCGGCGCTCGCCAAGGCGCTGCGCGCCAACGGGATCGTCGACACCGAGCCCTACCGCAAGCTCGGGCGCAACCAGCTGCGCGTGGCGACGTTCGCGGCCATCGAGCCGAGCGACGTCGCGCAGCTCACGCGCTGCATCGACTTCCTGCTCGACGAGCGCTGACGCCGGCGCGCGAGTCGCGCCGAGCCGGGCCCGCTGCGATGCCCGAGCCTCCTCGGAGGCGAGGGTCAGCCTCGAGCGTCGTCCGGCTCGGCGTCGGCCTCCGCGCCGCCGTCCCAGTCCGCGTCCTCGTCGTCGGGATCGATGATCGCGTCCTCGACGTCGAAGTCGTCGTCGAAGTCGTCCTCGAGGTCGGCCTCGAGATCCGACTCGAGCTCGTCGTCCGCGTCGTCCGCGTCGACGCCCTCGGCCTCCTTGGCGGCGAGGTAGTCCGCGAGGCGGTCGGCCCACGGCACCCACGCGGGTGCGAGCAGCGCGGTCTCGCCCGGCAGCAGCGCCACCTCGAGCACGGTCGGCCCGCCCTCGAGGCCGCGCGAGAGCAGCACCGTCCACGACCAGTCGGGGTAGCCGCCGAGCCTCGAGGCGTGGCGGATGGCGATGACCTGCGCGCCGCCCTCCGCGCCCTGCTCGACGACCGCGTCCTGCACCTCGCCGACGGCTCCGGCAGGCGCGATCTCGTCCAGCGCCGCGAGCGCGAGCTCGAGCTCCTGCAGCGTCGGCGTCGTGGGCGTCGCCGCGGCCGGCTCGACGGAGCTCCCGGGCGTCGCCGCGGCAGGCTCGTCCTCGGCCGGTGCGTCCTCGGCCGGCGCGTGGTCGATCGGCGCCTCCGTCGACGGCGACGCGGCCGACTCGGGCAGCTCTGCCTCGCCCGCCTCCGGCTCGGGGATGCGGTGCTCGGCGCCGTCGGGCGACTCGGCGGGCTCGGCCGGGTGCGCCTGCGCGGCCGACTCAGGCGTCGAGGTCATCGGCGACCCTTCGCAGCATCTGCGCGACGGTCGAGCCGTGCGCAGCGCTCGGGTAGCGGCCGCGGCGCAGGTCGTTGCCGATCGTGTCGAGCAGGCGCACGAGGTCCTCGACGATGATCGCCATGTCCTCGGTGTCGCGGCGCGCGGCCTTCACGGCGCTCGGCCCGATGAGGCGCAGCGACAGCGCCTGCGGCCCGCGTCGGCCCTCCGCCACGCCGTACTCGACCTTGGCGCCCGGCTTCACGTGCACGCCCTCCGGCACCGCCGATGCGTGCAGGAACACCTCGCCGCCGTCGTCGCCGGCGATGAAGCCGAAGCCCTTGGCGTCGTCGAAGAACTTCACCCTGCCCGTCGGCATGGCACCCTCCTGCTGCAGATCTCTCGCGGCGCGCCGCCGCTCGCACCAATGTACCGACGTCGGCTGGGACGCCGAGCCGCGATACCCTGGCCGGATGCCGAAGGCGAGCAGCAACCCGACGCAGCGCCCCAAGAAGCGCGACCACGCGCCCGCTCCCGACGAGGGCTCGGGGCGCGACCTCCTCGAGCGCATCCTCGCGATCGCCGTCGTGGTCCTCGGCGCCACCGCCGTGCTCGGCTTCGCCGCGACCCTGCTGCACATCGCCTTCCGCGATGGCAGCGCCTTCTTCGCCGGCATCGTCTGGCAGTACGCCTACTGGCTGCCGCTCGTGGCGCTGCCGCTCATGATCGTGTGCGTCGTGGTGCTCGTGATCGTGAGCGCGCGCGGCAAGGCGCGGAACCGCCGGGCGTGAGCGGGCCCCGGTCATGAGCGAGCGCTGATGGACGTCGTCGAGCTCGCCGCGCGCATCCAGGCGCTCTCCGACGACGCCCTCGACGCGCTCGTGACCGAGCGGCAGGCGCCCCCGCAGCTGAGCTCGACCTTCGACCTCGCCGAGCACCTCATGGCGGATGCGTCGATCGCGCAAGCGCTTCGGTGGCGATCGGCGGCCGAGCTCGCCGCGCTCCGCGAGGGCGGCTCCACGCCTCGGCTCGATGCGCTCCTGCTCGGCGTCGACGGCGAGGCGCTGCCCCGCGTGCGCGCGCTCGCCGCGGGGACCGACGCCCCGCGCGCGGCCACTCCGGAGCCGGCGGAGAGCGCGACCGCCGCGCAGTCGGCGATCGACGAGGCGATCAAGGTCTCCGAGCTCGTGCACCGCATCGCCGAGGCGCCCATCGCGCTGCGCAGCCGCGCGCAGCTGCCGGCCGCGATCGGGCGCGAGCTCGCGGCAGCGGTCGACGGCGACCCCGCCCAGCTCGAGGAGCGGCTCGAGCCGGCGCTCCTCGCAGGCCTCGTCGACCGGCGCGACGGCCGCATGCTCGCGACCGTCGACGCGGATGCGTGGCTCGCCTCCCCCGTGCCCGATCGCTGGCTCGCGCTCGCGACCGCGTGGCTCGACGCGACGCCCGACGCGCCCGCGATCGCGGGCGATGCGTCCGAGCAGTTCCCGCTCGCCGACAGCGCCGTGCTCGACGTCCGAGCGCGGCAGCGCCGGCAGGCGGAGCGGCTCGGCCTCGCCGATCGCGGTGCGCCGACGACGCTCGCCGTCGACGCCCGCGAGCGCCCCGCAGCGGCGCGCGACGCGCTCGCGACGCACGTGCCTCCCGTGACCGCATCCATCTACCTGCAGCCCGACCTCTCCGCGGTGGCCCCTGGGCCGCTCGAGGCCGGCGTCGAGTCGCGACTGCGCCGCATCGCGCGCATCGAGCGGGCGGGGATCGCCTCGCACTGGCGCGTGACGGCCGCATCCGTCGCAGCGGGGCTCGCCGCCGGGGAGGACGCCGACGGCGTGCTCGAGTTCCTCGGCGGCATCTCGCTCACGGGCCTCCCGCAGCCGGTCGCCTACCTCGTGCGCGACACCGCGGCGCGCTTCGGCAGCGTGCGCGTGCGCTCGGTCGACCCGGTCGCCGAGGGCGGCGCGCGATCGCAGGCGCGCAGCGACGACGAGCAGCTCATCCGCACGATCGCGGTCGACCGCGCGCTCGCGAGCGCCGGTGCCGTGCAGGCCGGCCCCCACCGCGTGACCTTCCGCACGAGCGCCGAGGAGGCTCTCGAGGCGCTGCTCGAGGAGCGCTACCCCGCCGTGCTCGAGGACGAGTCGGGCGAGCTCGTGCGCCGCGAGCCCGAGCGCGCGCCGCGGCCGGTGCGCGAGCGGCACCGGCTCGTCGCCCGCTTGCGCGACGCGGGCTTCGAGGTGGGCGAGGAGGAGCGCGCGTGGCTCGAGCGCCAGCTGCAGACCGCGATCCGCGAGCGCGTGCCCGTGCGCCTCACCGTCACGACGGCGAGCGCGCCCGTCGAGGTCGAGCTCGTGCCGCTCGCGGTCGCGAACGGACGGCTGCGGGCTCGCGACGCGAACCGCGACGTGGAGCGCACGCTGCCGCTGAGCGCCATCACGCGCGTCGCTGGGCTCGGCGTCGCGAGCTGACACCGTTGCCGAGCGGGCCGGGCGGAGTAGGCTGGAACGCTATGACTCAGCCAGGCCCGCTCATCGTGCAGTCCGACCGCACCGTGCTGCTCGAGGTCGCGCACCCCGACGCCGCGGCCGCGCGGCAGGCGCTGCAGGTCTTCGCCGAGCTCGAGCGCGCGCCCGAGCACATCCACACCTACCGCGTGACGCGCCTGGGCCTGTGGAACGCGCGCGCCGCGGGGCACACCGCCGACGAGATCATCGCGACCCTCGACACGCACGCGAAGTTCCCCGTGCCGCCGGGCGTGGCCCAGGACATCCGCGAGACGATCGGCCGGTACGGCAGGCTCGTCATCGAGCGCGACGGCGAGGGGCTCGTGCTGCGCAGCGACGACCGACCCGTGCTCGAGGAGGTGCGGCGGTCGCGGAAGATCCAGCCGCTGCTCGCGGGGCCCGTCGAGGGCGGCATCCGCATCGTCGACTGGGCACGCGGCGAGCTCAAGCAGGAGCTCGTCAAGCTCGGCTGGCCCGCGGAGGACCTCGCCGGGTACACGCCCGGCACGCCGCTCGAGATCGACCTCGTCGAGGACGGCTGGGAGCTGCGCCCCTACCAGGCGGATGCGGTGACGCACTTCGCCGACGCGGGCTCGGGCGTCGTCGTGCTGCCGTGCGGCGCTGGCAAGACGATCGTCGGCGCCGCGGCGATGGCCGCGACCGACACCACGACGCTCATCCTCGTGACGAACACCGTCTCCGCTCGCCAGTGGCGCGCGGAGCTCCTCGCCCGCACGAGCCTCACCGAGGACGAGATCGGCGAGTACTCGGGGCAGTCGAAGGAGATCAAGCCCGTCACGATCGCGACCTACCAGATCCTCACCGTCAAGCGCGGCGGCGAGTACGCGCACCTCGGCGTGCTCGACGCGCTCGACTGGGGCCTCATCGTCTACGACGAGGTGCACCTGCTGCCGGCGCCCGTCTTCAAGCTCACGGCCGACCTGCAGGCGCGCCGCCGGCTCGGCCTCACGGCGACGCTCGTGCGCGAGGACGGGCGGGAGTCGGACGTGTTCAGCCTCATCGGCCCGAAGCGCTTCGACGCGCCCTGGAAGGAGATCGAGGCCCAGGGCTTCATCGCGCCCGCCGAGTGCTTCGAGGTGCGCATCGACCTCGACGAGGACGAGCGGCTCGAGTACGCGGCGAGCGGCGATCGCGAGCGGTACCGGATCGCGGCATCGAGCCCGCGGAAGATCGACACGGTGCGGCGCGTGCTCGCGCAGCACCCCGACGAGCCGACGCTCGTGATCGGTCAGTACCTCGACCAGCTCGACGAGCTCTCGGCCGCCCTCGGTGCGCCGCTCATCACGGGCGAGACGCCCGTCTCCGAGCGGGAGTCGCTCTTCCAGGCGTTCCGCGAGGGCAGCGAGCGCGTGCTCGTCGTCTCGAAGGTCGCGAACTTCTCGGTCGACCTGCCGGATGCGTCGCTCGCGGTGCAGGTGTCGGGCTCGTTCGGCTCGCGCCAGGAGGAGGCGCAGCGGCTCGGCCGGCTCCTGCGGCCCAAGGGCGGTCGCACCGCGCGCTTCTACACGATCGTCGCCCGCGACACCGTCGACCAGGAGTTCGCGCTCGGCCGGCAGCGCTTCCTCGCCGAGCAGGGCTACGCGTACACGATCCTCGACGAGCACGAGCTCGACGCGGTCGACCGCGCGACGGCCTGAGTCTTTGCACTGGCTCTCAGGAACCGCTCAGCGAATCACCAGAGACTGAGCGCATGACCGAGCCCAGCGCCAAGATCCTCGTCGTCGACGACGAGCCGCACATCCGCGACCTCCTGACCACGAGCCTCCGCTTCGCGGGCTTCGACGTGCGCGCCGTCGGCGCGGGCGCCGCAGCCATCTCCGCCGTCCTCGAGGACGAGCCCGACCTCATCCTCCTCGACGTCATGCTGCCCGACATCAGCGGCTTCGGCGTGACCAAGCGGCTGCGGGCATCCGGGTTCACCTCGCCCATCCTGTTCCTCACCGCGAAGGACGACACCGAGGACAAGATCACGGGCCTCACCGTCGGCGGCGACGACTACGTCACCAAGCCCTTCTCGCTCGACGAGATCATCGCCCGCATCAAGGCGATCCTGCGCCGCACGATGGCCGAGACCGACGACGCGACGATCCACGTCGGCGAGCTCTCGATGAACCAGGACACGCACGAGGTGTCGGTCGCGGGCGAGGACATCGAGCTCTCCCCGACCGAGTTCAAGCTGCTGCGCTACCTCATGCTCAACGCCAACCGCGTGCTCTCGAAGTCGCAGATCCTCGACCACGTGTGGGAGTACGACTTCAACGGCGACGTCGGCATCGTCGAGTCGTACATCTCCTACCTGCGGCGGAAGATCGACGACCGCGTGAGCGAGCCGATGATCGTGACCAAGCGGGGCTTCGGCTACATGCTCAAGTCGCCGAAGGCGTAGGTGCGCGCACTCGCCGCCCGGCTGCTCGGCCGCATGTCGCTGGCCGGGCGCATCACGACGCTCATCGTCATCGTCATGACGTTCGGGCTCGCCCTCGCCGGCGTCGGCACGCTCGCCATCATCCGCGACGCGCAGGTGGCGGACATCGACCGCGACCTCGACCAGTCGATGCAGGCCTTCACGAGCGAGGAGATCACGCGCTCGGACTCGCCGGAGCAGTGCGACCTCGCGCAGCGGATGCCGAACATCTACTACCTCGGGGTCGCGGACGCCTCGGGGACGGTCCTGTGCGACAACAAGCTGCCGGGGCCTGCCAACCCCGATCTCGGCGGGCTCTCGCTCGGCACGATCGCCCAGGAGGACCGCCCGTTCACGCTCGACTCGATCGACGGCCAGACGCGCTGGCGCACGCTCGTCGCCCCGAGCACCGTGAGCGGCACGGGCGAGCTGCTCGTCTCGATCGTCGCCGTCGACATGTCCTCCGCCGAGGGCACGACGACGAGCTTCACGCTCGTGTTCGTGGGCTTCTCAGCGCTCGCGGTCGTGCTCGGCGCCGCCCTCACGCGCATCCTCGCGGTCTCGACGCTGCGCGGGCTGCGGAAGACGGCCGCCGAGGCGCAGCGCTTCGCCGACGGCGACTACGACACGCGCCTCACGGGCGAGCACCCGCGCACCGAGGTCGGCTCGCTGCAGCTCTCGCTCAACCGGATGCTCGACCGCATCGAGGCCGCCATCGAGCAGCGCGACGAGTCGGTCGCGCAGATGCGGCAGTTCGTCGGCGACGCGAGCCACGAGCTGCGCACGCCCCTCGTCGCGGTGCGCGGCTACGCGGAGCTCTACCGCATGGGCGCGATCGCGACGCCCGAGGACGTCAAGAACGCCATGGAGCGCATCGAGGGCGAGGCGAAGCGCATGGCGCGCCTCGTCGAGGACCTCCTGCTCCTCGCGCGCCTCGACGAGCGGCGTCCCCTCGACCTGCAGCCGCTCGACCTCGTGCCGCTCGTCAACGACGCCGCGAGCGACACGCGCGTCGGCTCGCCGGATCGCGCCGTCGCGGTGCTGCCCGTCGATGCAGATGCGCTCGGACCGGTCGCGGGCGCCGAGGACGACGCGCCGGCGGGCGTCTTCACGCCGCCGCCGCTCACGCCGCCGGCGGTCGTGCTCGGCGACGAGAACACGCTGCGGCAGCTGCTCTCGAACCTCATCGGCAACGCCACGCGCTACACGCCGGCGGGCTCCCCCATCGAGCTCGGCGTCGGCGTCTCGACGCGTCGCCGCGAGGCGGTCGTCCTCGTGATCGACCACGGCGAGGGCATCCCGGCGGAGCTGCGCGACAAGATCTTCCAGCGCTTCTTCCGCGCCGACTCCTCGCGCACGCGCGAGACGGGCGGCTCGGGCCTCGGCCTGGCGATCGTGCGGGGCATCGTGCGCGCGCACGCGGGGCGCCTCGACGTCGTCGACACGCCAGGCGGCGGCGCGACCTTCCGCATCGCGATCCCGCTCGCCGACGAGGCCGCCGTCATGAAGCTGAGCGCGCGGCTGCGGCCCGACTCGCTCGCGACGACGACGGGTCATCCACAGCCGTCCGCCCACGGCCGGCGCTGACGAGCCCGCTCCCCTAGCGTGCCCTCGAGCGCGGATGCTCCGCGCAGGATCGAGGGGATCATGAGCAGGTACGTCGTCGACGCCGACGCCATCCACGGCGCCCACATCTCGGTGCGCGGCACCGCGAGCCGGGTGCAGTCGGAGGTCGCGGCCATGCACAGCCAGCTGCAGGCGCTGCAGGACTCGTGGAGCGGCCAGGCGGCCGTCGCGTTCCAGGGCGTCGTGCAGGAGTGGCGCGCGACGCAGCTGCGCGTCGAGGAGTCGCTCGCGGCGATCAACGAGGCGCTCGCGCACGCCGGCCGGCAGTACGACGAGGTCGAGCAGGGCAACCTGCGCATGTTCGCGGCCTGAGCGCCGCCGCTGGATCGCCCCGCGGCACGCGAAAGGGCCCCAGCCGGAGCTGGGGCCCTTCCGCGCGATGGATCAGAAGTCCATGCCACCCGTGGGGTCGGCCGGCATCGCCGGCTGCTTCTCGGGCTTGTCGGCGACGACGGCCTCCGTCGTGAGGAAGAGGCCGGCGATCGACGCGGCGTTGGCGAGCGCGGAGCGCGTGACCTTCACCGGGTCCGAGATGCCCGAGGCGAGCATGTCGACGTACTCGCCCGTGGCGGCGTTGAGGCCGTGACCGACCTCGAGGCCGCGCACCTTCTCGGCCACGACACCCGGCTCGAGGCCGGCGTTGAGGGCGATCTGCTTGAGCGGAGCGTCGACGGCGACCTTGACGATGTTCGCGCCGGTCGCCTCGTCGCCCTGCAGCTCGAGCGAGTCGAAGGCGGTCTTGGCGGCCTGGATGAGCGCGACGCCACCACCGGCGACGATGCCCTCCTCGACGGCGGCCTTCGCGTTGCGGACGGCGTCCTCGATGCGGTGCTTGCGCTCCTTGAGCTCGACCTCGGTCGCGGCGCCGGCCTTGATGACGGCGACGCCGCCGGCGAGCTTCGCGAGGCGCTCCTGCAGCTTCTCGCGGTCGTAGTCGCTGTCGGTGTTCTCGATCTCCTGGCGGATCTGGCGCACGCGACCGGCGATGGCGTCGGCCTCGCCGGCACCCTCGACGATCGTGGTCTCGTCCTTGGTGATGACGACCTTGCGCGCACGGCCGAGCATGTCGAGCGTCGTGTTCTCGAGCTTGAGGCCGACCTCCTCAGAGATCACCTGGCCGCCCGTGAGGATCGCCATGTCGGCGAGCATCGCCTTGCGACGGTCGCCGAAGCCGGGGGCCTTGACGGCGACCGACTTGAAGATGCCGCGGATCTTGTTCACGACGAGCGTCGCGAGCGCCTCGCCCTCGACGTCCTCGGCGATGATGACGAGCTGCTTGCCCGCCTGGATCACCTTGTCGACGACGGGGAGCAGGTCCTTGATGTTCGAGACCTTGGAGTTGACGATCAGGATGTACGGGTCCTCGAAGACCGTCTCCTGGCGCTCGGGGTCCGTGACGAAGTACTGCGACAGGAAGCCCTTGTCGAAGCGCATGCCCTCGGTGAGCTCGAGCTCGGTGCCGAAGGTGTTCGACTCCTCGACGGTGACGACGCCCTCCTTGCCGACCTTGTCGATCGCCTCGGCGATGAGCGCACCGATCTCGGGGTCTGCGGCCGAGATCGACGCGGTCGCGGCGATCTCCTCCTTGGTCTCGACCTCCTTGGCGTTCGCGAGCAGCTGCTCGCTCACGGCCGCAGCGGCCTTCTCGATGCCGCGCTTGAGGCTGATCGGGTCAGCACCGGCCGCGACGTTGCGCAGGCCCTCGCGCACGAGCGCCTGAGCGAGCACGACCGACGTCGTCGTGCCGTCGCCGGCGACGTCGTCCGTCTTCTTCGCGACCTCCTTGACCAGCTCGGCGCCGATCTTCTCGAAGGGGTCCTCGAGCTCGATCTCCTTGGCGATCGAGACACCATCGTTCGTGATCGTGGGGGCGCCCCACTTCTTCTCGAGCACGACGTTGCGGCCGCGCGGTCCGAGGGTCACCTTCACCGCGTCGGCGAGCGTGTTGAGTCCACGCTCCAGCCCGCGGCGGGCCTCCTCGTCGAATGCGATCATCTTTGCCATTGAGTCTCGTCCCTCCTGGACGCTGGTGACGTTCAACTGGCACTCCTAGCTCGGGAGTGCCAAGCCCAAGTCTGGCACTCGACGCTGGAGAGTGCAAGCGACCCCGGCTACAGCGCGGACGGGGTGGGCGAGTGCTCCAGCTCGCCCTCCTCGCGCGGCTCGACGCTCGGCGCCGTGCCGATCGCATCAGGCCCCAGCACGATCGTGATCGGCGTGCCGGAGAGCCGGCCGTCCGAGAGCTGCGCCTCGCCGGCGCCGAGCACCTCGGCGAGGCCGCGCGCCACCGGCGCGAGCTCCTCGCTGTCGAACCAGACGACGGTCGTCTCGCTCGCCTGCGAGCTGCCGCCCGTCGCGATGACGTCCCAGCCCTGGTCGGCGAGCGCTTGCCCCACGCCCGCCGCGAAGCTGTGCTCGCCCGAGGCGTCGAGCACCGTGATGGAGGCGTCGAGCGCGGGATCGATGGCGGCCGGGTCGGTGATGCCCTCCGGCGCGGCGGTCTCCATGGGCACGGGGGCCTGAGGGCGCAGCGTGTCGAGCGCGAAGAGCCCGATGGCAGCGAGCACGATCGCGGCCGCGAGCGCCGCGAGCAGGATCGCCCACCGCGGCCAGCGGTCAGTCGAGACCGAGCGGTGCGCGCCGACGCGCTGCGGGCGGCTCATCGGCCCTCGCGCAGGCGCAGCAGCCGCCGCACGAGCATCGGGTCGTGGCGCAGCGCCTCCTCGGTCTCGAGCAGGCCGTCGAGCACCTGGTAGTAGCGGGTCGTCGACCACCCGAACTCGGCGCGGATGGCGCGTGCCTTCGCGCCCCCGTGGCTCGTCCAGCCGGCCTCGAAGTCGAGCACGCGACGGATGCGCTCCTCGCGCGCGGCGGCGAGGTCGTGGGCGGTCGCATCCGCGGTGCCGCTGCCCGCCCCGGGCGGCGAGGTGCGCGAGTCGGCCGCGGCGAAGGCGAGGGCCGCCGACTCGTCGGCGTCGCCCTCACGGCGCGGGCGCGGGTGCG